>DALYIW010000351.1:0-7878 GCA_031970155.1 Coleofasciculaceae cyanobacterium CTOTU46601 | reverse complement strand
CGTTCACCCCTACTATATGTGGTATCTATGCGTAAGTCCTGATCAAATTCATCAAGATAGGTCTATTCTTCGTCATCGTCGCCATTTTTTCGTGCGTCTGGCAGATGAGCAGTGAACACATACATCTTATTCTTATTGGTAATGCAGTAACCTTGTCCGCTTTAATGCACCACGCTCAACCACGACTAGAATTTATTCCACAACACTTTAACCCGCTTGTCCTCCAAGTTGCCCAGTGGTTTCTACCAGTCATGCTACGCTTCCGGCTGCGGCGCTGGTTACCCGCTGGTATCTCCCACGTTGAAGCCGTGAATGTTGAAGGCTTGGTCGATCTTTACCAAAAATTTCAGGCTGGCAAGATTCGCTTTTTAATAGCGTTTCATCACCCGGAAGTGGACGATCCGCTGTGTATGTGGTACCTGCTTTCTCGCGCCGTGCCACGGGTTGCTCGTCAACAAGGAATTCGGTTGCAATACCCAATTCACTCTCATTTTATGTACGAACGAGGTATGACACTGTGGGCGGGTGATTGGCTGGGTTGGTTCTTTTCTCGGTTAGGTGGGACTCCAATCCATCGGGGCAAGCAACTGGACTGGAGTGGTATGCGAGCGGCACGGGAGTTGTTTGTTAATGGTAAATTCCCTATAGCAGTAGCTCCAGAAGGAGCAACTAACGGTCATAGTGAAATTATTAGTCCCCTAGAACCAGGTGTTGCTCAACTGGGGTTCTGGTGTGTGGAAGATCTGCATAAAGCTAATCGTCCTGAGCAAGTTTTTATTCTACCAATCGGCATTCAGTATAGTTACGTCGAACCGCCTTGGTCGAAACTGGATTGGTTATTGAGTCAACTGGAAGCTGATAGCGGTTTGCCTGTGCAGCACATTGAGCCATCTGCTATTGATAACCCACCAGAAATTTACTATCAACGCCTGTTTCACCTCGGCGAACATCTCCTGGGTGAGATGGAACAGTTTTATCAACGGTTCTACCATCAGAACTTGCCAGAACTCTCTTCAATGGGGATTGATTCATCTGCCAATCCCCATCAAGTACTAGAGGTTCGACTCCAGCGCTTACTAGATGTTGCTTTGCGAGTTACCGAGGAATATTTTGGTCTACAGCCAAATGGAACGATCATCGATCGCTGTCGCCGTTTAGAGGAAGCGGGTTGGCGTTATGTGTACCTAGATGATTTCTCAGACATCCAGGCTTTAAATGCTTTACCACCCCTCAAACGGGGTTTAAGGGACTGGGTAGCCCAGGAGGCTGAGTTGCGCCTGCGGCACATGCGTTTGGTGGAAAGTTTCACCGCTGTAACCGGAACTTATGTCAAGGAAAAGCCTACGGTTGAACGCTTTGCTGAAACGGCGCTGATCATGTTTGATCTCATCGCCCGAATTAAGGGGAAAAAAATACCTCGCCGTCCTCAATTAGGTTGGCGACAGGCGCGGGTGAGTGTGGGGGAACCGATTTCAGTTAGCGATCGCTGGTTAACCTATCAAACCAGTCGTCATGCTGCAAGAGTTGCTGCTTCTGAGTTAACGCAACAGTTGCAAAGGGCTTTGGAGAAGTTGATTTCAGCTTAACTTTCTTTTCTAGATCTGAGTTCGACGTAACGAAATCAAAAAGCGATCGCACTTGTAGCCGTTAACTGTTGAGAAGAAACCCGTTCACACTCAGCAGTTACCAGTCAACCATCAACCGTCAACCATCAACCGTCAACAAAAAACGAGTAAATGAACAGCAGCTGATCAATGTTCAATCTTGACAAATTTACCGTCTTGAACTCTGATTAAAGCATCAGAGCGTGCTTCCTTAAAGAGAAATTCACGTTCGCCTGTATCTTTGTTGAACTTAAATTCTCCAGTGACACCCTTAACTTTAAAATTCTGGTCTCTCAGGACGGTGTCTAATTTCTGACGAGTTGGCTGTTCTTCTTGCAGTAGTTGTCGTAAACCCGCCGCGATCGCTTTTGTTGTATCCTTAGCTAAAGGCGATCGCCAGGTATTCAGTTCTGTCTTCCAAAGTTTTTGAAACGAATCCTTTTCTGTCGTATCGGGGTAGTAGGGGACTGATAATGTCAACCCTTCTACTGATTCTCCTCCCCACGCGATCGCTCTATCGTTATACATAGTTGGAGAGCCATACAGCTTTATCGATAACTGATTTTCTCGAACCACCTTGAAGAGTTCATGCACCTTTGGCAGGTTATTTACATAAGGTGCCGCCATCAGGCTGTTAGCATTATTCTTTCTAATTGCTTCAACTACAGTAATCGGATTGAAACTGGAGTCGGCAAGGTTACAAGGTATATCGATGTATTGTCCTTTATAGCCTGAAATAACATCCTGAAATTCTTTTTTAAAGGTTAACTGATCCAGAGAGCTTCTATCTACACAAATTGCCACTTTGGGTTTAACAGTTGATTTACCAATACTATTAGATAATTGCGCGGCAAAAAAAGTAATTCGAGGAACCATGCGAAAAACATAGGATGACCCTTTCAATTCGTTCGCAAAGCTTGTTGGAGAAATCATGACTAATTTCCCCTCTTGATAAATAGGAGCTGCTGCAACAGAAGCACTACTCGCATTATGTCCAATTACTGCAAAAATGGCGGGGTCTTTGACTAACTTATGAGCAACATCTTGAGTGAGCTTTTTTTCGTCGTTATTATCATTAGCGATAACCACCTGTAATGACTTACCGCTAATCGCGTCATCGTCTTGATTAATCTCCTCTTGAACTTCCGCAACACCCCGTAACATCTCTTCTGCTATCGGTTGAACTGATCCAATCGGTACACTGACAGCAATTTTAATGATATCTCTGTTATTCTTAGCCGCTCTTGCATTATTTAAATAAATTCGTGCCTCCGGATCGTTCGGATTATTCTGGAGAGATGCTTTAAAGCTTGCTATTGCTTTCTGGTAGTTTTTTTTCCCAAATGCTTCTGCGCCTGCTTGTTTTTCAGGGGTAGTATTTTGGCTCAGAATTTCTTCTCCCAGGCTGATTCCAGGAGCCAGGGTAGAATCTTTTCCCAACTCGATAGTTTTAGAGATTCCAAAAGCTAAAGTGAGTAGTGCGATCGCACCCATCCCCCAGCTAGCCAGTTTCTTGAGTTTATGTCTCTTTTTTGAATTTTTATGTGATTTTTCTAGCGGATAAAATAGCGGGGGTTCTTCTGGATTTTGAAAAATTACAGGTAACCAAGAGGCTTGAGGAGAGTGATTTTCTATTAACCTTAATTGGTCTCTAGCTTCGCGCACAGCGTCATGTAAAGAAGCCCCTTCAGCAAAACTTGTGAGAAAACCACTCAGAAATTTTTGTGCAACTTTATCGTGAACTGGCTCCCGCATCACGATGATATGAGGAATTTGCAAAGTTTCTAGTTGTCGTGCTAACCCCAATCCATCACAGGAATTAAAAATCGCCAGTTTCAATCCATTTATTACTGCTTTTTCTAAAGAATTTTTTAGCTGCTGAGGCGATAAATCATCTTGGTCATTAATTGAAATTATTGCATCATTTTCCTCTCGTTGAGTTGAACTGTGACCCGCAAAGAAGATAAGATCCCAAGACTGACTTCTTATTGTTTCTCTAAATTCATTTGCGCTGGGTTTTTCCAGTAAAACTAATTCGGCTTTTGGTAATTTTTCTCTAAGAATAGTCCAGTCGCTTTGAATATCAATGTTTTCGTCGCTACCCAGAATCACGAGAATTTTAACTGAACTGCTTAAAGCACCCTTAATCTGTGCGCTTCTGTTGCTCAAAGCCACTTCAGCCTGATAACGTTTTTTAAGTAAACGCCATAGCTCCCAGGGTAGCCTCTGTAATTCTTTGTTGTCAGTTTTTACAATAAAGCTTACTGAATCATCTTTGTTAAGTGTATATAGCAGTTCCTCCCTTAGCTCCTCTAAATCAGAACTATCTAACCACTTATTTAGAGCCTCTTCAAACTGCTGAGCATAAATTTTAGGCTTCTTCTCAATTTCATCACTCGAATAGTTGGTATTTATTTGCGGTGGAACCTCAATCCGTTGTCTCCACCAGCGGTTACTTTGTCCCCAAGAGTAGTAAGCTTGTTGCCAGTCATTGTAACGCTCAATAACTTCTGTTGCTGGTGCAAGTCTACCCCTGATCTGTGGAGCGCAAACCTCCCCATTCTCCTTTATCGTTAAGGTCACAGGAAAACCTTGCTCGAAATCACCTTGGTCAATTCTGAAGATAACTCGCTTGCTCATATTAAGCTTCCTTGAAGTAAATTTATTAAGTCGTACAATACTGTAAAAACTTAATAAAAAAGTTGGTTTTTAACCATACATAAAAATTTGCCTAATTGAGTTTTTAACCTAAGCTAACTCCGACAGCTTATTACTTAGGTGTTGGAGAAAATTTGCATTGCGTAATTCTTCAATAGAAGGTGAAATAACCCCTGCTCATATCTGAACCGCATAAGTTGAAGATTGACCCGTATGGCTACAAGTAGGGAAGTAATGCACAGCAATGCTCACAACTTCCTTTTTCGGCATGAATTCCTTTACATAGGCAACCCCAGAAATTAACCTCAAATCATTAGCGCTACAGCACCTGTCGCGCCGCCTAGAGCTGCTGCCAAGTATCCATCCTGACGGTTCCTAGACCGATGTATCGGCATTGTTCAACACCAAGAGGTTTGACAAGAAGATATCTGGCTACAATCGATTTTGTCAGTACTCCACATTACGCTTTCTCAACTGGCACACGGCATAACTGTAAACAAACTGAGGGTACGACATAAGGGGTTTAAACTGAATGTTTAGTCTTCGTCAAGAGCTGGGAAAGCTTCTTCAATTTGCCACAAGTCGTCTTTATTCTCAAGAAACCAACTACGACTTTCTGGAGTCAACTGCTCCCAAATCGTTTCAACTGGAACGTGAGGAGATGAATATCGATACCGCTCTCCCATAGCTCTAAGATTTTCCTCAACACCCACAGGAATGCCTAACTCTTGCCAATCAACTTCTACATTTCTTCCAGAAACTCCTCCACCTGGGTCAAAAATCAATTGTGCAGCTCTAATTAAGTCAGCAAAATGTGTCTGCTTGAGTCCGATTATTTCTTGAATCTGGAGTGATTTGTCATTCTGTTTGGTCATGATCTTTCTTTCCTTGCACCCATTACTTAAAACGCCCAGTCACGACACAGTTCTTCAGGACGACCGGACGGATATACGGCACAGATCAAGCCGTTCTTACAATAGTAATACTGACATACATTGCCAGATTGTGCGTGCTATACCTGGTATTTTTTAACAAACAACAAACAACAAATAACAAATAACAAATTTTTACTTCTTCGGTTAGATAACTTTACTCAAGTCTATCTGAGATAGTTTAGATATTACCAAACAGATAGATGATGAGGAAAACATAGAAAATGAATAATCCACTAGTGAAACTGGTACTAATCGGCTTGTTGCTGATGATGATCGTTGCTCCCTTTGCAGGGCTAGCTCCTTTGATGCTTATCCTTTTTGGTCTTGGAGTGGGCTGGGCATTCTGGTTATTAGTGCAAGCCTTCTTTACAGCTGATGTCGAAGGAAATGATAAAAAAGCTGGCTTCGAGTCATCAAGAGGCAAGTCATCATCTACATAATTACTTTCGCCAAAAATCAAAGTTTGGCTCGCCCTCACTCTAGTCTAGTATTTACCTACCAATCGGAATAGCCAGCTTTATTTCATAAGATAGAGACCAGCTCGTAGCAATATCTGAGAACTTAAAGAACAATTGCAATAAAATCTTTAACATCAGTTTATCGATATTATGCTAGGAATCAATGAAATTAAGACAGCAGGTTTACTAGGGCTGCTCAGTGGTCTTCTAGTTTTAGGGGGCTACTACCTGGTGGGAAATGAGCAGGGACTTTATATGGGTCTCGCTTTGGCAGCAGTCACAAGTTTTAGTTCTTGGTATTTCTCAGATCAAGCAGCTTTGGCAGCTTACAATGCTCAACCTCTAGCTCGCGAGGAAGCTCCGGAACTTTATGATATGGTGGCGTCTTTAAGCGATCGCGCTGGCATCCCCATGCCTAAAATATTCTTTGTACCCACAAAATCCCCTAACGCTTTCGCCACAGGTCGAGACCCCGAACACGCTACCGTAGCTGTAACTCAAGGAATTATCGATTTACTTTCGCCAGAGGAACTCGAAGGCGTCTTAGCTCACGAACTCACCCACGTCCGCAACCGGGATACCCTTACCCAGGCCGTTGCAGGTACTATCGCCGGAGCAATCACCTTCATCGGACGGATACTCACTTTTGGGGCACTTTATGGCCCAGTGACTCGCGACAATCGGCGAGGTGGCAATGCTTTTGGCGTACTGTTTCTAATTGTCCTCGCTCCAATTGCGGCGGCGCTGATTCAATTGGGTATTTCTCGCACCCGTGAATTCTCTGCGGACTTGGGTTCTGCTGAAATTACAGGTAATCCCTTAGCGCTGGCTGGTGCCCTTGAGAAGCTTGAGGCAATGGGTCATCAAATCCCGATGAACGGTAATCCAGCAATGTCACCCCTACTGATTGTTAATCCTCTGTCTACACAAGGTTTGATGTCTCTGTTCCGGACTCATCCACCTACAGAGGAGCGCATTCGTCGTCTGGTAGAGTTGGCTAAGCAAAAGCAAGCTACTCCAGTCATGGCTTAATATTGGCAGGACTGATGATAGTGGTATAGCGATCGCACAATGGGGCTATTCTTCATGCAAGTCTAGCCCTGCTATCTTGTACCCCGCTTTTGAGAACAGGCTAAGGTCTTTTTGATTTGATCGCGTAGGGATGCTGGCTCTACAGTGTTAGTAACCTGGAAAGCTTTGTCAACTCTAACTACAACTTTGAAGCTCGGATTGTATAGTTGCATCCTGCTTAGGAGCGAGACTCGATGAGTTGCTGCTATGTTGAGTGATGTTACGCAGATTGTGATTAGCAATGCCGTGGCTGTACAATACTATGCTTCCAGTTCATTGCCTCAAATCGGTAGAGCCTAGTTGATAGCATCTAAGAACTGATTCGCTGGCTCGGCTGGCTCTTGACTTCCTGCACCTGCTTAACCCAATCGAATGAAGCGCAAGCAACATCATACTTTTAGACCTCCCTGCTTTTGTTTGTAGGCTTTTGATACTTTCCGATAGAGTTTCACGCTAGGGATCAATTTTAGGTTTTGTAACGTTCAGCTACTTAAGCGCCTGACTATTAAAAAAAATAGCGCTAAAATGTTCTCTATGAACTTATTGGCATTTAATCGCTTTTTCTCTTCAAATTTATTTTTGTAAAGAAGTTTTAATTAACTTATATCTTTATTTTTGTAAAGAAGTTTTGACTAACTTATATTTGTAGGCTGGAAATAGAACTCCCAGAAAATATAGGGATTAAGCAAAAAGCCTGACCCCACACGAGATAGGGGGTCAAGTCGTATTCGCTGTCAGTGGCAGAAAATTGAAACTATGAAAAAAACCCTCCAGTTATGGGTTTTCTTACTGCTTGCAATTATCACCTTAACGAGTTGTAGCTCCCCAGTGAAAGAAGGAGTTACCACAGTAACGATGAGTGGTTGGCAAAGCAATCCTAACGAAAAACAACTGCTAGAACAGGTACTAAATAAATTTGAATCTAGCCATCCAAATATTCAGGTCAAACATGAAATCATTAATGACCAATATATGGATGTTATTAAGACTCGATTAATTGGAGATGCGGCTCCAGACATATTTTATTTAGACGCTTTTGAAGCCCCTTTACTCATGAAATACGGGGTACTAGAACCTCTCAATTCTTACATTAATGAGCAATTTAATCTAGCTGACTTTCAGCCATCCTTACTTAAGGCATTTCAATGGCGC
>DALYIW010000350.1:0-7927 GCA_031970155.1 Coleofasciculaceae cyanobacterium CTOTU46601 | reverse complement strand
ACAACAAACAACAAACAACAAACAACAAACAACAAACAACAAACAACAAACAACTGCTATAGCTATAGGGGAAAGTTGTGAGAACAGGGTCACCAGATTGGGTACGATTGCAAAAAGCTCTTTCAGTAGAAGCTGACAAGGGCTTTATTGACTTAATGGGCAACGAGTACCGCTTTAGTGAGTTTCTTTGCCTGAGTTTCGGCAAAACCCCGAATATTCTAATGCCAATTGAGCGCCGCAAATGGCAGGAAACTGCCAACGAGTTTGCCCGTTATCATCAGATGAATTCTCAAGAAAGACAACATCTGATAGAAGAAACTCGCCGCTTTCTTCACCAGCTACAGCAAGATATTGAACGTCGCTTCGATCAAAGTTTAACCACAGACGCTCCTAATATTGCTACCACTGAAGTATCTGAGCATCCTAAGTTCAAAACCCCTAGAACAACGCCCTTAGTTCAGCCTCAAAGCAAGGAAACGGAAAACCGGACAATAAATTTTAATCAACCGTTAATTGAGGTAGAGGAGGTGGGACGCACAAAAAGTGGATATATGGCACGTTTGGGTCTGTACAATATTCGCGACCTTCTCTATTATTACCCGCGTGACCATATTGATTATGCCCGTCAGGTCAATATCAACAAATTAGAAGCAGGTGAAACCGTAACTGTAATTGGTACGGTTAAGCGCTGTAGCTGTTTTACTAGCCCTCGCAATAAGAAATTAACCATTTTTGAGTTGCTTCTGAAAGACCCTACAGGTCAAATCAAAATCAGTCGTTTTTTTGCTGGTACTCGCTACAGTAATCGTGGCTGGCAGGAACTACAAAAGAGTCGATATCCTGAAGGGTCGGTGGTAGCAGCAGCGGGTTTGGTGAAAAAGAATAAGTATGGCGTGACCCTAGAAAACCCGGAATTGGAAGTCTTAAACCATCCTGGAGGCAGTATTGACTCGATTAAAATTGGTCGAGTGGTGCCAGTTTATCCTCTAACCGATGGGGTGCCAGCTGATGTGGTGAGAGAGGCGATAATTGCGGTGTTGCCATTCGTTTCTCAGCTTAGAGACCCGCTTCCAGTTGCCTTGCGGAATCAGTACGGGTTGGTAGGGGTGAAGGATGCGATCGCCAATATCCATTTTCCTCCAGACAGCGATACTTTATCAGTCGCCCGACGCCGATTAGTCTTTGATGAGTTTTTCTACTTGCAGTTAGGGTTTCTCCAGCGTCGTCAAGCTCAAAAGCAAGCTCACAACAGTGCTGTACTCGCTCCTACTGGTAAACTAATTGACCAATTCAATCAACTATTGCCTTTTAAGTTAACAGGTGCTCAGAAGCGAGTAGTTAGCGACATTCTCAACGACTTGCAATCATCTACTCCGATGAATCGGTTGGTACAAGGAGATGTGGGTTCCGGAAAAACCGTCGTTGCCGTCATTGCTATTCTTGCAGCCATCCAATCGGGTTACCAAGCCGCGCTGATGGCCCCTACAGAAGTTTTGGCAGAACAGCATTATCGTAAGTTAGTCAGCTGGTTCAACCTCCTACATCTGCCAGTCGAACTGCTGACAGGTTCCACTACTGCAAAAAAGCGCCGTCAAATTCATGCTCAGCTAGAAACGGGTGAACTACCGCTTTTGGTGGGGACTCATGCTTTAATTCAAGACCCCGTGAATTTTCATCGCCTAGGTTTAGTGGTGATTGATGAGCAACATCGGTTTGGTGTGCAGCAACGGGCGCGTTTACAGCAAAAGGGTCAGTCTCCTCACGTCCTGACAATGACAGCAACACCAATTCCTAGGACACTAGCGCTGACATTGCATGGAGATTTAGACGTGAGTCAGATTGATGAACTGCCACCAGGGCGTCAGGAGATTCACACTACTGTGTTATCGGGCAAAGAACGCAACCACGCCTATGACCTCATCCGTCGAGAAATCGCGCAGGGGCGTCAAGCCTATATTGTATTGCCTCTGATAGAAGAGTCGGAAAAGTTGGACGTGCGATCGGCTGTTGAAGAGCATCAACGACTTTCTGAAAGTATCTTCCCAGAATTTCAGGTGGGACTGCTTCACGGTCGGATGAATTCAGCTGAGAAGGATGAGGTACTTAATGCTTTCCGGGATAACCAGACTCAAATTATTGTCTCTACTACGGTGATTGAAGTAGGTGTGGATGTCCCAAATGCTACGGTGATGATGATTGAGAATGCAGAGCGATTTGGGTTATCTCAGTTGCACCAATTGCGGGGTCGTGTCGGTCGTGGCTCTCACCAATCTTACTGTCTACTGATGAGTGGTTCTAAAACTGATACGGCTAAGCAGCGCCTTGGAGTATTGGCACAGTCGCAGGATGGCTTTTTCATCTCAGAAATGGACATGCGCTTCCGTGGCCCAGGTGAGGTATTGGGTAAGCGCCAATCAGGGTTGGCTGATTTTGCACTGGCCAGTTTAGTAGAAGACCAAGAAGTATTGAACTTAGCCAGAGATGCAGCGGAGAAGATAATTCTCAACGATGAGACACTCGAGAGTTGGCCTTTAATGAGAGATGAGTTGGAGTATCGCTACTCTAGACTCATGGGTGGCACGATTTTGACGTAGTTGGGGTAAAACCAGGGTAATCGTGTACAAATTCTCAAGGAGAAATTTACGGCTAATCTATTTGCGATCGCTAAAAAGCCATTCGATCATGGCTTCCAAAATACGATCAAATGTCAAGACAAATCTATTTATCCCTCTCCTAAGAAACAAATTTGCCAACCCAGATGATTCGAGGCTTTTGGAAATTTTGTTTCTTTCATTACATAACGGATGCCTTCGCGTCCGTGAAATGCTTCTGTCAGTTTCCGAGAAATCAGATAGGATACATAAAAGGTAAAAACGCTACAAGGCAGTCAGAGCAATGGATGTAGAGCAAATTCCTCAAATTAAAAAGATGCTGGGGAATCTTTACGGGTTAAGAACGTGGGTTGAATATAGTTTCCGACAGTGTAAACAAGAGTTAGGTTGGACTGACTATCGCTTCACTAAATTTGAGCAAATCGAGAAGTGGTGGGAACTGATCATGAGTGCTTATTTGATGATTAGTTTGAACACGAAAGTGTTCTGTTGCTTACATCCATCTCAACCCCCACCTAATTCTGATGAAATTCTGATTGATTTGCCTCGCCATCAACAATGGAATGAGCAAGAGGGATGGAAAAACACTCTTAATAATCTTCGCTTGATTATTCAACCGATTATCTTATTGTGGTTAATTTATCCCTGGTTAGAGATTTTCCCAAATCGTTATTTATTGTTGGGTTTTCATCAACTCATTGCCCTCATGAATCAATTTTATTCTTATTTCCCCGATGGCTAACCCTCTTTTTTAATTACTCCTTGAATTCGGAAAGTGACAGAAGAGGGATAACTAGATTGTCAAACGACTTTGGAGAAGAAAACATGACCTGGGATGAGTATTGTGAACGCTACTTGACACAACGAAAGATAAATCTGGAGTCTTTTTGGAAAGAGATTAGCCCATGTGTTTATCATCCATCCAATGAAGATATTCAGTGGTTGATACAAGCTATTGAGGACGAGCAACGTATGGTTTGTTGCCTTCATAGTTAAGAAGGCAGCTGGGGGTCTTCCAAAACGGCTAAAGAGAGTACTATTCTCCCCACTAATTCGTGCGGCGGTGTATGAACATAATCCGTCGCTAAATCGTTATTTTGTAGAACCATGTGTTGCTGTTTTCGGTTCTTGGCAAGTTCGTGAGGCTTTACTAGACTTATTTGAGCAGGGTTCAAACTTTGAGAAAGCCGGGGCAGTAAACGCCCTATATTGGGCTGGGTTTCCCAGCTTTAGCAAAAGTGCTCCTAAGTTTAAGAACAATTGCCGCTCGGTAGAGTACAAGACTTCTGGCTGGAAGCTTTCTCCTGATAGACGCTCAATCAATTTTCTTGATAAGAAAGGGATAGGCAAGCTCAAACTTAAAGGGACGTGGGATTTATATTTCTACCCATTAGAACAAATAAAACGAGCGAGGTTGGTGCGTCGAGCTGATGGCTACTACGTTCAATTCCTGATTAGGGTTGAAAGCGAGAAAGTAGACATTATGCCGACAGGCAGGATTCTTGGTTTAGATGTAGGAATCAAACAATTCTACACCGACAGTAACGGTATAACTGTTCCTAACCCCAAGTTTTATCGAACAAGCGAGAAACGGCTGAAGTTTCGGCAACGGCGTGTTTCTCGTAAGAAAAAAGGCTCTGTCAACCGTCATATTGCCATTAATAAACTAGGGCGAGTACACCTCAAGATAAGTGGGGCGCTAACGCGCACGCTTCGCGATTGGCAACGTGAAGAACACGCTAAGAGAGTAGCGCGTTGCATAATCCAATCTAACGATTTGGTAGCCTATGAAGACTTGAGGATTAAGAACTTAATCAAAAATCACTGTCTCGCTAAATCTATTAATGATGCTTCTTGGTAAGCTGTCACGCATTTAAATTGGATATAAGTAGCGACCAAGATGGTCGCACTCTATGAGAACTCATGTTTGTCAATGTGGGTTTGTCTTAGATAGAGACTCGAATGCCGCAATTAATATCCTGAAATTAGCCTTGAGTACCATAGGGCATATGGGAACTTGGGTTCAAGACCCGAACGCTTCGGGAGATTCGACCTCTACCTTAGTTGGAGCAATCCTGCTAGGGCAAGTTGGGTCTGTGAACGAAGAATCTCCGCACTTCTAGGGCGGAGAGTGTCAAATTATCCCTGCTTGCAGAGTTGTTGCAAGGTGGTAGTGAAGTCGGGGTAGGAAATGGCCGCGGCTTCGGCACCGTGAATAGTAGTTGTGCCAGTGGCATTGAGGGCGGCAACTGCAAGACTCATTGCAATCCGGTGATCGGTATGACTATCAACCTCACTACCGACTAAAGGAGTACCGCCAGTAATTTCAAAACCATCGGGTAATTCTGTGACACGCGCCCCCATCCGGTTCAACTGAGACGCCATAACAGCAATGCGATCGCTTTCTTTAACTCTAAGTTCAGCCGCATCCCGAATCACTGTTGTTCCTTCCGCGAAAATAGCAGCTACTGCCAAAATCGGAATCTCATCAATTAAGCGGGGAATCAAATCACCAGCAATTTGGCACCCCTTAAGGCGTCCATAGCGTACTCGTAAGTCTGCCACTGGCTCCCCAGCCACTATTCGCTGATTTTCTAGTTCAATATCAGCTCCCATCAGTGCTAGAGCTTCTAAAACTCCAGTGCGGGTGGGGTTAATGCCAACATTCTCAATCAGTAGTTCTGAGTCAGGCACAATTGCGCCGGCTACTAACCAAAAAGCTGCTGAGCTAATATCACCGGGAACAATAACAGTTTGCCCTTGTAGTTGTGCTGGCCCTGTTATCGTGACGCTATTGGTATCTGAGTCAATGCTCAGTTGTGCCCCAAACGCTTTCAGCATCCGTTCGCTGTGATCGCGGGAGAGAGCAGGCTCAGTAACAGTAGTTTGTCCTTGAGCCATTAAACCCGCCAGGAGGATACAGGACTTAACCTGTGCTGAAGCGATGGGGGAGTGGTAGTGAATGGGTTTGAGCTGTTGCCCTTGAATGGCTAAAGGTGCCAGTGTTGCTCCCTGACGCCCCCAAATTTGTGCCCCCATTTGTTGCAAGGGTTGGACGACACGGGACATAGGACGCGATCGCAATGAACTGTCACCCGTTACTGTAAAAAACCGTCCTGGGTGAGAGGCTAAAAGTCCCAGCATCAATCGTAGAGTAGTCCCAGAGTTGCCTGCGTTCAAGATATCTATTGGTTCTTGCAGCTGTCCCAGTCCTACACCCTTTACACTGACCTGTTCTGTATTCAGTTCAGAAATCTCTGCACCCATTGCTCGGAAGCAGCTAGCAGTGCTGCGGGGGTCTTCTCCTAAGAGTAGTCCCCGAATTAGGGTTTCTCCTTGAGCGATTGCTCCCAACATTAAAGCACGGTGAGAGATAGACTTGTCACCCGGCACCCTGAGGTTCCCCTGTAGAGATATCCCGGATGCAGGGCTTTGAACAATCAAATGGTGCTGATGTTCAGTAGCGTTTAGTGTGACAACGGCAGCTGGCATTTGGATAAGCTGGCATGAAACTGCAAAGAGAATCCTACCAAGCTTCGGTCACGTTTATTTAAAGCCGCGTGCTGTCTTCTGTGTCTTTTTGCTTTTACCCTTGGACTTGGATTTGCTGACCTCTGCCATGGCTTCTTGAAATAGATTATGCAAATGCAGTGGCACACTAGCTATTTCTGGTAATTCTGGCTCTAGAGGTTTCTTATATTCCTGTAGCAAGGTGTCTAAGTCACGCTCAAGAATCAACTCTGGACGATCTAAGAAAATTTGCAAGACCTTTTCCAGCTGGGTTGGGTAAGCTTTAGCTAATTTGTGCCAGATGAAGACGTTAATTGTTGGGTCTTCCAGATATTTGCAAACCAATTTATTGTTAGTTGGATTGCTCTGCCAGTCTTCTGATTCCAGAATTGCCTTGAACTGAGTGTAAGTAGGCAGAAACATCTGACCCCAGCGTGGATGTGTGAAAACAGTTACTTGTTCAGCTTTCTTGAGTTCAACGGGCAAGTCAACTTTAGGCATCACCATTTTAGTCTTGCCCTGGCTGCTGTCAAATAGTTGGGAAACTGTATCAGAGTCAGCACCCGCTTCTTCGGCAGCAGCTTTTAATTCTTCTTGTGTAACTCCAGATTCTTCTACAATCTCAGACAACGATTTTGATTCATCAATACCCGCTGCCGCCAATTGACGATTGGTCATTACCTCCTGTAATTCCGTAATTTTCTTGTTTAGCTGATACCCAGGCAGCGTTACTTCGTCACGACCAAAAAAGTCAAGGAACTGCTGGTGATACTCCGCTACCGATTCCCATGCCTGCTCTAGTAAATTTGGGGCATCGCTGTAAAGAGCATCTTTATGATTTTCTTTGAACTTACCAATTGCCACTGCCAGCTTGGGTTTACCCAATGGACCTAGAGGCATACACGGACCCGAAAACATCCAGTAAACATTAGTTACAGGTGCAATGCGACTCTGTAAAACTTCCCCCTCCTTAAACCGCGCCATTTCTTCCAGGGTGACAGGATCGTTTGGCTTAACGGTGTAAGGCTTAGCTGTAAGCCAGTTCATTAGCTCAAAGCCATCAGGAAGAATTTGACTGACAGCAAACAAGCCTAGGAAACTACGTCGCCAGCCACTTATTAATTTGTGATCATTCTCAGAGAGTTCTGGATGGCTTTCTAGGAATAAATCCAGAGGTGTTTTCTCTCCGACTTTCCCTTCACTTATAAAAGAATCAACTAGTAGATTCTGTTCGTAAGTTGCATCATGACGAGTCCCCTGAGGGCGGGACTTTGAGGCAACATAGGATTCTAAAGATTCTGCCAGTTCTCCTTCTGCTTCAAGAACAAATTCTATTAATGCTTGCTTTAACTCACAAGATCGCTCCAATATTGCATCCACAGCAAAATCTCTAAGCACAACAACATTAGCTTATCGACTTTTAAGAAATAAACCTAGCAGAAATTGGTGTTTAGACGTTGCAGTCACAAGCGTAATGTAGTGTGAGTATGTTGCTCAGAGCAACATACTCACACTACGGTTTTACTACGGTTTTACGGTTTAAACGGAAGTTCACCCTGAAGAGGGAACTTCCGCTTGCTTCTTTTTAGCTTTGGAGTGTGCTTTAAGAGAGCGGTGAGCTGGTGCAACCACCAAGTCTCGTAGTGTTTCTGCTAATACCTTGTCCTCATCATCAAAATAAAGTCGGCGCTAGTGCGGATGCAAAAAGCCTCAATCCGAAAAGAGGAAAGAGGCTTTCTGGGAGAAATTAACCTGGCACCGAGCTATTTTCCCGTGGAGTCACCCCCAAAGTATCTTCGCCGCAG
>DALYIW010000349.1:0-7979 GCA_031970155.1 Coleofasciculaceae cyanobacterium CTOTU46601 | reverse complement strand
ACGGCCGTTCACCCTTACATATGGCGATTCAAAAGGAAATTTGCGTAAGTCCTATGGATCTAATCTGCGTCAATCCTGATCTAGTCTTGGTTAGTTAACGAACAGAACTTGCAGCCTGAACGTTGTTACTTGGATGGTCAATAGCGGTAGTACGCCCAAGATATAAGCTTGGATTTATCTAGATCACCCCTACTGTTTGCCAGCCGTTACGGACTGCATTCTGCTCTGGACTATCGTTACCGTAGAGTTGTCCGGCGATTTCAATGGTGATGTTGGCAGCCGCTGCAAAATCTGAATTGGACTGTAGCCGAGTTGTTAAAGCGGTGTACCAGATTTTCCCTGCCTTTTCCCATGCATTGCCACCAATCTCCGTCGCGGCTAGATAAAATGCACGGTTTGGGATACCTGAGTTGATATGCACACCGCCGTTATCTTGATCTCCGGTGTAGAGATTGTCCATGTGTGCAGGCTGGGGGTCTTTCCCAAGCTTATCATCGTCGTAGGCTGTACCAGGTTCCTTCATTGAGCGGAGGGCTACGCCGTTGACACTTGCAGTAAACAAACCCTCGCCAATCAGCCAGTCAGCCTGATCTGCTGTCTGCTTCAGAGAGTACTGTTTTACTAAAGAACCGAAAACATCGGACATTGACTCATTAAGAGCTCCTGGTTGGTCTTGATACTCCAGATTTGCCGTAAATTGAGTGACGCCGTGGGTTAGTTCATGCCCAATCACATCTATGGAAATAGTGAAGCGGTTGAAGATTTCCCCATCCCCATCACCATAGACCATCTGACTACCGTTCCAAAAGGCGTTGTCATAATCTCTTCGGTAATGAACGGTAGAGTCTAAACGCATACCCCGATCATCAATAGAATTACGCCCAAGCACCTCCTTGTAGAAATCATAGGTAGCACCAGCACCGTCATGGGCTTCGTTTACAGTGACATCTTTGGTTGGAGGATCTCCTTCACCACGAGCTATTGTGCCAGGAAGCCGAGAGCGGTTTTTGGCATCGTAGGTGGTGCGGCGCTTCTCGCCCGCTGGTGCCATTAAAGTTGCTGAGAACAGATCTCCTACTATCTCTCGCCGTCCACGAAGCTGTGCTGACACGTTTAATGTCTGAAAAGCTCGTTCGCGCTGAGGTTGAGTACCTCGTTGAGCAAGTTCGCGCAGGACGTGAGGCGGAACAATACAACAAATAGGGCACAGATGGTTGGTTAAACGGGAATGTTTCGATTTTGGTGATAGTGAACTAGTACTAAGCTTGCCAAAGTCTTTTTTATTCTTTCGGGACATTGGTAACCTCCTTTGGACAGTGGCGGCAACCAGTGGCATGATAACCGCCATTTAGATTGATCCATCAAAGCTACCCAACACTACCAAGAATCATGGAATATCGTTATAAAAAGTTACTAAATATACTATTTTGCAAGAATTTTTGAAACAGGACTTACGCACTAGAAACGACTCACGGGCAGGAGCGTAAGCCCTGTAGAGAAACGGCATTAAGCTGTTCGTCATTTAAACTTGATTGTCAATAATTGTGAAATTCTTGTAGTGCGACCATCTTGGTCGCTACTTATATCCAATTTAAATGCGTGACAGCTTAGTTAACAAGACAGCGATGACTAACGGAACCTTTGTCGAAAGACAATGAAATCTCTGCCAACTGTAACGTTATATTCGCTGAAGAAATTTTGTCCCAAAAGAGGCACCTCTCCAATCAACACGGTGAAGTCGTTGAGTTGTGCATCGCCTACGTGAATAGAAGATATTCTTCCTCTAGACATTTCCATAGTCTGACCACCAGCAAGTGTAACTTTCACCTTCCCCTGTGGCCGCACCCCAATCGCCCTGGCCATTGCTGGGGTAATCGTCGTGATGCTTGCTCCCGTATCCACCAGCATGGGGAATGTGCGATCGCCATTCAAGGTTACAGCAACAATAGGTATTCCAGCGCTTCGACCTTGAATCGGAACTCGAAATACACGTCGATCCCCAAAACTTCGCCTGGGAAACGCTCCTATTTGAGCTAGCAACTCAACATTGGATGTAGAGTTAACCTTTAAACTTTGCTGAGTATGAGCGTCAACGCTTACGGCTTCCAGGGAAATCAATAGAGTAGCAGCGCTGATACCAAGGTATTTAAAGGTGCGTTTCATCGGAGTTGCCTATCAATTGTGTTGTCGCTTCAGGGATATCTCTAGCACAAGAGAGCTTATGCACTTTTTGAGGAAATTGATTGCGTACTTCTGCCCCTTATTGCCCAATTGCCGCCACCACAAATGAAAATCACACTCTCTGGACACCTGACACCTGAATCCTGAATCCTGACTTCTAACTTCTATTTTCCTAGGAGATGAGGCTGCACCCAATTCTAGATGTGTCAAGGCCAAAGATTTCGCCACCAAGGAACACTCAGGTTTTCCGGCATATTGGTTTTCTTTCGGATATCTTGAATCTTCCATCCCGTTAGCTTCGTTAAAGTTTGAGCTTCTTCTTCAAAGCGTTGAGCCAAAGACCGTTGATATTCTCGTCCAGCGTCGCACTTCATCTCCCCAGTAAAAGGATGACGCAAGATGTATCGCCCCTGAAACTGTTGACGATTTGATGTTTCTTGAAAAGCCAAATCTTCGGGAAATTTATCACGAGTATAGCGAACATGAAGACGGGTAATAAAGACATTATTCGGCAGGCTGGAAGTGAGCCAAAAAACACCTGCTTTCCTGAGTTCTTCTGGATTTAAGGGTTCAGCAGAACAAGGGTCACAGCTACCCATATCCCAGGCATACTCTCGAAAAGCCACTTTTTTTCCTTCACGAGTGTAGGCAGTTTGGAACATTGCCTTATAAAAATCGCTAAACTCCTCTTTAACAAAAACTGGAATCTGAGCATCTGAGGGGACATTCACTGTTCGATAGTTAATAATTTCCGCTTGACCTTTTGGTGATAAAATATAAACAATTAGGTCTTGCTCATTGATCGAATTCATCATACCTAAGCGAATCGGCAGCATAAATTTTGGCGATTCGTAAGCCATCTGAAGTGGTCGCAGGAATTGATAACCAGCTTTTTCAAATTCTTGTAGATTGACTTTAGCAACGAAGAATTTCATATTCTGCCGGATGTAAGGTCGCAGTAGTTGATTAGCTCCTTGTGGAATCCGGTAATCATTGCGGTTGAGCCAGGTTTCTAGACCGTTAGATTCTCTGGCACTGAGGATAACGATGTCATATTCCCCTACTGAAAAACGGGCTTCTACAGTGACACCCAAGCTACGATCTTCATTATCAGAACCCCTACTTCCTGCTCCCCTCCGTTCTATTGCCGCAGCATTTGGTCTATACATCACAGGAGGTCTACAAGGGTCTGGGTCAAAATATTCCACTAGTCGAGGCGCACTAAACGCATCAAGTCGTTCAAGAATGTTAGGGTCACCTACGTTCACTTGGTCTTGTTGGAGAACCACAGGCACCGGGACAACGATCGCAAAATCTTTGACCTCTCCTTGATAATCATTCGCCATGGTGAGAACCGTGCGATCGCCATTACGAGCAATTACTACTTGAGAAGCTTGGTTATAAAGCTTTGTGTCAGCCTTAGCGACATAAAACCCACAAAATCCCCAGGCTTTTTGAGCCAAACTCATACTTATAACAAAAGTTAGCAAAATAGTCGTTAAAACCCGCACTATTTTCATGGAAAACTCCTCTTACATACACAAAGATTCATACCTATAGATATAGCTTTACCGTCTAAGGCATAACCCTAGTTTATTAAGCTTCTTGCCCAAGTCAATTTGAGCTACATAGCTGTAGTACTTATCACACTTTTACTGGCTATTTATGCAAGAAACTCCATTAACGAGAGTACACAACAAAAGCCTGAAAGTCTCTTTCTTCGACTCCCGACTCCCGACTCCCGACTCCCACTCTCAACTTTCAAGATAAATCTAAATTGGGAGACATTTCACTCCAAGAAAATCTAGGTGCTGACCAGATAAAATCCAACAACACACTTAAAGGCGAAAGAACAAACAACGCCCAGAAAATAGCTGTAGAAACAAAGAATTGATTACGCAAAATGAAGAAGAGAATAGCGATGCACCCAGCCCAAACTAACCGACTACTCCGCGCATTTGGGATTGAGCGGGGGTCGGTAATCATAAACAAGGCAAACAGCAATAAAGAGCCACTCATCAACCGATGGAAAAATACATCCCAAGTCCAACCAAGCCAGAGATTACGAATGGCTTCTAATACGATGTAAGTACCCAAAAAAGCAGCGGTTGTGTCCCAACGACCTACCCGTTTCAAAACCATACCACCAGTGCCTGCAAACAACAGCGCATACCAACCATCATCTCCCCACTGTCCCGGCGAAACCCAAGCGTCATTGGTCAAAGTGAGAGCAGCAATGATCCCGAAATTCGCAGGATTAAAAAAATGCTTGTGCTCAACTTGGAATAAAAATTTACTTACAATGGCTAGAGAACCTGCCAAAAGCATTGTGGTGTAGTGGTCAGCCCGCAGTAGCAGACTCAACCCTAAAGCTGTGATTATTGCACTTTTGAGTGAAGTTGCTTGGAGAGAACTGGCAGAAAACGAATTATTTTTCTCAGGGGAATTCTGTTTTTTTGTAAGGAGATTGAGAATTTTTTCTTTCGGATAAGACCAGATGGACATCATGACCCACTGAGTCAGTAGGCAGGTTACCATCAAAACCAGAATTAAGTCAGGTCGTACTGTCCAATCTCTTGTGCCAATGCCTAAGACTAGGAAAAGAGAGAGGAATAGAATTTGATAGTTTCTAGGATCTTGTCGTAGCATAGTCTACCTGAGACTTTTTTTTATTCATAAATAAATTCATGTGATTGTTCCCTCATCCCTCATCCTTTCTAGGTCAGAATTCAGGATTTAGGAGTCAGGAGATGATGGCTGTACCTAAGAAAAATGCTATATAAAAATCTTTTTTTCCGACTCCCAACTCCCAACTCCCAACTCCCTATTTTCTAAATACCTAGATCCATTAATAATTTGCCAAAATTTTACGAATTTCAATATTAACGATGTCTGGTTGCTCTACCATTGCCATGTGTCCGCACCCAGGAATTTCAATTACGTTTTCGCCACAACCTTGAAATAGCTTGTGAAAGCTAGCCAGATGGCGCACATACTTTGGTTCCATCACAGTATCTTTGGCACCAGCAATGAAATAAACGGGCTGCGTCAGCTGTGACACCACTTGAGGTAATCGGTGAACTTCGGCTTCTGTCGTGGAATCGAGTAATGACCTAAGTGCAGCTTGCGGGTTAGCAATAACGAAATCAATGACTCGTTGACGCCCCCATCGACGCCCTAGAGGACGCGCCACCTGCGCCCGTGTAAACAGCAAGTCAATCAAAGGGACGTAGCACAGCCAACGGGGTCGTCGTTTGATTAACTGTTGACCCGCGACCCGAAAGCGCTCAAACTCTTCTCTAAGATAAATGCCACCCCCAGCATTGAGACAGATCACCCCTTTAACTCGCTCTGAGGCAACAGATGCGCCCCAAAGAGCGATGCTACCGCCAAGGGAGTGACCAATGAGCCATGCGTTGTCTATACCCAGTTTTTGCAGCAGTACGGCTAAATCCTGAGCGTAGGAAGCCAAGGTGTAGTTGGAAGTCGATAGGCTCACAGCCTCTAACTCTTCGGGTACTTCTGACTTGAGTGGTAATGTAGAGTCGAGCTTGAGCAGTGTCTTCTGAGTTTTTTCGATTTGAGCCGGGGATAGGGGCTGAGAATCACCAAATCCCCTTAAGTCATAAATGAGGCACTGATAGTCTGGTGTCAACCTGTCAATTAAAGGTTGCCAATAGCTACGGCTTAAAAGCCAGCCGTGGATGAAAACTAGGACAGGGTAGGATGAGGCTTTGGGAGCTGTCAATTCGTAAGTGTGACGCGCTCCTCGAATATCGATGGTTGCCATAATTTCATCCTATCGGAGAAGCAGTGCAAAAAGAGTGAGTTTATAGGGATTAGTTTTTAAAGTTTTTGCGATCGCACCGAATTGACAGTTGGGAATTGGGAGTTGGGAGTCGGGAGTCGGGGAAGAAAGATTTTTATTTCGCCTCATAGTGCCTAGCTTGTGAGAGTCCACTCCCTACTCCCCACTCACTACTCCCCACTCCATATCACCGCATCGGATTGAACTGCGCTAAAATCGACGACCAAGTAATCGCTGCCGCACGCTTTCAGCAATTTTTTGACCCAAATATTCAGGTATCAAGCTTTCGTTGGGCCCCAACAAGTACAAAATTAGCCTGGTTCGTCCGCGCCACACCAGCAAATTGGCATTGACCACTAGTAAATCCTCTTGCCAAATGGCGTACATTACCTTGTAAAATAACCCTGGCTGGTTGTCTGCCTCAATTAGCAGCGCCGGTAGATGGAAAACTGGATCTACATAAAATTCTGTCTCTACCTGCTCTAAGCCAGCATCGAGATTAAATTCTACTGCCAGCATCTCTTCTACTTCAAAGCGCCCTGCCAAAGCTTCCCGAACGGCGCGGCAGACGTTTTCTGCCGTTTTGTTGGCCAGAGTTTTGCTGCCGCGAGACACAACGAGTTTGATAAACACCAGCATTGGCGGACTGATTTGACCATAGAGACTGAGACTATGAATAGTCAGCCCATAGGCGGCTAGAACGCCAAAAATATCACTCAGGAGAAAAGACTGGTTGCGGTAGGCAAAATGCAAGGCACTTTTAGAGCCTTCTGGCTTGATCTCGATTACCGCGTGCTTGGTTTTGTACAGCCGATACGCAAGCCTGAGGTTTTGTAGTTGGATCTCACTACTGACAAACTGCTCATAGAACTGCGGAAACGCCCGATTGAAGCGCTTCAAGAGTTCTAGCGTAGATGATTTTAAACCCGCAGCCATAAGTAGGAGACGAAGCGATCGCTTTTTTAAAAGCTTTTAGTATACGAGAGTCCGGTCTGTTTTTTAAACAGAAGAATTTGCTGTATCTGGTTAATTTCTCGCCCAGAAAGCGAGAGTACCCTCAGTTTAGCTAAAGAAGGTCTCTTGCTGAGTTCCAAACTCCTGCTGGGATTGGAAGATACAGCAAATCTGTTGTGTTGTTGATTAAGCTTACGAGTTTACCTAGTTTTGTCTGGCTTGGGTGCATTAATAAGAATTATTAGAGCCTCTAAGTGTATGCCAATTTTGAGGGTATACGTGAATCTGGTCAAACATTGAGTCAAAATAGTTGTGCTTTACCAAAGTTCAAGCCTGTCCTTGGTTGTACCGTAAGAATTTGGGCTAAACTTTTAATGTTAAGTCTGGTCTCTATCAGGCAGAAAGCCTTATCCGTTAGGACAGGGCAGTCTGTCCGGCTTTGGGACGGAAGTATAAAAATGCCACAGCCACACCTTCATGGGTTTTTGGAAAAGCTTTTTTAGCAGTTCTGACGCAGCCTTGCCACAGACGCAGTTTGAAGGGGATGCAGTTGAAGGTACGAGCGATCGCCCTGACGGTAGTTCCCGCATATTTTTCAGCACGGATCGGGAAATTGACCTTTACGAATTAGAAGAGCTTTGTGATGCCGTTGGTTGGTCTCGGCGTCCCATGCGTAAAGTCAGAAAAGCAATTGAGCATAGCTTCCTCGTGGCCTCTATGTGGCAACAGAGAGGAAACAGTAGACGCTTAATCGGTTTTGCTCGTGCAACTTCCGATCATGCTTTCAATGCCACAATTTGGGATGTGGTGGTTCACCCGGATTTCCAAAGCAAGGGACTGGGTAAGGCATTGATGAAGTATATGATCAAGAAACTTCGCAGTGAGGATATCAGCAACATAACACTCTTCGCTGATCCTCATGTGGTGAATTTTTATCGACGCATGGGTTTTATGGCCGATCCAGAAGGTATTAAAGGTATGTTCTGGTATCCCGATTAAGTGAAGCAGGGGGAGCAGGGGGAGCAGGGGGAGCAGG
>DALYIW010000348.1:0-7993 GCA_031970155.1 Coleofasciculaceae cyanobacterium CTOTU46601 | reverse complement strand
ACATCAGTTGAGGTAGACTTTACCTGAATTTCAAGGCGAGGCGGATAGAGAGAATATTCTGTTTCAATCCCAGAAATGATAATGTCTATTCCACCAACGTCTGTAGCTCTAGAAGATTTCTGGAAGGAGTAACCTGCTGCTGAGATAACAGCATACAAATAAGCATAGCTGAATTCTTCTTTCTGGATGTTTATATCCACACTTACCAAACCCTCTACCAACTCATCGGCGTATTTTACCCGAATTTCACCATTAAGCAGTGTTGAAACTATTACCTGCGTCCAGTTATCTCGAATTGAATCATGCCGTCGTCCGAACAGTCTAGTAAATCACGCCCCATATACCTCGACTACCACTCAACTACTCCAGTCGATCGCCGAGTTGCCGATCGCATCTACTACTACATGACTGAAGAATTCGGCAACGCCAGCAGTGTGGATCACTCGTGGGGCGATCGCGCGGAAGTTGCCGTCAAACCAGCAGCTATTCAGGTGGCTAAGCTAGTTGGATCTCACCACAGAGAAATCGTTTGGACATCGGGTGCAACCGAGAGCATTAACCTGGCAATTCAGGGAAGTCTGTCTCTTAACCCTAGAAAACCGCACCGGATTGCGCTGCTGCCACTCGAACACAAAGCCGTTCTAGACACCTGTCATATTCTAGAGAAACGCGGCTGGGCAGAACTGGTTTATCTCCAAGTGGATTGTCTTGGAAGACTCAACCTCAACCATCTAGAACAAGTTTGTGCTGAAGGACTCTCCCTGTTGTGTGTTATGGCAGCCAACAACGAGATTGGCAACATTTACCCAATTGGGGCGATCGCTCAGATTGCTCAACGTTACAGCATTCCCTTTCTCTGTGATGCCTCCCAAGCTGTAGGAAAAATCCCCATAAATTTTGAAGAGTGGGGAATCACTTACCTAGCAATCTCTGCTCACAAACTTTATGGTCCCAAAGGTTCTGGCGCATTAGTTGTCAGGAAAGGACATCACCTAGAACCAATTATTTTTGGTGGCGCTCATCAGAAAGGCATGAGGTCTGGGACTCTTAACGTTCCTGGTATTGTTGGCTTAGGGGAAGCCTGCCGCCTGCGTCAACTGGAAATGGAAGAGGATGAAAAAGCAATAGCATCCAAGCGAGACAGACTTCAAAACTTAGTGCTAGACAAAATTCCTGGTTTAGTCATCAATGGAGATACTACCTCCCGCCTTGCAGGCAATCTCCACATTTCAATCCCTGATATTCCTAACAGTGCAGTCATTGCTAGAGTACGATCTCAGCTCGCCATCTCTACTGGTTCTGCTTGCTCATCAGGCGTAGAAACACCTTCCCATGTCCTTCAAGCGCTGGGCTTACCTGATAACGTGATTGAAGGAGCATTGCGTATTGGTCTTGGCAAATTTACAACATATGAAGAAACCGAGCTAGCAGCAGAAATTCTCTCAACTGCCGTCAGCAAGACGCGCACTGCGCTATGCTTACTTTCTTGAAGTTGTGATATTAAGTCTGTTAGCTTCGTTCTTACATAATAGGTAATGGGTTAGGAGTACTATCAATTAGCAATTCTTTTATCTTTCAATTATTTATGGGGATTCCCTATTTTTTACTCCCTACTCCCTACTCCCTACTCCCTACTCCCTACTCCCTTTTTATTGATTCCTCAGTGCTATCCTCAATTAATGACGGATGGCAACTCATGTCGGAGTGAAGATGAGGCACAATGACTACCACTACAATTCAAATTGCTCATTTTTCCCTTGAAGATTACCATCGTATGATTGCGGCAGGAATTTTGAGCGATCGCCGCGTCGAATTACTCGATGGGTTGATTTGGGAGATGCCGCCAGAAGGAACAGAACACACCTATTTTGAGGAAAATTTAGCCAAAAGGCTGGAACGATTGACACAAGGACGAGCTTATGTTAGAGAAAATAAGCCGATTACGTTGTCTAATTCTGAACCGGAACCGGATATCGTTGTAGCCAAATTACCGCGATCGCAATATTTAGAGCATCACCCATTCCCGACAAATATTTTATTGTTGGTTGAAGTC
Source organism: Coleofasciculaceae cyanobacterium CTOTU46601 (assembly GCA_031970155.1). GTDB lineage: Bacteria > Cyanobacteriota > Cyanobacteriia > Cyanobacteriales > Coleofasciculaceae > DALYIW01. The sequence continues at coordinate 5,940 of DALYIW010000348.1, read as the reverse complement.
TCAAAGTCTACGCTAGAACGCGATACCTCAGTTAAGAAAAAGGTTTACGCAAGCGAGAACATCTCCGAGTATTGGGTAGTTGATGTTGCAGGCAGGAAGCTGATTGTTTATCGCTTGCCAGCGTCGGGAGATTATCAGCAAAGGACAGAGTTATCAGCAAATGAAACAATTTCTCCATTGGCTTTTCCCGATGTTGAGATTGCGATCGCACAGATTTTTTCAGTTGACTACTGACCAAGCCCCTTCGGGGCGGGAATAGGGAGTAGGGAGTAGGGAGTAGGGTGTAATTAGCGCCGAAGATAAAGGTTCCAGACCCCTTTCTTTATATGAGATATGGAAGAAAACAAATATTTGAAACGAAGCGGCTTGTCGCGATGTTTCACCTGCATCCTTATTAAAGCCCTTGCTTTTAAGTTTAGGGATTCCCCCATTTCCTACTCCCTACTCCCTACTCCCTACTCCCCTTTAAAAAAAGCAGCAGGTGAATAAGCGGCGTTAGATGCATAATAGATAAATCAAGCAAGGAAATTTCCTTCATGTCGTCCCTGCTAGAAAAGTTACTGCAAGCTGGCTGGTGTTATGAAAGTCATTGCCCCCAGCATGAGAATAAGACAAGCGAAATCTACAAGAACTGGGAGATTATCACTTACCCAGAATTAGCTTTACACTACCTGCCTACAGGGGAATATTTTATTGGCTCAACTATCCTTAGCGAGAAGCCTAGAGTCACCCAAGCCCAAATAGGAGTAATCAAAGCTCTGATTGATTCAGCTGCTTGAGGTTCCGGACGTAACTCGTCAGACCCGTATTTATTAAAGGTTAGTTGTTAAAACAGTCATAGCTCAGACTATATGGGTTTCTCAATCTTAGAAGCGCGATCGCATAAGCTTCTAGTTTAAAAACGAGTAAGCTAAGATGACCCTACCAGAAAGTGATGTCAAGTTTCGCCAGTTAGCAGAAAATATCGGAGAGGTTTTCTGGATCAGTAATCCCGAAGGCAATGAACTTCTCTACGTTAGTCCTGCCTACGAAAAGATTTGGGGGCGCACCTGCGATTCAGTGTATGCCGATCCTAAGTCTTGCCTGGACGCCATCCATCCAGAAGACCGAGAACAAGTCATTGCTCAGCTGGCGCAAAATGCCAAAACTGAATTTAATATTGAATACCGGATTGTGCAGCCTGATGGGACAATCCGCTGGATTTTAACCATGGGTACTCCTCAATACCTGCCGGATAGCAGTTTGGCTGGCTACATTGGCTCTTGTGTTGACATCACCCAGCGCAAGCAGACAGAAATAGCCTTGACTGAGCTCAACCTAGAGCTGGAAAGCCGAGTAGAGGAGCGGACAGCTTTCCTTGCGGCTACCGTCGAGTCACTCCAACAGGAAATAGTTCGACGCCAGGAGGTAGAGAAACAACTCCGCAAGAATCAGGCACTTTATCAGGGCATTGTTGACGATCAAACCGGACTGATCTGTCGTTTTTTACCCGATGGCACTGTCACCTTTGTCAACCAAGCCTACTGCCGTTATTTCGGCAAGCAGCCCAACGAGTTGCTGGGATACAAGTTTTCATCATTAATACCAGCCAAAGACGCGCCTTTTCTAGGCGATTTACTGGCTGCTCTGAGTGTAGAACATCCAGTATTGACGGCTGAATATCGCGTTACCTTAGAGGGTGGTCAGGTTCGTTGGCATCAGTGGACTACTCGTGCCTTCTACGATGAACAAGGTGATTGCATTAAGCTGCAAGCAGTAGGTCAAGATATCACCGAACGCCAGCAAGCGGAAGAACGTTTGCGTTTATTAGAGTCAGCAGTTACTAATGCCAATGATGTTATTGTTATTACTCAAGCAGAACTGATTGATAACTTTAGTCCGAGGATTGTGTACGTCAATAAGGCTTTCGAGCGGATGACGGGCTATCTGTGTGAGGAAGTCATTGGTAAAACGCCGAGAATTTTACAAGGTCCCAAGACGGATCGCACCCAGTTAGACAAAATTCGCACTGCCCTGTTAAGGCGGGAACCCGTTCGAGTTGAGTTAATTAACTACAATAAGAACCGCTCAGAGTACTGGATAGAACTTAATATCGTCCCCATTACCAATGAACAGGGTTATTGTAGTCACTTTGTAGCGATACAGCGGGATATTACTGAACGAAAGCTTGCCGAAGCAGAAGTGCTTCATGCCCTAGAAAAGGAGCGAGAACTTAATGAACTAAAGTCCCGGTTTATCTCTATAACGTCTCATGAATTTCGTACACCCTTGACCACCATCCTATCTTCGGCTGACTTGTTGGAGAAATTCCCCTGTACTGAGGTGGAAAGACGGGAATTATTCAACCAGATTCAAACGGCTGTCACCTATATGGTTCGGCTTTTGGAGGATGTGCTATTTATTAGTTGCTCTGAAGCTGGAAAACTAGAATTCAAGCCAACTTCGCTTGACCTGGTAAAGTTTTGCCGCGCATTGGTAACAGAGATAGCAATTGGTGTGGGCAAACACCACAACATTGTGTTTACTTGTCATGGTGAAGGCAGCGGCATCATGGATGAAAAACTACTCCGCATTATTCTCAGCAATTTGCTTTCTAATGCCATCAAGTACTCATTTCAGGGCAGTACTGTTCAATTTCAACTCACCTGTTGCCAAGACAAAGCTGTTTTTCAGATTCAAGACCAAGGTATTGGCATTCCGGCTGGTGACAAACAACGCTTGTTTGAAAGTTTTCATCGCGGTAGTAACGTTGGGACGATTTCGGGCACAGGGTTAGGACTGACCATCGTCAAAAAATGTCTAGACTTGCACGGAGGTGCGATCGCGATCGAAAGCGAAATTAACAGGGGCACTACCTTTACAGTTACGCTACCGATGAATTATGGACAATTCAACACAGAAAACAATTTTAGTGATTGAAGACGAGCGATCGCTTCTAGCTAATCTCGTCAAAATTTTAAACTACAGTGGATTCCGAGTGATCAGCGCAGAAGATGGTCTAACAGGTGTGCTACTAGCCCAGAGCCACTTACCTGATTTGATTGTTTGCGACATCCTCATGCCCTATCTTGATGGGTATGGTGTCCTGACACAACTGCTTCAAGACCCAACAACGGCAAAAATTCCCTTTATTTTCCTCAGTGCCAAAGCCGACAGGTCAGACATTCGCGTCGGTATGAATCTTGGAGCAGACGACTATCTGACCAAACCATTTTCTAGTAATGAATTAATTGAGGCTATTTCAGCTCGACTGGATAAACAGGCGAAAATCACTCAGCCTTTCCTGGATTACATGCAGCAAGCAGTACATGATTTGGAGAAGGTAGCCTACTGCGACCTTCTGACTCACCTACCAAACCGGATGATGTTACGTCGCTGCCTCGGTGATGAACTTTTAGTAGCACAACGTCAACAGCAACTGGTGGCAGTTCTTTGTCTAAATCTGGACGACTTCAGAAGTATTAACGCCACTCTCGGATATGCTACAGGAGATTTGTTGCTTCAAGCTGTGGCAGAACGTTTAACTTGTTATTTAGGTCAGCAAAACACCATTACCCGACTCAGTGGGGATGAATTTGGTCTGCTGCTAGTAAAATTGCTGCGGCAACAGGATGTGGCTGCACTGGCGCAAAGAATTTTGGACGTTATTACTGAACCCTACTTTCTTGGGGAGGAGAAAATCTGTATTCAAGCTAGTATCGGTATTGCTCTGTATCCTCACGATGGCTGTGACCCAGACCAATTACTGATGAATGCAGACACGGCTAGACGCTGGTGTCGGAAGCAAGGAGGTGGTAGCTATCAGTTCTACCGTCCGATGATGGATACTTCAAATGTTTAGTTGTTGTTTGTTGTTTGTTGTTTGTGTTGTTGGTTACTTCTTCAGATTTGAGCGATCGACACAAGCAGCAGCATTGAACTCCACTTCTTGAAAAGCTGACGTACCGGAATTACGTGGGCGAATTATACTGAGACCCAGGATTACAACCTCTCTACCTCCCCATCGGATGGTCGTTAGACTTCCGGCAAAACCCACAATTGTAGCGATCGCAGCACCACCGGCGGCAACATCAAGTAAGAATTTGGCTGAACTGACCACTTTCTGTAATGTTGCTCTTGACTTGGACATCTATCTGTGGGTTGAATTGTTCCGTCCAAGCTAGCACAGGGCAAATACTGCACTTTCAGGACTTAAGCTTTCCTGACCTTTGAACCATCATTTGTAGGGATGTATAGCTATACGCCTCTACCCGTTTGTCGTGTCTCGATCGTAATATCATGTCCGCTTAAACTTACGATATAGGTAGGTTGGGTCAAGGTACGAGACCCAACATCTGACAAAAGAGGTATCAACCTATAATTTATAACTAATCAACTGGAAATGATATAATTTATAACTTTTTTATCCTGCCTTATCTACTACTTCAAATTTGTTCAATTGAGTGCCGCAGATTTTGCAGAACTGAGCGTCCTTGTCATGGAAAGGCAAACCACAACTCGAGCAATCTTGCTCTACTTGATTAGCTGTTTTGAGTAATTGCTTAATTAAATCACCTAATTGCCAAGGAATCAGTGCAATACCTGTCAAAATCATCAAGACTGTTAGGAGGCGACCTACTTCTGAAATCGGAGTAACATCACCAAATCCAACAGTGGTCATCGTTACTACTGAAAAATAAAAAGCATCCAAAAAAGTTGCGAAAGCCTCAGGGTTGACTGGATGTTCTACTTGATAAATCAAGCCAGAGTAAACAAAAAGGATTGTAAATAAAGTAAATAATATTCTGGCGAAAATTACCCCATCTTCAGAATTTATACGTAGAAAATAAATCTTAAAATTTATAAACCGAATTAATTTCAAAAGCCTAAACCATCTGAACATTCGGATATACTGGATATTTGTTAGCCTTAATATGAAAGGTAATATAGCAATTAAGTCAAGTATAGAAAAAGGACGAATAAAGAATTTTAGTTTGTGTTCAGCACACAAAAACCGCATGATATACTCAGTAACAAAAATTGTTCCAATTAATCTATCAATCGTATCAACAATATTCCGAATTTCCTCTGGAAGTGGGTATGTTTGTGCTACAAAAATTACAGAAGACAGCAGAATGAGTCCCAAGATAAATAAATTAACAGCTCTACCTGTTGGCGTTTCAATATCTTCTAGGTAAAGAGTAATCTTTTGTCGCAGCCCCATAAATCACATCAACAAGAAGTAAGTTTTAGTGTTCTCTGCCACACTATACCTAATTCTTACAAAATATAAGGAGCGCATTTCTAGAAACGCGCTCCAGCTATTATCCGTTGATTTTCGACTATGAGAAAAGTAAAGTAGCTTGAAACTCTGTAGACCTAAACATCGATTGAGAGAACTCTTTAGCAGGGCGTAAGGGTTGCGGAACGCGGTAGCACACTTTGCATCCATAAAGATGATTTAATCAAGTGACAATGGAGGCTTACCTTAATCCTGTGCTGTCCACACGGCAACCAACCTTTCGCGATCGCAATCATCTAGCTTTTTCACCCAAATCATGGAAAGCTTGGGTCTGCTGGTTATTTTGGGAGTACTTTGATTCAGTACAGAAACATCTAAGGGATTCGAGTAGCGCATATTAAACTTTCCTTAACTAACTCTTAACCTAGCTCATCCAATATGCGCCCAGTCATTCATCCTTTAGGTGATCCTTGTAAATCTTTCAAGTGACCTTGCAATCCATTTTTTGTGACTTTTATCACTGACAGGACTTATTTAAACGCTAGTGCTAGTAGTAGGGTGGGCACTGCCCACCCGACATGTAGAGGTTCTGCGTAAGTCCTGCTTCCGTTTCCCCTTTCCCTTTAGCGCGAGATTGCCGCCGCTAGTAGTAGGTGGGCACTGTTAGTAGTAGGGTGGGCACTGCCCACCCGACATGTAGAGGTTCTGCGTAAGTCCTG
>DALYIW010000347.1:0-8099 GCA_031970155.1 Coleofasciculaceae cyanobacterium CTOTU46601 | reverse complement strand
TAGCCTGTGCAGACAGGCTTGGAATGCAATAGCCCCAGTCTTCTAGACTGAGGGCTTTCTGTGCATCAGCCAAATTACAACAATCCCCACCCATACATTAGCGTGGGTGGGGAAGGTGAGCGGACAATTTTCAATCCAGAGGGATTACCTCTGACTTAGGTTTTCTAGTAGAGTTGCGATCGCATCTGGCTTCATCATCCCGCTTAAGCGCTTTTTACCTGGCATTAAGACCATGTTAGGCGCTTTGGAGCAGCGTTTCATGCAGCCTGTACCCTTAATTGTCACCTGATCTTGAAGACCGCGATCGCACACAGCTGACTCTAATTCTTCACATAGCTTTTTACCACCCCGCTTGCGACAGCCTGACTTTTGACAAACCAGAATCTTCGCTTTCGGTGAAGAAGGTAATTCTTTTACCTGTGGTATTGTTTGAGACTCCTCAACTGCAAGTTTGTTGACCTGATAGGCTTTTAGTTTGAGTTCACCTGTAAACTGATTGTGCTTCTTTTTTCCAAAAACCTGAATCCAGTCACCAGGTTTTAAAACCCGGATAACACAAGTCCGTGACTCTTTAGCCATTTTAATTTGCCACTCGTTCGTCTCAACCATCACTCGCAAGTATTTTAGTTTGCCACTTCCGTCACCAGCAAAACCTAAAAACTGTCCCTCAAGGTTGAACTCCGACACTTGTTTGTACATAGAACTATCCATATCCTTTTAATCCGTAGACTTTGAATTAAACCCCGCCCTCAATTTTGGGGCGGGGGAGAAATATAGCCCTCTTCTCTCCCAAAGAAGGGGGCTAGAGTGTCAGGTGTAACGTCTCACTGCACTTACGCCCGTACACTAAGATTTGTTGTTTGTTGTTTGTTGTTTGTTGTTTGGAAGAATTGACTTTCTCGTAATAACTAACAACTAATAATCAATCACTAACAACCAATAACTAACAACTAATAACAAACAACTAAGAAAGACGCTTTGCTTCTACAGTCTGGGGCAATTTTATGGGGTCTTCTAGACCAGCAATCTCTAGTTCCCAACCATTGGCTAGGGTGAAAATTTTGCCCTGCTCTCCGTCTGCTTGCTGTACTACTTCTTCTTCAAGGTCTTTCTTGGCAACGTAAGCTGTGAGCTTACCTTCCCCATCGCGACGCAACATTACTTTCATTTGATTTCCTCTACAATTTCAAGTTCTCTTTTGAGGCAACCTACGACATTTCCTGTAGTCATGAAATGTACGGCGTAGATATAAGAAGTTTGCAAGAATGTGCCAATGCTGACGACATAGCCGACATCACCTTTCTTTGCTAAAACAGCCCCTACATCCTGACCTGGAAACGTGCCATCATTTTTAATCAACTTGCGTACCCGTACTTTTTGACCCAGCTCAAAAGTGGGTGGATCGTACAACTCCATCTCATCTAACTTCATTTGCCATTCTCCCGTTTGGTACTAAACTTAGTAGCTCTTCAACTGTTAGACTCCGTTTCACCTGTACTGACAGGTTCCTTACTGCTTCTAAGACATATTGGGTTTCCTCTGATTCCAGGGTGACACCATGCTGCTGTAGTAGGTTAGATACGAGGTGCCGCCCCGAATGTTTGCCTACTACTAAACGCCGTTCCCAACCCACTTCCTCTGGTGCAAAGGGTTCATAGGTAACAGGGTTTTTGAGAATGCCAGCCGCATGAATGCCGGATTCGTGAGCGAAGGTATTCTCGCCGACAACTGCCTTCCAAGGAGGCACCGCGCAGCCTGACGCCGTTGCAACCAGTTGAGAGAGTTCCAGCAAACGTCGGGTGTCGAGGCCTACCTCAATGTCATAAATTCGTCGCAAGGCCATGACTACTTCTTCCAACGCCGCATTGCCAGCTCTTTCGCCCAACCCGTTAACCGTGGTATTAACAGATGTGGCTCCTGCTTTGATGCCAGCAAGGGCGTTGGCCGTTGCTAAACCCAAATCATTGTGGGTGTGCATCTCAACGGGAATGGATAGAGTCTGAGTTAGTTTGTGGACTTTGGTGTAAGTGGTGAAGGGGTCGAGAATGCCTACTGTGTCGCAGAAGCGAAACCGCGAGGCTCCCCATTCTTGTGCTAGAAGTGCTACTTCTATGAGAAACTTTTCATCAGCTCTGGAAGAATCTTCTCCTCCGACGGCTACCCAAAGCCCTTGGTCTTTGGCGAAGCTTATGCTTTCATAGAGTCGCTCTAGCATCACTTGCCACAAGCCGTGAAACTTGGCAGCGATTTGGATTTCTGAGACGGGAACGGAGATATGCACTCGCTTGAGGCCACAAGCCATAGAAGCGGTAATATCCGATCGCACAGCGCGGTTCCAGCCTAAGAGTTGGGTCGATAGTCCCTGGTCTTTTATGGCTGCGATCGCTCGTGTTTCTTCCTGACCCATTGCAGGAATGCCGACTTCCAATTCTTGAACACCCATGGTATCCAAGAAAGTGGCGATCGCTACTTTCTCCTCTACATTGAAGGCAACGCCAGCAGCCTGTTCGCCATCGCGGAGTGTAGTGTCGTTAATTCGGACTTCATTCATTTCTTTTTTTCCTAACGACCGAAGCAGAATCTTTTAGTAAGGAACGGTTCAACAAAAGAATTTGCAACTAAGACTTAAGAATCATAAAGGAGATAGATTTTTAGGTTAAAACTTAGCAGCATTTAACTAAGCATAATTCAACTTCTCTATATTTTTAAGCTCTAAATTCTGTAGTTTTCCTTTAGTAATTAATTTACATTTCTTTATTCAAATTATGGCTAGATTGCCTTATAGAAGCGGTGTGGCAATCCATTTAAGATAGATAGTTTGTCCTGGCTAAGATTGAGGATTTTCTCATTCCCACCACACCTTAATCGAGCTTCATCCTGAGTTGATGAACGGTCTGCTTTTTCCCCAGCTTGAGTAGATTTAGAGTTAACATTCAGGTATTTCATTGCTTTAAAAACTATTAAACTGGGTTGAGCATTCCAGCCAATCAAAAATTTGTTGGAGCTGCTCTAGAGAAACTAAACCATACAGCCAGAGAATCATGTGCAGAGGGGCAGCCTGTTGCTCAAAGTGTCTCAAAGCCACGGCGATCGCTTCATCTGAGATATCGAGTTCATCGTGTAAGAACTTGATTAATTCGATAAAGTTGCAATCGTTTTCCATGGCGGTCTATTTAACCTCTTATACTGTTTGGTTATTGAATGCAGACCGCCAATTTTTGATTGCAGAGATTCTGGATTTTAGATGATTAGGCGTTCTCCAAAAATCAACGTCAATATTTTCAGGTTGTGTTTTTTTGTCACTGGTCAGTTGTCAGCTGCTGTCTTAACTACTAACTTCTGACTCCTAACTCTTCACTCCTGACTCCTGACTCCTGACTTCTGACTCCTCACTTCTCACTACATCTAAAATCCAAAATCTAGACTCGAAAATTATTTGGTCAGAACTAAAGTATCTTCTGCCAAGAAGTGAGCCAGATGGAAGGCACGGTCTTCAGTATGCAAAAGAATTTGCTCGTACAAGTAGCGCGTGGCGCGATCGCCAACACTCTCAGCTTGAGCCGCTTGACGACGAATCAAATTAATCACTTCCTGCTCGGCTTTCAAGTCATGTTCCACCATTTGACGGGAATTAAAAATTCCATCCGCCTCTGGTGTAAAGCAACAAAGTTCGGCAAGTTTAGCAAAGCTAGCAGCGGGTGTGCCGCCTAAACCATTCAATCGTTCCCCCAAGTCATGAACGTGACCTTGAACAGCGGAGTAGCCTTCTTGAAAGAACTCATGCAGTGAGTAAAATTCAGCACCCTCCACGACAAAATGGTGCTTTTGATATTGCAGATAAAGGGCTTGAAAACTTGCAAGCGCAAGATTTAATCCTTCGCAAACGGGGACAGTAACATCCTGTCCTAAACCAATCGGGTTGTCTTGCACCTGACCAAAGGGTCGTAATAATGCTTGTACCATCAATCTACTCCTTAGTATCAATTCGATTTGACCTAACAAGGAATTTAAGGTGAGAAGCTAACCTCATTGCTGAAACTTGGTCTTGAATCTCTTCCCTGTCTTTAAATTTGGGCTTATCGAGATTTATTGTTGAAATTCATGCATCCAGGTTGTGTGTTATTTGTAGTTTTTCTCAAAAACAATGTTTGAAAAATCCTACAGCTTGACCCTCTCGTCAACGAACAACAAATAACTAGCTGCTTATTGCTTCAACACCAAAAATCGGAAACCCAAAACCTTAAATAGAAGAAATCAGAATGCAGAATTCAGAATCAGGTTAAATTCTCTTAGCTTCAGTTGGGGTCAAATCAATTTCTCTCACTCGTGACTCCTGTCTCCTGACTCCTGTCTCCTGTCTTCTTTCTTCAAAAACTTCATGTCCGCCAGCATCGCTCTAGCCACTCCACTAACTCTTGCCGAGAAGCGACGAACTGCTGTACAGTACTGCGGACAAGAACAGCGGCGATGCTATTATTCACCTCGACTCGTAGAGAGCCATCTGCTGGACACCAACAAGGAATCATCAACTCTTGCAGGCGGTGATAAATTACCCAGCGATCAATACGGGAAACATTCACAATCTGGCCGACGGAGGCGTCAGAACTAGGGGGTGTAAACATCATTGCGATCGCTTTTGAGCTGTAAGGTTTGCAATTGTTGTTCCAGACGCTCAATGCGATCGACCAAAGCGCGAATTACAGTAGCTTCGGTATCCGGCAGCTGTCCGTGTTCTAGGGGACAGACTCGCTTGCTAGAGCGACGGAGAATTCGACCTGGCACGCCCACCACGGTGCAACAGTCAGGTACATCCCGCAGCACAATCGAACCAGCGCCGACGCGCACATGATTGCCGAGTTGGACATTACCCAAGACTTTCGCACCAGCGCCAACCACGACATTTTCACCTAGAGTAGGATGGCGCTTGCCGCTTTCCTTTCCAGTCCCGCCAAGAGTCACGCCTTGATAAATCAGGCAGTAGTCTCCTACGATCGCAGTTTCACCAATCACAACACCCATGCCGTGATCAATAAACACACCCTGCCCAATCGTTGCCCCTGGATGAATTTCAACACCCGTGAAAAACCTCGCTAAGTGAGAAATCAAACGGGGAAAGAAACTAACCTTACGCAAGTGCAACCAGTGAGCAACGCGATGCAAGAAGAGTGCGTGCAAACCTGGGTAGCAGCATAGCACCTCTAGCCAGTTACGTGCCGCCGGGTCTCGCTCAAAGATAATGCGAAAATCAGTCAGCAATATCTGCAACCCAGTCTTGAGAGGATTTTGCTTAGGGACAGTACATTCATTAGGCTTAAGTGCCGCCTCTTGCCGCTTGCCTTTTGCTTCTTCCTGTTGGTAAGACGAAGCTTGGGGAGGCTGCATCTTGGGCACAGAGGCATTAGCCGAATTAGCTAAGGTGCAGGCTTTATCAGTTTGTGGAATGGATAAAGGCGGTAACATCAGATTCCGTGGTTGAAAGGAACGTGTCATTGTTCTGCTTATATCAATTGCTTCACGCCACGGCTTTTCATCTGACCTAGATTCAGATTAATTGGAATAATTAAGGATGTACTCAACACTCTGAACCCAGATTTGAGCAGGATTTAAAATTTCTTTTGGGGTAGGGGTACTGGTATTTTTTAATAAAGGTACGGGTATTTATAAGGTAGGGGGCTGGTATTTGTGTACTCAATATCAAACCCAGTCTTTATATAGGTTAGAAGCTATTTTTGCTGGCTATTTTTGGGTAAATTCGTCTGTACTCATCTGTACTCAAATACGAGCTTTTAAGACGAGAAATGCATCGGCGGTCGTTCTTCTGTATATATAGATACGATTGTGATTTTATTCGTTTGGCTTAGAAGATACAAGCCATCATAGTTGTTTGTTGTTGGTTGTTTGTTGTTTGTAGGGTCATATCTGTCTTGAAAGTAGGGAGTCGGGAGTCGGGAGTCGGGAGTCGGGGAAGAAATATTTTTATTTTTTCGTTGTGAGCTTCTGCTCATGGTGCCTAGCTTGAAATTGGGTAATGGGGAAGAAAGCTTTTCATTGAATGCTCGTGGGCGTAGCTTATGGGGGGTTTTGCACTTGGCGGCTGAAATCGCAGCTACACAAAAAAAGCCTCTACTCACATCTTGCACCTGGCGATTGGAAATCGCAGCTAAACAAACACGCACCTGCCTGTGCGGGTTCAAACCCTAGTTATTCTGTAGTCCGCGTAGGCGGACTTTGTTTGTATAGCCCCAGAATTCATTCTGAGGGCTAGGTACTCTTGCTAGCGCACCATGCAGGTTACCAAAATCTTGATTTTCTGACCAGTCCGCGCAGGCGAACGCGAGTTTTTATAGCCCCTCCAATTCCATTGACCAGAGTCTGCTGTACCCCACGAACTCCACGCCCAAGCATTGAATGAAAGCCTCGTTCCCCCACTCCCGACTCCCGACTCCCGACTCCCCACGTTCAAACTAGATGCCAGTATAAATACTCTCCACAAACAACAAACAACCAACAACAAACAACCAACCCCTGTTAATTTTTGAAACAAATAGATCTATGACGCAAAAAATGATAAATTAGATACAGAATATAATTCCGTGGATCTGTTGAGAGGCCTCTCAGTTTTTTCTCCACTGAAATAACCCCGCTTTCCAGCGTTAAAACTCCAATAATTTAGGGTTTTTGAGTACAGATTTGGACTCAATCAAAAGCTGATTAAACAGCCCTCAAACCACCGCTACGACTGGGTTTGAGTTGAGTACAAAAAAACCAGCCCCCGCCCTCAAAAATACCCGTACTCTAGCCTGAAAATACTAGCACCCCTACCCCAAAAAGAATTTTACGGTTTTTGAATCCCTTGCAGTACTGGGGTTGAAAACTTTGAGTACAAGCTTAATTAATCCAATAAATCTTATCCGCATCAAATTCACTCGGCTGTTCTGGAACGATTGGTATAAATCCAATAACGGCAGACAACACTTAACCTCACGAACCAGAACACAAGTCTTGCTCTGAATCTTAGGTAAGTGTATCGACGCAAACCACTTGCGTCTTCCTCCCACAGACACAGCACAGACCAGTAATCTGAATCCACGGAATTCGATGCCACAATCTACAGCACTAACCCCCACAGAAAAAGAACCAAAATCCGGTGGCTGCGCCTCATCGAGTTGCGGTAGCACTACAGACGGACTTGATGAGAAAACTAGAGAGCGTATCGCCCAACACCCTTGTTACAGCGAAGATGCTCATCACCATTATGCCCGGATGCACGTTGCTGTTGCACCAGCTTGCAACATCCAATGTAACTACTGCAATCGCAAATATGACTGTGCCAACGAAAGTCGGCCTGGAGTAGTTAGCGAACTGTTGACACCGGAAGAAGCAGCACACAAAGCGCTGGTGATTGCAGGTAAGATTCCTCAAATGACTGTACTGGGAATTGCAGGTCCTGGCGACCCCCTAGCCAACCCAGAGAAAACCTTCCGCACATTTGAGTTGGTTGCAGAACAAGCACCCGATATCAAGCTTTGCTTGTCAACCAACGGTCTAATGCTTCCCGATCACATCGATCGCATTAAAGCACTCAATGTCGATCACGTCACCATTACCATCAATATGGTTGACCCGGAAATCGGGACGAAGATTTATCCCTGGGTTCACTACAACCGCAAACGCTACAAAGGCATAGAAGCCGCCAGGATTTTACACGAGCGGCAGATGGAAGGATTACAGGCACTCAAAGAAGCTGATATCCTTTGCAAGGTCAACTCCGTGATGATTCCGGGGATTAATGACCAACATCTGGTGGAAGTGGATGAAGTCATCCGCTCCAAGGGGGCATTCCTCCACAACATAATGCCCCTGATTTCCGCTCCGGAACATGGCACCTACTTTGGACTCAACGGTCAACGCGGCCCCACACCCAAAGAACTCAAGGAGCTACAAGACAATTGTTCCGGCAACATGAAGATGATGCGTCACTGCCGTCAGTGTAGAGCCGATGCAGTGGGACTCTTGGGTGAAGACCGTAGCCAGGAATTTACTAAAGACAAGTTCATGGAAATGGCACCAGAATACAATCTGGAGCAACGCCAAGAAGT
>DALYIW010000346.1:0-8103 GCA_031970155.1 Coleofasciculaceae cyanobacterium CTOTU46601 | reverse complement strand
TATAGTAGGGGCGAACGGCAGGAAAGCCCCTACAAATGGCGGTTCAAAAGGCAATTTGCGTAAGTTCTGTGATTGATAGTTTTATAACAGTAGATGCGAATTTTATTCGCCTTTTTATTTTTATCTGACTGAATAAAACTACCCTACTAACATTCTTTGCGTATCGCTACAAGCTAAAGGTGAAAGGTTTTCTCCTAGATCAAAGTAATCAGCTAATGTGCATTTACAGCAGAATTCAGGAGTCAGGTAGAAAAGATATTCTTCCCCTGCTCCCCCTACTCTAGCAGGGTTAATTCATGGTCACAAGAGAAAATTCATCGACCTGCTGTGCTGAGTATAAATTACTTCCCCTGCTCCCCCTGCTCCCGGGAGCTTCCCCAATTTCTCTCGCTGACAATAAATTAGCCCTGCCCTACTCTAGCGGTGGGTTAACTCTCGATTACTTGATTCTGAAATAATGCGATCTGCGCTTTGCAGCAGCGCTTCGCTATCGCAATCAACAACATCTGCTGTTTTCTCTGCCTTACTGCTTTCCTGGATACACTTAGACATAATATTAAAAAACCCAAATGAACCCTTTAAAATCCCTACTGTCTTAACTCCACCCATCATGGCTCCCATAATTCCCAGTGACATCACATCTGTTCCGGTAAGATAGAGATTTTTAATGGGAGTTTTAGGGTTGCTCCATTTTTTTCCTAATCTTTCTGGTATTGCAGGAATGCCGTAAATCGCTCCGCGATCGCTTTGATTAAAGTATTCCAAAGTTACAGGTGTGGATAGTTCTTTGTATTCAATCAGCTCTTTGAAACCTGGATACCTAGACTCCACAAAATTGAGGATGTTTTGAGTGATTTTTTCTTTTAAATCATAATAAGTTTCTTCCCGTTTTTTCCAGGATTGTTTGTGCCACTGTGAGAAAAAATCATAGTCCACAAAGATAATTGCTTGGGCTGTATGCGCTGTTGCTGTTGGGTCTTTCAGAGACGCAAATGAAAGATAGCAACTGTTGATAACTTGGTCAGGTTTAGCCTTTTGTTCTTGAAAAGCCTTATCGTGTTCGTAAGAGGTATAAATCCAGTGATTTTCCCCTCTAAAACCTAGTTTTTCGGGAGATTCTTTGAATCCCAAATACAAGGTAATAGCACTGCTACCTTTGGGAAAAGATTTAATTTCTTCTCGGTAGTCAGCAATCAAATCATTTTCAGGAATTAGCTTCGTGTATGTATTAAATGCACCCGCGTCAGAAATGATAATTGGTGCATAATACTCTTCGACTGGAGCTTGAGAAACGTGAGATTTCTGTACTTTTACGCCCTTAGCTATGCCTTTGTCTATGATAATCTCTGTAACTTGGCTTTTCGTAAGTGCCTTGCCTCCATTTCTTTCAATTACAGGCATGATGTGTTTAGCAATTTCAGAAGCTCCACCTACGGGATACCAGCCACCTGTTAAAAAGGAGTAAATAACCATAGCGTGGGTGGCAAAACTGCTTTTCGAGGGAGGAAGTCCATAGGTACCCCATTGGGATGCCAGCAAAGCTTTCAGCTTAACATCAAGGAAATTCTGATCAAAATACTCCTTTGTTGTCTGTCGATGAATTTTTCCCAAACTTGGAAAAATCAGTTTAAGTAAGGGATTTAAAAAAGTAGGTAAGTTCGCCGTGATGGCAATTGTTTTTAACTCGAAAAAGTATCTCTCAATGGCTTGCTTTTCCTTCGGAAATCGCTGAATAAGGTCAGCTTTATATTTTTGCGGGTCAGCAAATTCTTCAAAAGTAAAATCAGGATAGACAAACTTCTCAAAAGACTCCGGCATTTTATGCCACTGAAGCTTGCCGTCGGTGATATAGTCAAAAACCGCTCGTCCGATTTCCCCTTTTTCCATGTTTCCCACGTAATGAAGTCCCACATCCCATTTGAATTTATGGATGCGCTTAAATTCGTGAGTGAATCCACCAATGACAAAATGCTGTTCGAGAATTAAAACTTTTTTCTTATTTAATTTTGAGAGTAAAGCGGCAACGGTTAGACCACCGATACCAGAACCAATAACGATCGCGTCGAATTGATTTGAATTAGACATCTTTGCGTTACCTAAAAAATACGCTTAATGCTGGTCATTGAAGAAGTACACCATCACGCTATGACACAGGTTGAACTTAATCTGAGGCGCTTTGCCCGTTGCGCTCCCAGAAATAGCTGGCTCTGGCTGTAGTATTAATCAATGCCAAATATTCATCCCGGAAATACTCCAGAGTACTCAAAACGGGGTTCGGTGCCGACTGTCCAAGACCACACAGACTGGTATTTTTAATCATGTCGCATAGTTCCTCGAGTTGCTCAAGATCGCTCAATGAAGCTTTGCCCTCACTAATTTTCGTTAATAGCCGATACATCTGCACTGTGCCAACACGGCAAGGAAGACACTTGCCGCCAGACTCATCCATAGAGAACTCTATGTAGAAGCGGGCTACATCAACCATGCTGGTGTTCTGATCCATGATCACCAGGCCACCTGATCCCATGATTGATCCCAGCTTGGCTAGCGACTCGTAATCCACCGAGGTATCAAGGGCTGATACAGGTATGCACCCTCCAGAGGGACCACCCGTTTGTACAGCCTTAACTGAACCATTAGGTACACCGCCGCCTATTTCTTCGACAATCTCTCGCACTGAGATGCCCATCGGTACTTCAATCAATCCCGTGTTGCGGATTTTGCCTGTCAGGCAGAAGACTTTGGTGCCTTTACTTTTTTCGGTGCCAATGCTGGCAAACCAGTTCGCTCCTTTGGTAATGATAGGTTTGATATTGGCGTAGGTTTCTACGTTGTTAATCAGCGTAGGAGCATCCCACAACCCCGACTCTGCTGGGTAAGTAGGACGAAGCCGTGGTGTACCTCGATCTCCTTCTATGAAGCTAATTAGAGGGGTTTCTTCACCACAGACAAAGGCACCTGCTCCGACGCGGATATCTAGGTGAAAGTCAAAGGGTAAGCCGAAGATTTCTGTACCTAAGATGCCCAGTTTCTTAGCTTGTTGGATGGCTTTCTGGAGGCGACGGATGGCTAGGGGATATTCTGCTCGAACGTAGATGTAACCTTGAGTAGCTCCTACGGCGTAACCGGCGATCGCCATTCCTTCAATTACCCGTTGGGGGTCACTTTCAAGCACGCTGCGATCTATAAATGCACCGGGATCGCCTTCATCAGCGTTACAGATCACAAACTTCTGCCCTGATGGCATGTTGGCAACGGTTGCCCACTCTAAACCCGTAGGATACCCAGTCCCACCCCTGGCGCGCAGTCCGCTACAAGTGACTTCATCTACAACTTCAGAGGGTGTCATTTCATAGAGAACATGGTAGAGAGCCTGATAGCCACCCACTGCGATATACTCTTCAATCCGCTCTGGGTCAATTTTGCCGCTATTTTCTTGAACAATCTTTAACTGGCGCGTGAAAAATGGATGGGTTGCATCCCCACGCTGAGCAGTAGCCTTACCACCCTTGACAGCGTTGATGATGGAATCAGCTTGCTCAGGTGTTACTTTCTCGTAAAGGGTGCCCTCTGGAGCAATTTCCACGATTGGTCCATGACCACATAATCCTAGGCAACCTACGCCAACTACTTGGATGCGATCGCACATTCCACCAGACTTCACCGCCTCCTCCAGTCGCTTTTTCACTCCCACAGCATTAGACGCTTGGCAGCCCGTCGATGTACAGCAATGCACGCGAATGCTAGGCATAGCCTTGCGTTCTTTTTCAGCAATTTCAAGCAATTCAGTCAAATCCATGTTGATTCTCCTTTGCTAATTGCTCGGTAAAGGTTAGAAACTTGGACTGTTGGATTGTTAAAAACTTTAAACGTTCAACCCTTTAAATCAGCTATTCTCTTACATGCTCAAATGCATCCGGGCAGTATTGATGACGCTTCCTAGTGGCGTCAAGTATTTTGAAGCGTTGGTCGCCGCTTGGATGCTCTGGCAACTCTTGTTTTGTCGCCTTCGGTTTATTTGCAGTTCCGGCAGATTGCATAGCTAGTATCCTTTTATTTCAGCCGTATTCTCAATGCTGAAACTATTTTTAGCGCTTGTCGGATGTTGTTAAGAATTCTTTTGGCTCTGATTAACAAACTATGTGCTCTCTAACACTCACTTAAACAACCTGACTGTTGTTTTTATCAGAAATAACCCTGTTGCTAATTGGCTGAAATCGTTACGGAAAAATGCTTTTAGACTTTCTTAGAGTAGTAGAGGTTACTGTAGTCTTCTACCTGTATTATCAATCAAATGTTGGAAAATGAACAGCTATTTAGTAATGTTGTTTTTTAATGTAACCTAAGGCCTCAAGGAAAGTATTAACAATTAATTCAAAGAAGATGCCTGTACGTCAAACCTTGTCTTTGCCTGATATTCAACTGTCTTACTTGGAGTGGAACCAAGGACAGGAACCCTTACTGCTATTGCATGGTTTGGGGGATCATGCTCTAGTTTGGTCTAGCTTAGGAGATAGCCTTGCTCAGGAGTACCACATCGTTGCACCGGATATGCGTGGTCATGGGGACAGTAGCAAGCCGGATCGGGGTTATAGGTTTGCTGATGCGATCGCCGATTTAGAAGCCCTGATGGCTCATTTAGGCTGGCCTGCGGCTCATGTGGTGGGTCACTCTTGGACAGGTAAATTGGCACTAATCTGGGCCCGACAACATCCAGAGCGTTTACACAGTATGATTTTGGTCGATCCGATTTTCGTCTGGAAAATGCCCAGCTTGCTCAAGGTGACTTTCCCCATCTTGTACCGCGTCTTGCCCTTTCTCAGAGGCATGGGACCTTTTGCCAGTTATGAACAAGCCCAGCAGCAAGCACGTCAGTTAAATTTATATGAGGGATGGAGTCCATTGCAGCAGCAGGTTTTTCAAGCAGGCATTGAACAAAAACCCGATGGTCGTTGGGGCAGTAAATTTGTGATTCAGGCCCGCGATCAGATTTTTGAGGATGTGATGCAAATAGCAGGTCTTACCGATCCAATAAATACCCCTACGCTCTTCATCCAGTCAGAAAAAGGTGTGAACCGCACCGATTGGCAACTCAAACCCTACAAAACCTATTTGAAAAACTTACGTCTCGGTAAAGTTCCTGGCAATCATTGGCCATTTTTGGTACAGCCTGAAGCCTTTAACCAGACAGTTAAGATGTTTTTGAAAGAACAACGGGAGTGTTGTTTGTTGTTTGTTGTTTGGCTTGCCCTGAGCTTTGCCGAAGTGTCGAAGGGTTGTTTGTTGTTTGTTGGTGAGTATTTTTAACAAAAGTTATGATAATAAATGTTTCATTGGAAACGACAAAGAGTAAATTGTGCGCTCCTTCATCCGTTGCCATCTTCCAATAACCAACAACCAACAACCAACAACCAACAACAAATTTAGCTTATTCATCCTGTGATGGTTCTGGCTGAATTTCACTGACCAGTTCATAGAACTCAGTAGTCGGTGGTTTGGCAAACAAGGGCGTCATCTGCCTTAAGATTTCCTGGTAAGCCTCGCTTTGGTTAGCGTCCATATCTCCCACATCCTCCCAAAAAATCACGGCAATACCTTGGTCAGTCCCTTGCTGCTGAAGTAGGTATGCTCCCTTGAAGCCATGAGAGTAGGTAGAAACAGCTTTTTCATAGAGTTGCTTGGCTTCTTCAAACTTGCCGGGTTTGAATTCTCCGATCGCTACATATGCAAACTTATGTCTGAGAAAATCGAGAAATTCTGTCATATCTTCTTCCTTGGTCAACGATTATGGCGGCATCGCTGACTTTAACACGCCACGAAACCTATAGAGCATTAATCCCTGGAACGGGTCGCTTCATACCAACAGGACTTACGCATGGACACCACATATCGTAAGGGTGAACGGCTGTTCACCCCTACAAATGGCGGTTCACAAGGAAACTTGCGTAAGTCCTGACCAAGTTGCACTCAAAAATAGTAGACAAGAAGCTCATCAACTGAAATAAGACTTTATTCTATTAAGCAGTAGTTTCCCCAGAAGCAACTTAACGGCCTAAGTCGTGCATGGCATGAATCGCTGCCGCACATTGTTGCGTCACAGCTTCCAATTCCTCTCGTTTTGTCGAGAGAGGAAAGTCAATTACCTGACCAATCCGTACCGTTACTGGCACAGGTTGCGGTACGGGTGAGCCTTTTTTGAAAATTGCCTCAGTCCCCCACAAACTCATGGGTATCAATGGTACTTTCGCTTTAGCTGCAATCAAAGCTGCCCCTAACTTCGGCTCTGGAATTCTTGCATCAGGCGTCCGCGTTCCTTGTAAGAACAGACCAACAGCCCACCCACCCGACAGACAATCGAGAGCAGAGCGAATTGCACTTCGGTCTGCTGCCCCTCGCTTCACCGGATAAGCCCCATACAATTGAATTCCTTGCTTCAAAACAGGGATACGAAACAATTCTTCCTTTGCCATGAACGCCACGGGACGGC
This sequence comes from Coleofasciculaceae cyanobacterium CTOTU46601, assembly GCA_031970155.1. GTDB lineage: Bacteria > Cyanobacteriota > Cyanobacteriia > Cyanobacteriales > Coleofasciculaceae > DALYIW01. Next base: position 1,616 of record DALYIW010000346.1, on the reverse strand, counting down.
GCATAGCACACGACACAATGGGCGGGTCAAAGTCGCTGGCATGATTACTTACCACTACCAATGGTCCTTCGTGAGGCACATTTTCGGCACCATAGATGCGACCTCGAAGATAAGAGTGAAGTACTGGGCTGACTACCGACCACTTAAAAGCGTGGTAGAGCATTAGGCTGGCAAAGGGTTCACGGCTTCTGTTCACAAAAAACTTATAAGTAAATCCACTCAAATTAGGCAGAATAGTAGACTATTTGTTGTTTGTTGTTTGTTGTTTGTTGTTTGTTGTTTGTAAAAAAATACAAATAACAAACTACTAACTTTCGCAGAATCCCCCAACCTTTAAGCGGGGGATGAGTTAACCTCTAGCTTAAGCTGATGGTTGAAATTGCAACAGTTGTGTCGCAGGCAACTCGGCGAGACTGCCAAGATTTTCCAACAATAACTCAGGACACATGCGTTTAATTAGACCTGTGAGAACTTTGCCAGGACCAATTTCTACCACTCGCTCGATGCCTTCCAACGGTAACTGCATAGAAATTTCTCGCCAGCGTACTGAGCCTGTCATCTGAAGCTGAAGGCGATTCTTTAAGAGGGTCGCCTCGACAGTTGGCACAGGTTCTACATTCGACAGTACTGGACACTGAGCATTAGCAAAAGGAACAGCTTGCAAGATCTCCTCAAACTCTGCAGCAGCATCTGCCATTAAGGGAGAGTGAAAGGCTCCTGAAACCTTTAGAGGAACTGCACGCTTCACTTTTATCTGAGTCAGGATATCCTGAACCGCTTCTGGTGTTCCAGAAATTACCACTTGAGCGGGACTGTTGTCATTGGCAAGTACAACATCAGGTATTTGGTGGATTTTTTCTTCTAGCTGTTCGCGATCGAACCCCATTAAAGCCGCCATCATTCCGCCATGAGTACTATCCATCAACTCAGCTCTGCGTTTAACAAGGCGTAACCCTGCCTCAAAGTCAAATACCCTGGCAGCATAGAGGGCAACATATTCTCCTAAGCTGTGACCAGCTACCAGATGGGGCCTGTTACCTTGCTCGATTAGCAAATCAGCTAGGATGCTCTCAACAACATATAGGCAAGGTTGGGTGTAGAGCGTATGAGATAATTTTTCCTCCTGGCTTTGACAAATTTCTAGGACGTCCCAACCTAAAATCTGTCTAGCTTGCTCAAATTTAACTTTTGCAAAGGGAAGGTTGGATAAGTCCACACCCATCCCAACTGCCTGAGAACCCTGTCCTGGAAAAACCCATGCTGTTTTTGTCATGCGTGATTATGTTGTTAGGTATCAGGGTTCATTATCTATTATTGGTGTCCCTGCTGAGTTTTGTTACTCAGGAAAACAAATACTCTGACCAGTTGCTGTGCGCGAAGATTGTCCCACTACCCGCCGACTTTGCCCAGCCATACGCTAACGTCTTGCGTAAATCTCAAGGGTGCAAGACTCCCGATGAGTTCTGCACACAAGCATTCATGAAAATCTCTCTTCCTTCGCCATTACCCATTTTTAAGACGGGCGTCATGCCCTAGAAAGCCGTCACTTTCTATGAAAATAGCCTTTCTTCCCCTACTCCCTCCTCCCTACTCCCTACTCCCTACTCCCTACTCCC
>DALYIW010000345.1:0-8153 GCA_031970155.1 Coleofasciculaceae cyanobacterium CTOTU46601 | reverse complement strand
CGTCAGCAACAATTGATGTATGACAATAAAACCTCAAGAATTGATAACAGGATAGCATGGTCGAACTTTGCTCAAACAACAAACAACAAACAACAAACAACAAACAACAACATCTAAGCCTCAACAGGTGTCCGATAATCGGTACTTTCTTCCACATCCGTAGCTGGCAATCCCTCTTGATGCGTAATCAGACGTGCCCCACGTTTTTTGGTGAAGTAGTTCCAGCCCCACTGAATCATCACTAACAACTTATTGTCAAACTCAATCAAATAGAAGATGTGAACAAAAATCCAGGCTAGCCAAGCCGGGAAACCAGAAAACTTCACAAAACCTAAATCTACAACTGCCGCATTGCGTCCAATTACTGCCAAGCTGCCATACTCTGTATAACGGAAGTTGGGTGTAGTTTTTCCTTTGAGCCGCTTCTGGATCAGACTAGCCACATACTTTCCTTGTTGCATGGCAACGGGTGCAACTCCCGGCAAGGGTTTGCCGTCTTCGTATTGGTGAGGGAAATTTGCTAAGTCACCAATCACAAAAATATTCGGATATCCTGGCACACTCAAATCAGGTTGTACAATCACTCGTCCCGCGCGATCGAGTTGTGCCGCAGTAGCATGGGAAACTACTTCTCCCATCCCAGAAGCTTTCATCCCAGCAGCCCAAAGAATAGTTTGCGCTGGAATTTGTTCAATCTGATCGCCTCGGCGGGTAGTAACCCGATTATCTTCAATATTGGTAACCAAGGTACTCGTTTGTACCGTAACGCCTAAACGCTCCAGTGAAGCATTTGCTTTTACTGACAACTCAGGCGGGTAAGGCGGCAATACCCGATCTAGGCCTTCTAGGAGCAAAATTTTAGTTTCTGAGGTATCAATGTTACGGAAGTCTTGCTTTAAGGTGTTGTGAGCTAGTTCTGCCAGTGCTCCGGCTAATTCAACACCAGTGGGACCACCTCCCACAATCACAAAGGTTAACCAAGCACGACGCTTTTCTAGATCAGTTTCTTTTTCTGCTGCTTCAAAAGCTAAAAAGATGCGCCGCCGCATTTCTAAAGCGTCTTCAACTGTTTTCAGCCCGGGAGCTTTCGGTGCCCATTCATCCTTGCCGAAGTAGTGGTGGCTAACACCAGTAGCAACGATTAAGGTGTCATAGTTTATTTCTTGATTACTCAATATAACTTTTTGCTGTTTGGGGTCTACATCCGCCACTTCTCCCATCAGCACTGTTGTATTTTTATTGCCACTGAGAACTGCTCGCAGAGGTGAGGAAATATCACCAGCAGATAAGCCTCCAGTGGCAACTTGATAAAGCAGGGGCTGAAATAGATGAAAATTGCGTTTATCAATCAGTGTGACCTCTACAGGAGCTTTTCCAAGCGCCTGTGCGGCATAAAGTCCACCAAACCCGCCGCCAACAATCACAACATGATGAGGAGAGGGGTTTTTAGATTCTTTTAACATAAAAATTCTTTCCTCTAGAAATTCCGTGGATGATGAACTGAGATAACGTTAGCTATCTCAATTTTTTTAAAAATATTCATTTACCTAAGGTTAGATTAACAATTATGAAATATAAGTATCAATGGATACGAGTTAAGATATGATGAATTTTTTCTATTTTGTTTCAATAGCGAGAGTTATTGAAAGGGCTGGTAATGCCGTTTCCCAATTAGCAGACATCTCCAGCCCCTATTCCACCTCTGACCATGAGAACTTTAGTCTTCTACTAATCTAGTTTTGAAATGTGAAGAATTTGTGAAATAAGCTTCTGTAGGACAAACTCGCAACATGAAAGTTTCTTTCCTCGACTCCCAACTCCCAACTCCCGACTCCCGACTCCCGACTTCAAGATAAGTCTATTCATCCTTCATCCTTAAGAGTGACAATTCTGCTGCCATAATTTGGACTATTTCTCGTAAAGTTTCTGATACTGAACGAGGGTGCCAATCGAGATCCTGACGAGCTTTGGTGGCGTCAACCCGAACGCAACGATCATATATATAGTGAACCCGCTCACGGCTGAGGGGTGGTTGCCATTTGAGGATGTGTCCAATGGGGTCGAGTAGGTTCCCCACTAATCTGACTAAGGGTTTAGGAACCTCGCGAGGTATGGGAATATTTGTTTCTTGACTAAGTAGAGTAAACATTTCACGAGTAGTAAGGTCACCCGCAGAAATAATGTAGTGTTCTCCAGGTTGACCTTTGTCTGCTGCCAGAATCATTGCAGCGACTAGGTCGTCTACATGGACAATACCAGTAATGCGATCGCCTCCCGCCCACAATTTCAGCTTTCCCTTGAGAAATTGCTGGATCACCGGGCCAAAATGAGGGTCATCCGCACCAAAGATTCCAGAGGGTAAAACACTAACCACCGGTAAGCCTTGGGCGGCCAGTTGATCGACGATTTGTTGAGCAAGGTATTTTGTGCGATCGTAGGCCGAAGAAAAGTCAGCTTGTTGCCGTTGGAACGTTTCATTAACAACTTGACCTTTTGTGTCACCGAATACGCCAATTGTGCTGCAATAAACGACTTTTGATACGCCAACAGCTTGAGCAACTTCCATCACAGCGCGGGTTCCTTCCACATTCACCTGCTCCATTTCTGCGGCATCGACTAAACCTAACTCTACATAGGCAGCAGTATGAAAAACCCAGTCTACTCCTGTCATCGCCGTTTGCAGTGCATCTCGCTCAGTGATGTCTCCATAAACTAAATGCACTTTGCAATCAGACAGGCGTGTTAGATCACTAGACTTGCGTACCCAACCGACAACGTTGTTGCCTTGCTGCTCCAACGCTTTCACCAAGTGAGAGCCTGTAAATCCGTTGGCTCCAGTCACAAGTGCCTTCATCGTTCCTCCTTGATCTGCATGAGTTCACTTTCAGAGCTTGTTCCTTTTGAAATACTTAGTATTAGTTACAACATTACTTTTCAAGAAATGGGATTGACTAATTCTTCCTAAAGATAGAAGCTCCCTCTTTCAGTTGGTAGAGTAAAAAATTGTACTCCTTCTCTAGATTTAAAGTCTCACAGTTACTGCGAGAAAAAGTAATAGCTACCAGGCAAAGAAGTAAGGGAGGGAATAGGCTATGTCTTATGTAGAGCGCCCAGGAGGCAATTATGTTGGTGAGCCGGCTGTCGTTGCGCCAGTGGTGGATTATCATGACCGTGTACGGTGGGGGCCGATCATTTCAGGTTTAGTGGTTGCTTTAGCGACTCAATTGATTTTGAGCGCTCTCGGTGCTGCTATTGGCTCAACTTTCCTAGCCGGCTCAGGTGCACCGAGATCGAACGCACCAGGCGTTGGCACTGGTGTAGGCATTTGGTCAGTCATCAGTTTGTTAATTGCTTTATTCGTTGGAAGCTGGGTTGCAGCCCGTGCCTGCGGACCCATGAACCGCAATACAGCTCTTCTCAATGGTGCAATTCTCTGGGCAACGACTCTAGCACTTAGCTCTTGGCTATTGGCAAGCGGGGTATCGGGTGCTTTTGGTGTTGCTGCGTCTAATGCTGGAGAAGTAATCAATCAGGTTCAACAGGGTGGTGTCAATGTACCGAACCCTCAGCCTCGAGTCAGTGCAGCTCAAGCTCGTGAGATTGCTGATAATGCGGCTAGGGCATTGTGGTCATTTGTCATAGGCTCTTTACTGGGTTTAGCTGCATCACTAGCTGGAGCTTCAACTGGTGCTCAGAGTCCTCGCGAACATAGGGTTCGCTGAAAAAAATATTATCTTCGCTAGCTTTTGCTGAATTTTTTAGCACCTGTTTCAGGGTGCTTTTTTGTGAGTCTTCAAGTGAAGTCTCCTGAAAAAATCCCGTGACGAGGATTGAACTCGTGACCTCACCCTTAGTGTAAGTGTAATCTACTAAAATTGTGATTTTTAGTATTGACTTTCTTGCTATATTATGGGTATTAGTACTAAAAAACTCCTACAACTAAAGCCATAGGAGCATTTCTGCTAAATTGTCACAAAGCTAAAGCTAATCTATTGCTGCTCAGAATCTAGCTGTCGGATAGTTTCCTTAAGTTGTACTAACTGCCGTTCTAAATCTTCGTAGTCATCACTAAAACGCTGTAGCAACAATTCCATCTGATTAGTGTAGATACAAGTAATCAGCTTTAATCGCTCTTGAATGTGAGCTACTTTGTCTAGCAGTTCAATCCGAAAATCTGACATGATAATTTATGCTCCTGTGCTTGCTGTAATCAAGTGAAGTGAGTAGTCGTTCTGGCTTAGTGTTGTCAGCACTAGGTCAGAGCGCATATTTAGTTGTTATTGAGCACTATATCTTAAGTCGCCAAAAAAAGCGATCGCTAAAATCTCTTAATTATGGTTTTGAACATACAACGCCAGCATAATTTTCATATAAAGTTTGCACATCATGACCAGTTATTTCAGCAACTACAACAGGATTCATTTTGATACCAAAAAAATAACTAAGATACCCAGATTTTCTGCTATGACTGGATACCCTAGTTAAGCTATAAGGCTAGAACCCTTATAGAATATAGGTTTATTGAAAGCCCGTGACGAGGATTGAACTCGTGACCTCACCCTTACCAAGGGTGTGCTCTACCACTGAGCTACACGGGCAACGAAATTATGAAGTATAGACTAATGCTAAAATCATAAATTTCAGATTTAAGTGGTGGGCCGGGCTGGATTTGAACCAGCGTAGGCGTAGCCAGCGGATTTACAGTCCGCCCCCATTAACCACTCGGGCACCGACCCTTTTGTCCCACAAATATTAATGTTAGCAGAACTTATCTCAAGTTCCAAATTTTTTTTATTTTTTGAAGGTTAACGTTAATAACCGCGAGAAACTGCCATTGAGCAGTGACGAGGAGACATCAGCAACTGTGCCAGAACAGGCAGAAAGCGTCTGCTAGATTAAGGCGGCTGATGTCTAACAATCAGTGGTTAAGACGCAGTGTATGCGCTTTGAAGCGCCCACCACAGAAGAAAACCGATACTGCCCAAAACTAGCACTGCCGAAACAGCGATCGCGGTCGGGCTATCGGCTCCTTTGAACTTCATGATTCCACGATTCAGGTCTGACATATCGCTTTGGCTCCTTTGTTGGGCTTAAGCCATGTAACAACTTGAGTACATCTTGGTCTAGATTAGCGAGCCAAGGAAGATAAAGCCCTAATTCCATAGATTGATTTAACAAGGATTTCAGAAGTTTACACAACAAAGCAGGGGAAGCCATTGACTCTTTCTCCCCCTGCTTTCTCTACCCTTCAGGACTTACGCATGGACGCCAAATATAGTAGGGGTGAACGGCCGTTCACCCCTACAAATGGCAGTTCAACAGGAAATTTACGTAAGTCCTGCCGTTGTTTGGTTAGTGATGCGATCGCCTGATTGCTGTCAGTAATCTCTCCTTAATAAGAAACCGTAACGACTGGCGAATAGAAATCAAGACGCTCCCTGTCGGTTTGTCGCCAAACTTGACCATCAAGGGCCATCTGCTCAATCAAACTTGCCAAACGGAGAGCCTTCAGCGCTTGTTCACCACCAACAGAAGGTTGATTCCCACCTCGAACACAACTAACGAAGTGTTCTAACTCAGCGTGTAAGGGTTCGATATTACTGGTATATACCTTCTCAATTAAGCCATCCTGCCGATAAAGAACCTGACCATAGTCAGTCAGGCAGTTAGCAGTCGTTTGGCGGTGAATTAGAATCTCGTTGTTGAGAAAATCAGCTTCAGTTAGAGAGTTTTTGCAATGTGCTGCAATTCGGCGGATTTTGCGGTGCGTTACCTTGCTAGCTGTGAGGGTAGCAACAATGCCATTCGCAAAGCCTAAATTAGCCGTCACATAATCTAAATACCCAGAGTTGGAAGCACTGCTACCACTAGCTGTTAACCTCACTACTGGGGCGTCTGCCAGTTCCAACAGCAGGTCAATGTCGTGGATCATTAAATCTAGAACCACAGAGACATCATTGGCTCGGTTAGAGTAGGGACTCATGCGGTGAGCCTCTAGAGCGAGTAACTCTTCTGTCTTGAGAACTTTGCTGAGTTCCTGAAAAGCTGGGTTAAAACGTTCAATATGACCGACTTGGAGAATACATTGGGATTCAGCAGCAGCATTGACCAAAGTTTCTGCCTCGGCAATACTGGCGGCAATTGGTTTTTCAACTAAAACATGAACTCCAGCCGACAGACAAGTCATCCCGACTTCATGATGCAGGCGAGTGGGTACGGCAATACATACAGCCTCCACATAAGGGAGAAGGTCGCGATAATCTTCAAAAAAACGGACACGGTACTTACTTGCCGTGTCCAAGCCTCGCTCGACATTGATGTCTGCCACCCCGACCATTTCAACGTCTTTAAGAAGACTTAAAACACGGGCATGATGCTGTCCCATATTGCCAACGCCGATCACGCCAATCTTGATTGGCTGCGGCAAACTTCGCTGCAAATGGGTATCCAGATGTCTTTGGCACTTGCTATCTTGCACTCTTGTTTGCTCCTCCACCACGGGAACTAAGTCAATTTACTTACTCTGAGCCGCCTTAAACCATCCAGATAGTACCACAGCACCTCTAAATGTGAAGAAATCCAAAGTTTTGCCCAGATCCCCTAGATAAAGAAGGTCTTTAGAACGGTCATTCTGCTTTTATTGTTGGTTTTACCAATTATCGAGAGGTAGCTGAATGTGGCAGTTTCTGGGGCGTCCATTAAAAACCCTCTTATTCCCATCAGGGATGGGATAAGAATGATTGGCTTGTCCTGGAATCTGACAAGCCTCAACGCTATAGGCTAAAAGTAGGGACGTAGTTAATCTTCGTCCTTTCTAGTTGATGAATGAGGGACTGTAATTTTGAAAGCAGTTGTTTTGTTGTCTGGAGGATTAGACTCGTCTACGGTTCTGTATCAAGCAAAGGCAGATGGTTGTGAGTGTTATGCCATTTCCTTTGACTATCAGCAGCGGCATCGGCGGGAACTAAAGTCAGCAGAAGCGATCGCACATTGTGCCAATGTCAAGGAACATCAGGTAGTGAGCTTTGACTTGGGACTGTGGGGCGGTTCGGCATTGACAGATAATAACCTCGACTTGCCTGAACATCGCTCTCTAGAGCAGATGTCTCAGAATATCCCAATTACCTATGTTCCTGCTCGGAACACGATTTTTTTGAGCTTTAGCTTGTCCTACGCGGAAGCTAGGGGAGCGCAGCGAGTCTACATCGGGGTTAATGCCTTAGATTATTCCGGGTACCCAGATTGCCGCCCTGACTACATCCAGGCGATGCAAGAGGTTTTTCAACTGGGGACTAAACAAGGCACACAAGGACAAACCATTAGGATTGTCACGCCTTTAATTAATCTCAGGAAAACCGCAATCATTGAGTTAGGCAATCAACTGGGTGTCCCTTGGGAACAAACCTGGTCTTGCTACGCTGGTGGCGATGTGGCTTGTGGTGTTTGTGACTCCTGCCGATTACGGCTTGCCGCTTTCGCTGAACTAGGATTGAAAGATCCACTGCCCTACAAATTAAGCTCTGAGGAGCTGCACTTGTGAGTCAAAAGACGTTCCCAATTTCTGTATCATTGTTTACCGATTTATCGTGAGGGGCTAGGGCTAGGTGAGGGATTCGAGCGGCGTGAGCGGTTGGGGCTAGGCGAAGGACTGGGGCTAGGCGAAGGACTGGGGCTAGGCGAAGGACTGGGACTAGGCGAAGGACTAGGCTGGGTAGAGGCCGGAGGTGAAGTCGCTGGCTGGGAATTTGCCTTCTGGTAGAAGCCGAGAACTCTTTCTACATAGGGCTTGCTGAATAAGTCGGGGAAAAACAACTGATGGATTAATTAGTTATTTAAGCCTCAATTAATGATGAGCTTTTATTTTGGGTAATTGCCCCAATCATAACCTGAGTTAATAATTGACTCGAAAAAAAGGTGTAAGTTTGTTGGAACCACAAAAAAAGGCAAAAAACCTGCCGTAGCAGGGTGGCAAGATTCATGACTAAAAAAGTAATGGCAATCGCTGTCTGAGAAGTGTGAGATAGTTTAGCTCCAAATTCCACGGGAGTTCCGGCTTTCCCTCGGACAATTGGACGGATATGGGGTTGGCTTAAACTTACTATCCTGTTATCAATTCTTGAGGTTTTATTGTCATACATCAATTGTTGCTGACG
>DALYIW010000344.1:0-8157 GCA_031970155.1 Coleofasciculaceae cyanobacterium CTOTU46601 | reverse complement strand
TGTTTGTTGTTTGTTGTTTGTTGTTTGTTGTTTGTTGTTTGTTGTTTGTTGTTTGGCTTGCCCTGAGCTTGGTCGTTGGGTTGTTTGTTGTTTGCTTATTCTGTATTCTTTTTACTTTAGTACATAACTTTCTAGATTAGCTCAGGCATTACTTTACTTTTTTATTCTACTTAGTACATCCGTAATTTTTTATTAAGTTTTACCTACTATGTATTTTTAATAACAAACAACCAATAACAAACAACCAACAACTAACAAACAACAACTAACAAACAACAACTAACAAACAACTTTTAAAGTTTTGAAGCTGGGGTCGCTACAACCAGTGATGTTGCCGCCTAAGGCAAGAATTTGTTGCAGGTATTCTATCGCAGCTGGGTTGATAAGTTCTCCTGGCATTAAGGCTGGAATGCCGGGTGGGTATGGACAGATTAGCTCGGCACTGATACGGTCTAAGGTTTGGTCTACTGGTAGGGTTTCTGTTAAGGAAAAGAAGGCGTCACGAGGTGAAAGTGAAGGACAAATGGTAAAGGATGAAGGATGAATGAACAGTAACTCGGCTTTCCAATTTTGGAATACATCCTGCAAAGAAGTTTTAGTCTGAGGACGATAATTGTCCTGGGTAATTGTGGTAAAGGCTTGTACTAATTGCTTAATATCTGCTTCTGTGTTACCTAAGCTGATGATAAAAGTTAGATGTTGAAGCGTCGGTAATTCGGCTGTGACACTAAGTTGCTGATGGAAGATTTTATCCGCTTCAAACCCAGTTAATCCTAACTCTGTGACTCTCACTGTCAGCCGTGTGCGATCGAGGGCTAAAAAGCCTGGAGTTTTGACAAGTTCTAATACAGTTAATCCAGGAATCTGACTGATCTGATTTCTCGCGTGCTCTGCCAACTGCAAGGTTTGAGTCATTAGTAGTTCCCCATAGAGTGCCATTTGTTGCCGCGCTCCATCCAGAGAAGCTAGTAGTAAATAGCTGGGACTGGTAGACTGAACTAACTGTAAGGCTTTAGTTAATCGGTCTCGATCGACTCGATGACCCTGAACATGTAGCATTGATGCCTGAGTCATCGCACCTAAAACTTTGTGGGTAGATTGCACGGCTAAGTCGGCACCAGCTGACAATGCTGAAGGGGGTAAGTCGGGATGGAAGGCAAAGTGGGGGCCGTGGGCTTCATCGACTAGCAAGGGGATGTTATGTTGATGAGTTAATTGGGCGATCGCACTGACATCTCCACACGCCCCGTGATAGGTAGGATAAATCATCATCACCGCTTTGGCATCGGGATATTGCTGGAGAGCAGCCGCTACAGCGGCTGGCGTAATGCTATGAGCCAAGTCGGTAGATAGGTCAAATTCTGGGTTGATAAAGACGGGGATAGCACCAGAGAGAACCAGGCCTGCGATCGCAGATTGGTGTATATTTCGAGGCAAAATAATTTTGTCACCCGCACCACAAGTGGCTAATATAGCCGCGATTACTCCAGCCGTGGAACCATTGACTAAAAACCAAGTTTGCTCTGCTCCAAAGGCCGCTGCGGCTAGTTCCTGTGCTTCCTGAATCACGCTTTCAGGGGCAAACAAGTTATCTAAGCCTGGTAATTCTGGTAAATCTGCTGAAAATACCGATGCTCCCATTAAATTGATCATTGGCTGAGAGATTCCCTGTCCCTGCTTATGTCCCGGTGCATAAAAAGGAGCATGGGGCTTATGAGCAGCGGCCCACAGAGCATCTAACAAAGGTGTTCTTTCTTGAAACGGGTTGGTGGAATTGGGGGCAAATGGCATGAGGCTATAAGTCAGCAATTGTCTTCTATTGTGGCAAGACGTAGCCACTTGGAGGGATGTCAAGCCAGTGATTTCTTTCTACGTTGGTGGGATTGAGCTATCAAAACTGAACGATTATGATTTATCCCAATCCTCTACCAATGCCAGAGCCAAATCCTGATCCCTCACCAGTACCAGAACCTGGCCCGGTTCCTGAACCCATCCCTAGTCCAGTACCAGAACCAGTACCTGCACCCATTCCCCAACCTGCTGTACCGGAGATAGTACCAGAGGTAGTTCCTGCTCCTATTCCTCAGACAGTACCTGGGCCGATTCCTCAAACAATTCCCGAACCTAAATAAAGAGGGGACAAGGAGGACAAGGGAGACAAGGAGGACAAGGGAGATAAGGAAGACAAGGAAGATGAGGAGGAAAGGAATTATCGAAAACCCCAAATCATTCGGTAACTATGCAACGCCTAAAATTAAGATGATCTAGTGTTCAACTAAGTGCTGATACAACTCATCTTCAAACTGCCATGCTAAGAGCCGGAATTGTTGGACTGCCTAACGTTGGCAAATCCACTCTATTTAACGCCCTGGTTGCCAATGCTAAGGCTGATGCTGCTAACTTCCCCTTCTGTACGATTGAACCGAATGTCGGTGTCGTAGCAGTGCCGGATGAGCGACTGCAAGTTCTGGCAAAAATCTCTAGTTCAGAGCAAATCGTGCCAACTCGTGTGGAGTTTGTCGATATTGCAGGTTTAGTCAAGGGTGCTAGTCAAGGTGAAGGCTTGGGCAACCAGTTCTTAGCTAATATCCGAGAAGTGGATGCGATCGTCCATGTAGTGCGCTGCTTTGATGACGATGATATTATCCATGTCTCTGGTTCTGTTGACCCAGTGCGAGATATTGAAGTCATTAATCTGGAGCTAGCTTTATCAGATTTATCACAAGTCGATCGCCGGATCGATCGCACCCGCAAACAAGCGCGTACCAGCAAAGAAGCCCAGCTTGAACTAGATGCCTTAGAAAAATTGAGTGCAGCGTTGAATGAAGGGAAACCAGCGCGGCAGGTTAGTTTAACGGAGGAAGAGGCAGAGTCAGTCAAGGTGTTGGGGTTACTCACTGCCAAACCCGTCATCTACGCAGCAAATGTGTCTGAAGATGATTTAGCAAGCGGCAATGAATGGGTAGAGCAAGTGCGGCAAGTAGCAGCTACAGATAATGCCCAGGTTGTAGTTGTTTCGGCTCAAGTGGAGTCAGAACTTGTTGAGCTACCCGAAGAGGAGCGAGGGGACTTTCTCGCATCTTTAGGCGTTGAAGAAGGTGGATTGAAATCTTTGATTCGGGCTACCTATGAGCTTTTAGGCTTGCGGACTTACTTGACAACCGGGCCAAAGGAAACCCGCGCCTGGACAATCAAAGCTGGAATGAAAGCACCTCAGGCAGCAGGTACGATTCATACTGATTTTGAGCGCGGCTTTATTCGAGCTGAAACGGTTGCATACAATGACCTTGTGGCAACTGGCTCGATGAATGCGGCGAAAGAGAAAGGTTTAGTTCGCTCTGAAGGTAAAGAATATGTCGTACAGGAAGGAGATGTGATGCTTTTCAGGTTTAATGTGTAGGGTAATGGTGCATAGGAGTTACGCAGATGAATCTGGTTAGTCTTCTCGTTGCATGGCTCGTTACCTCCGTTAGCTTATTTCTCATTTCCAAGTTGCCAACTGGCGTTGAAATTGACACGTTTCAGAAAGCGATCGTATCAGCAGCAGTATTCGGGATTTTAAATGCCTTATTAGGTCCTATTCTGGCTGTCTTAGCCTTTCCAATTACCTTCTTGACTTTTGGCTTATTTGCCATTGTTTTGAACGCGATTATTTTTGGTTTAGCGGCTTACTTAGTAACGGGCTTTCGATTGCGCTGGGGATTTTGGAGTGCTTTGATAGGAGCAGTTGCCTTAGGCATTATCAACTCCCTTATCTATCAGTTGCTTGGTTTTAGGTGACTTAGTAATTATTGGGACTGGTATTTTCTTCTACCACCAGTCCCAAAAAATAATGTATATAGATAACTGGCGCTGAAATACGAACATTTAACGTTTCAGGTCAGGACTTACGCATAGACACGACATATGGTAGGACTGTATAGCTATACGCCCCTACAGATGGTGGTTCGTAATGATAAATTTGTGTAAGTCCTGAGGCGTGATTCCCACAGGATAGATCCAGGCTTGAACATCATTCATGTTGGAGATAAAACCACTCAACGAGATCCACAATTAAATCAGCAGGGTCTTCTCCACGCTCTTTAATAAAAAGCATTTCTTTTAAATGCTCTTTTGTGAGGAATAGAATTACTTTCTTTTCAGAACTGAATATCGAGTTTCGTTGTATATGAGCTGCATTATTGGGAAGCTTATTACAGACCATTATGCCTAAGCGTCCCATTGGCTGGGTCATATAGTTTCGAGTTTGGTTTACCTCATCCTTTCCAATCTCAGTAACATCATAGTTCTTGAACTCAAAAAGCACTATCCGTGCTTCAAGTTCTCGTAAAAGATATCCCCAATTATTGGTAGCATCAAAATTCCGGTTAGGAAACGCAGCATCTCGGCGGTTGATACTTGAAAATGTCCGTGGTTGTATCTTTGGTTTAGTCAGAGGAGGGACAAAGAGATAGCTTAGAATCTCTATACAAACATCTTCAAATGTTTTCCAGCCGACTTGACCATCAGGACAAGACATCAGCTTACCAATGAGTTCACTAACTTCACTCATCTTACCGCTGTCTGTTTTTTGCCGAAGTATTTCTCGATTAAGTCTTTGTGCTGTAGTAGTAGTCTTTTGAGTTCTGTACCCTCTATAACACGAATTTCAAGTCGATTTTTCGCTTCAGATGACATCAGCCAATTACGAGCCGCAGAAGTAAGATGACTATTGGTTATCAAAAGTCCTTTACTTGGTGTTGGAAACCTTAATAGGAACTGTGGAAGATACTTGATTGATTCAAGACTTGCTCGTTCTTCACGATAGAGCTTTAATTCGACTAACCAGAGTGCTGTAATTTTTTTCCCAAACGGATCGAAATGAGAATATTCAGCCTTGATATCAATTCCACCAGCGCCTGTGAAGGATTGCTCAATAACCTCAAATCCTAGCTCTTTCAGTAAATCTTCTATAAGAGACACAAAACTTTTGCTATCTAATTCAGAAAAGTCTATTTCAGGAATTATGCTAATTTTTTCAACTAGATGTTCGACATTGTTTGCTATGTCTGGGCGAATATCTAAATACTGATAAGAAGCAAGAAAATTAGGAATCTCACAGTCTGCAATTAGGACAGGTAATAAGGTGATATCTCTGCTAATCAAATCGCTAGATAGAGTATTACCTAACTCTTTTTGCATCCATTGAGAATTAACAGAATGAGGTGATAGCAGAACAACAAGATAATCACTAGCTGAAATAGTCTTCTCAAGAGCCTGCGCTATCGAATCTCCAGGTTGAAGCTCATAGGCGTCAAAACCAACGTGAATATTTCGTTGACGAAGTTCATTCACAATCTTATGAGCTATTTCTTTGTCTGCACTTGCATAACTCAGGAATACCTGATGTCGTTTTGCCGTTGTTGGTTTTTCTTGACCTGCCATGAAGAAAATGCCTTTGCTGATCAAAGCTAATTTCAGCTTTCTACTACAGTTTAGTTTTGCTGGTGAGCGAATTGGTAAGTACAAAGGAGAAAATCTCAGTCTGGGAAGATAATAAACCCATACTGTACCGCTAATAGCGGTTAACAGGGGAGTAGATCAAAAAGTCCCTTCTCCTCTCAGGAAAAGACCTCTCGATTGTTGAGCCACTAGGGAAGTGGGATAATACACAGATCTCTAGGCTAATTGATAGGCACGAGTATGGAGTGTAGAGGACGATCGCTTTTTTCAACAATCTTATTAACCGTTACTAGCAGCATGACTTTGTGCTGTCTAACTCCACTCTCTCCTGCAACAGGGCAAATCACCCCCGATCGCACTCTCGGCACAGAAAACTCCATCGTTACTCCCAACGTCAACATCAAAGACATACCTAGCGATCAGATTGATGGAGGCGCGATTCGAGGAACCAACCTATTTCACAGTTTTGCAGAATTCAACGTTGACACTGGGCGAGGAGTCTATTTCATCAATCCCAGTGGCATTGAAAACATCTTGAGTCGGGTTACAGGAGGTAATCCCTCTAATATCCTAGGAACCCTAGGTGTTTTAGGCAAAGCCAACCTCTTTCTGATTAATCCTAACGGCATCGTCTTTGGATCGAAAGCGAAGTTGGATGTAGGAGGTTCATTTGTAGCAAGTACAGCCAGTGCAATAACCTTTACCGATGGAACATTCTTCAGCGCCACTGACATTTCTAGCCCACCACTGCTAACCATTAATATGCCTGTTGGCTTGCAATATAGAGCTAATGCAGGAAGTATTCAGGTAGAGGAATCTAGACTATCTGTGCCTAAGGGTAAAACCTTGGCGCTTGTCGGTGGTGCTGTAGGCTTAGATGGAGCTTCGTTGAAAGTTCCGGAGGGCACAGTGGCATTGGCAGGAGTGGCAGGATTGGGAACAGTAGAACTAAACGTAGATAGCAATGACTTGCGTTTGAGTTTTCCCAATGACTTAGCACTAGCAGATATATCTCTGATTAATAAATCAGTTGTTGATGTCAGTGGTGAAGGTGGCGGTGCGATCCAAGTTCAAGGTAGACAAGTTACGTTTGCTGATGAGTCAAAAATTTCTGCAATTACGACAGGCGATCGCAACGGGCAAGGAATTTATATCTACGCCACACAATTTACTATCAACAGTGGTGCCCAGGTATCTGCTTCTACCACTGGCGCGGGTAATGGAGGCAATGTAGATATAGTCGCCTCGGATTTAGTAGAACTCATTGGCACCTCAGCCGATGGTGAAAAACCCAGTAGACTGGCTAATGACCTACAAAGGGCTTCTGGAACTGCTGGAAACTTGACAATTACCACTAGCCGCTTGATTGTCCGGGATGGGGCGCGCATATCCGCTTCTGCTTCAGGAACAGGGCTGGGGGGAAATATCGACATCAACGCCTCTGATTCAGTAGAGCTAATTGGTACTTTACCAGGCGATCGCCGTCCCAGTGGAGTATCTGTTCAAACTTCTCAAGGGACTGCCAAGGCAGGAGACTTAACGATTACCACTAGTCAGTTGAGCATACAAAATGGGGCAGAAGTCTCAGCGGCTAGTTTTGGTGATGGGGATGGGGGGACTGTGAACGTAAACGCTTCTGAGTCGGTAGAATTGATTGGCACTTCAGCTAATGGCAAGCTTCCTAGCCGGTTATTTGCCGGAACTGGCAAACCATCAGATGTTAAAAGAGATGGAAATTCGCAATCCGACGATATAGGTGATGCCTCAGACGTGTCTACTGGCAATGGGGGAAATCTGATCGTTAACACTAGGCACTTAACTGTCCAAAATGGAGCACAGATATCTGTAGGCAGTCAAGGAACAGGGAATGCAGGTGACTTAGAAATTACGGCTAACTCTATTGATCTAAACAACAAAGCTTCTATCACTGCTGATACCACAAGCCTCAGTCCTGAACCCATAGAAGGACAAGGTAATATCCTACTGCGTTCTCCAGAGGTGGTGTTACGCAATGGCAGCAACATCAGTACCAACGCTACTGGCACAACTACTGGCGGTAATATCACGATTGACACTGACGTCTTAGCCGCACTAGAAAATAGCGACATCACGGCCAATGCAACAAACAGTCGTGGTGGTAACGTCACAATCAATGCTCAAGGTATCTTTGGCACCAAGTTTCGAGAAGCAGTTACGCCAGAAAGTGAGATTACCGCCACGGGGAAAGATTCTTCGTTAAATGGTACTGTGACTATCAACACGCCAGAGGTTGACCCCAGCAGAGGATTGGTGACATTGCCAGAAACCGTGGTAGATCCTGCCACTCTCATTGCTCAGAATGCTTGTCAGAGGGCAAAAGGTAGCGCGTTCGTTGTCACCGGACGTGGAGGTTTGCAGTCTAACCCTAGCCATGCCCTCAGTTATGATACTGTCCAAGTCGGTTTAGTAGAACCTGTCTCTAGTACTGATACTTCCTCAACGACAGTGCCTCCATCGCTAAGCCAGGTCAAAGCTGAGCGGATCGTACCAGCTCAAGGGTGGGTATTGAACGCTCAAGGAGAGGTAGTTCTCACGGCTGATAACCCAACTACCCGCGAACCCCAACGCTCCTGGGGAAATCCTGCCACCTGCGGTTCACGCTAAGATGTGAAGCACGAGGAGCAGGGGAAGCAGGGGAAGCAGGGGAAGCAGGGGAAGCAGGGGAAGCAGGGGGAG
>DALYIW010000343.1:0-8250 GCA_031970155.1 Coleofasciculaceae cyanobacterium CTOTU46601 | reverse complement strand
GAGACCCAACATCCCACAGGTGAAAAAGTGTTGGGTCTCGTCACCTCGACCCAACTACAACCATCTGGGAGATTTCTTCTTAAAAAAAATCTAGTACATTGTAGGTTGGGTCGAGGGCACGAGACCCAACATCCCACAGGTGAAAAAGTGTTGGGTCTCGTCACCTCGACCCAACCTACGCTTCAAAGAGGGTTTGCTGCTGGACGTTGGTTTGCGTGGATTTGGGGGCTTTGGGTTTGCGGCTCTTCTTTGATTTTGCCTTAGTCTCTGCATGTTTTCCGCCCAAGATTTCTGCTTCGTGGCGTTTCTGGTTTAAGTCGAGGAGTCGCGCTAAGACTTCATCGTGATTTTCTTCACTCCAGCGATAACGCCACGGTTTCTTGCGTCGGCTGTTGCTCTCGTCTTCCTCTTCCTCGTAGTCTAGTAGGAATTCGCAATTGGTAGGGATGTCTGTCCAACCGTAAGCATCCAGCACCGCTCGATCCATTTTGGCGTGGAGTTCTCGCAGTTTCAGGATATCAGAGTCGCGTTCGTCAGGGTCGTGGAAGCGGTTGTAGGTATCGGTGAGTCCTTGGTTGTTGCGAACCATTAGGTCAGCGCGGAATTCGTAGTATTCTTTGCCAACAGTTTCTAGGGTAGGGTTGGTTTCCCAGTTTTCGGGGAAGGGGAAGGTTTCAAAGCAGTCAGAGGGGGTGTACTGAAGATCGTCTTTCATTGTAGAGCTGAAGAAACGTGTCCAGACTTCATGAATACGAGATTGGAGACTTGTAAAAGCGGAGTAAGTGTCGAAAGGAAAAACTACAATTTTTTCGTTATAAACCATTCCTTTGGGTAGGAAAGTGAACGCAAATGACTTGCTGATGCGAGCAATGACTAATACCCGATCGCACTGCGCGATCGCTTCATAAAGTTCTTGCCGAGTTCTCCAAAATTTCCACCAAGGATACTGAGAAATTTCTTTAGACTTTTGCTGTCGCTCAGACTTCACCTTTTCCTCTAATATTTTCATCAAATCGGGATATTCTCCTGCTTCCTTTTCACTCATCTCTCCAAAGTTAATAACATAACGATTATGAGCATGAGTGGGGCTGCTGTTTACTTCTTCCCCTCCAATGTAAGGAAAAATGTGTTCATCATTACGCGGATTTTCTTCAATTAAGCGATGCATTTTAGAAATAGCAGTAGCATCTGGGTTATTATCATCAAAAGTAAAACCCATACCCAGAACAATGCTCCCTTGAAAGCTCTTATTTGCATTTGCTAACAGCACTGAAGGATTCTCATTACCTCCAGCATGGAACAAGAAAGCCGTAATTTTTGAAGTAGCGCGTCTGTCGAGGTTCTTTATCTCTTCATAAGAACCTTTAATAATATTAATTACACTCACCACAACCGCTGCTAGTCCTGGCCACTTAACTCGCTTCTGAGCGTTATAAATTGTTCCTCTATTTTCTTGACAGATGTATCTCAAACCGCTGCTACGGGTATCTCCTTGAGCAATAGTATTTGTGGCAATCAACCCAAAGCATCCACCTTCTCTCAATATAGTGAATGCTCTTCGGAAAAAATGAGCTACTAAATCAGCCCCACCAGATGACTCTGGATGTTTTTCAATTAGCCATGCGGAGTACTCTTTCCCAAAATTAGTTGTAATACTTCGTCCGCCCAAAAACGGAGGATTTCCTACAATCGCATCAAACCCCGAATTCTCCTGGTCAAACACCTCCGGAAATTCAATCTCCCAGTTAAAAGGAGTAATTGTTTTTTCGGCACTGCGGAGTCTATCGGAGATAGTTTTAAGCTTAATATCTGGATTTTTATTCTCGTAATTTTGCACATAACTCTGTCGCCACTCTCGCACCAAAGCAGAATACGACTCTTGAATTTCTTCTCGCTCTTTTTTGCTCTTACCTGCACCATCAAAGAAAGCCGCAACAGCAATATCTCCAGTTAACCTGGCATCTTCCAGTTCAT
The DNA here is from genome assembly GCA_031970155.1 of Coleofasciculaceae cyanobacterium CTOTU46601. GTDB lineage: Bacteria > Cyanobacteriota > Cyanobacteriia > Cyanobacteriales > Coleofasciculaceae > DALYIW01. The sequence continues at coordinate 6,276 of DALYIW010000343.1, read as the reverse complement.
GCTCTGCCTGCTTGAGTCGAGCAACTTTGTCTTCTGCATCCTGGTCTGTGCGCGTATCCAAAGCCTGAATCTCTGTACGATAGGACTTGGCGCGATCTACTTTTTCTTTGAGCAGTTTGAGAAGGGGTAAATCATCCAGTGGATCTTTGCCAAACGAGCCAATTTCTGCCCGTGTTAGCCCTACCAACGAATCGCCACACTTGAGGGCATGATCTAAAAAGGTAAACGGTCTATCCTTCGCCAGCGTCACCAGCCACAGCGATAGCTTCGCCAAATTCACGGCAAATGGGTTCTTGTCTACTCCATATAGACACCGCTGTGCCACCAACCGCCGCGCTGCTAGCAATGGCTCCACATCATCCGGCACGTCCTTAAGTTGGTCATCTCGACTCCAAGCTTCCATCACCTGCTCACCAAGCTGACGACACGCTTCCACCAAAAACGCCCCAGAACCCATCGCTAAGTCACATACCTTAAGCGATAAAATCTGCTCTGCACGGGGATGTTCTCCCAACGCTTCCAGCACCGGACGCAGTGTGGTCTCTACAATTGGTTGGGTCAACTTTCGTGGGGTATAGTGAGAACCTGTCCTACGCCGTTCCTCGCCTGGTTGTAAATATAATGACCCGACTGGCAGTAGATTGGGCGTCCGTGATAATGACACCCTCCGATCTAAAGCTGCTACAACTTCTTCCGGTTTCTTCGCTTCCTTCAGCGCTGAGAGTGCCTTCCCGGTGAGCTTACAATCTGCTTGTTGCAGAAGCTTCTCTCGGTCTTTCGGCAACGCTTTCAGGATATCCTCGACATTGACCACTACATCCTTTGGACGTACGGCAATGGAGAGTCCTCCAGCTACTTCCACCTCAAAGCCCATTATCGCCTCATACACCGAGCCAATCTGCTCTACATCAAGGGCGCGGTAGGATAAACGCTCTCCATCCAACACTAGGAGCTTTTCCAGCAGTCGATAAATTACGCCATCTGGAATGCGAGGTGGCTCAATCAAATCCACTTCACTATAGAAGCTAGTCTGTAATCTCCCCTCCAAAAACGGATACTCATCCGGCTCAAAAAGCTGCCCGTGCCGTGCAGGTAAATACTCTGGCGTGGAACCCCCCCCGTCATAGACTAGCCGAAACAGACTCAACAGCCATGCCCACGCACCGTAGCGCTGATCCATCGTGTCCGGGTAGTTCCCTGCATCCTCTCGCAGGCGATCGTACAAACCAGTGATCGAGTAGTTACGCTGATAGACATCATCTCCTGGCATCAGCCCCTGGTCTTCAGCATAAAGCAGGAACACCAACCGCATCAGGGTAGTAATCAGTCCACCGTAAATGTGTTGTGGGTCAGTTCCCGCTAACTCACCCAACAATCTCCCGTTTATGGCGGCATCTGCCGTCTGGAATCCGCGCAAGAGTTCCCAGAGTGCATCGAGTACTTGGTCTGCTAACTTAGTGGAAACCTCCGCCTGATAATCTCGGCTATCGCTCAGAAGTTTGGGAAGGCGGCGCTCAGTGGGGACATTGAACAGCCTATCTGCTCCTAATAGCATATCCAGCGCTCCCAAGATAAGGCGACCTGGCACCTCACACATCGCTTGCACCGGAAAAGTCAAGTGCCCTGATGACTCCCCTCGCGGCGCATAGAATAAGCGTAAATGTGTCCCATTGTCAAGTACCCCGACGAAAATTTCTGTTTCTCGCAACAGCCGCTCAAATTTTTCCTGAACCGTCGCCTTCCAACCCAGCCCTTTCTCAACAGTCGAGTCTACCTCATCAAGGGACTGCCCCGGCGCAACCTTCTGTATCAGCATCAACCACGAGTCAAAATCGGGGTTGCGAACTGCATAGGTAGGCTTGAGAGTCTCACCATAATCCGGTAGTACGATTTCCAATTGCTGAGGTAGTGCTTCCTGTCCCGGTGCCCCTACCAAATCTTCCGGCATCCACTCCAAAACCTGCTCAGCAAATACGGGGAAGTCTTTAATCCATGCCTCTTCTCCAGTGGTTATGCCTTGGATTGGGTCAGTGCAGACAATCTCTTTGAGTCTTTCCTGCACCTCTACTGCTCGTGTCCGGTCGATAACCGCTTGTGCCTTGACCAGTGCTGGTGGGGAGACCACCAAACCGACAGGTTGGAGGAGTCCAAGCCATTCTTTATGCCGGAAAATTTCTGGATCAGTTGCCATAAGATGAGGACGCGAATTTTTTAGAATTTCCGTAGGTTGGGTAGAGCGATCGCGAGACCCAACACCAACAATATAAAAGCGTTGGGACTCGTGCCTCGACCCAACCTACTAACTTGACACAGTGTCTGTACTAGTAGGTTGGGTAGAGCGATCGCGAGACCCAACACCAACAATATAAAAGCGTTGGGACTCGTGCCTCGACCCAACCTACTAACTTGACACAGTGTCTGTACTAGTAGGTTGGGTAGAGCGATCGCGAGACCCAACACCAACAATATAAAAGTGTTGGGTCTCGTGCCTCGACCCAACCTACTAACTTGACACAGGCCATAGATACACCAGACCTACTGGCTCTATTCGGTCTGCCTTCACCTGATAGGCTTTCTCAATCCGCTCTGGTTCCTTAATAATCTCCTCTTCCAATTCCGCTACCCGAACGCGCCAGTGTCGCCTGTCTGCCTCAAGTTGTCGCAGCTCATCCTGATTAAAGAGGGAAGGCTGAAAAACCTCGTACTGCTTCTCTTGTTTCAGGATGCGATCGCGTTGTTCCTCTAAAAGCTTTTTCATTTCAGCCGCTTCCTTCAGTCCCCGCTCTTGCAGCTTCTTCTTCGCTCGTTCCGTCAATACTGAAGCTCGACGCTCTAAGTGGGGAATCAAATCTTCCACATCCCTTGGCGCATACGCTTGGAAACGGTCTTCAACGGAGGGAGGCACATCTCGCAGTCTAGGAGTTACTAGAGAATGCTCCAGTACCTCAAGCGCGTCTTCCTTCTCACTTTCCGTTAAAGGTCGAAGCCGTCCTCGCCCTCGTGCTTCAGGAGCAATCCACTCAGCCGCTACGGTGATAATTTCATCATGAAGTCTCGCCGCTCGCTCTCCATAAAGAGACAACCTCCCCAAGGCAATCACCTTGGGCACTGGGTCATCGGTCATGCAGACGCAAGCACGAGTCAGTTCATCGTAGAGAAACCCCTGAGACAGAAAACGTCCCAACAACCGCTGCACTAGGCGATGTTCTAGGTGCAAGTGAACCACTTGACCATCGAGTGTCCCTGAATCGCGAAACACTACCGGGCGAATGGCAGCATCCTTTCGCCATTCCCAGAGCTTCTGCCCCTTCTTACGGAGTGGTCTTAGGGTATCGAGCGTGGTTGCCCAAGTTAGGTCAGCTCCTGCCTGCTGGTCGAGGGCGGGTAACACCCACCGGGCACGCTCCGAGTCACTTACCGCTTCATTTGGGTCAAGAGGCTCTAGGGGCTTGGCTCCCAGAATTTCCAAGGAAGCAGACAAAGCATCTCGAAAGTGTCGGTCATCTAATCCTAACCACCGCCGAGACTCTCGAAGCATATCCTCTAGGTCAGCCTGTTGCTGATAGAGCTTCTCCCGGCGGACTCGAATCGCCTCAAGCTCCTCTTGAATTACCTTACCTCTGGTCACGGATTCTTCATCGGTGCAATCGGCAACTTCAATGGCTTGTTTCAGTCTGCGTTCCTCACTCACCCGAATTCCTTGATCAAGCAGCTTCGAGATATTCTTCTCAACCACAGGAGACAAACTGCCCAGTTCATCTTGAATCGTTGCCGTTTTTCTGACCAGAACATCTAACACTCGGTCTTCAGAGCGTTGAGGCAGCACGAAGTAATGACACCGAACTACAGGTTCGCGTTGCAGCTTGCGGTCAATCCTGCCATTCCGCTGCTCCATGCGGCTGGGATTCCAGGGTACGTCAAAATGGAACAGGTCAGCACAGTAGTTCTGTAAGTTAACCCCCTCCCGTGCTGCATCCGTAGCAATCAGAATCCGCAGGGGATGCTGAGATGGGTCGGCATTGAAAGCAGCTTTAATCGCCTCCCGGCGCTCTTCCCCCATCCCGCCATGAAACGTGTCTATGCGATCATTTTCTCGCTCAGAGTTAGCGATCGCACTCTGAAGTTGCTGTTCCAAATATCGTTTCGTGTCAGTATACTCGGTGAAGATTAACACTCGACGATTTGTCCAGGTTGCCCCTCGCTTACCAAGGTCAGGACAAAGATTTGTCTGAATCCACTCCACAAGCTTTTCAATTCGCCCATCCGGTTGGTAACGCGCTGCCTCGGCAATCTCGCTCATTTCTTCAAGGAGTTCCAACTCCTGCTGAGTAACTCCCAAGGTGGCAGTTTGGGTGGCGGCGGCCATTTGAGAATCTTCCTCTGCCTGAACCTCCTCTTCAGCCAACTCAGCGCGATCGTCATCCGAACCTGGAGCCTGCATGAGCAAGGTAAGATTGTTTGGAGTGGCAGAAGTTCGGTGCTTCTGGGCCTGACGCTCAATGGCGTTCCGATGTACTCTTAGCGTTCGAGCAAATGCTTCAATTGAAGAAAGTAACCGCTTCTGAAGTGACGTAATGACAAGATTCGCTGCTGTCTGAGTGGATTTTGGGGCATCCCTAAGACGTTCTTCTCGAAGGGTACGGTACTCCTGTAGAAGGCTAGCCAGTTTGAGTTCTGGAGCATCCTCTGGCAGCTGATCCACGATAACGGGAATCACTTGGCGATCGGGAAAATCGCGATCGTCTATCTCCCTTAAGTCCTGCTTGAGCCGCCGTACCATCACAGCATCGAGCAATTTCTTAGAGCGAACCGGAACCCCTCGACAGAAACGCTGCGGGTCGAGGATTTCCAGTAGAGCAGCAAAACTATTAGAGTGTCCGTTGTGTGGAGTAGCTGATAGAAAGAGCTTATGCTCGAAGCAACGTGCAATATCCCGCACCGTCTTGGTAAGCTGAGAGTCGATCGCGTACTTGGAACTACTCGCAGGTGCGGCGTTATGCGCTTCATCCAAAATCAGCATTGAGCCAGCAGAAAAACTCCCCAACCAATCCCGGAGGGGGGCTGCATAAGCTTCATCTCGTAGCAAGGCATGGGAGATGATAAAGCGAGTATGGGTTGTCCATGGGTTAATGCCATACCCTCGCTCTCGCCGTCGAGCCGCAACAAAATCCCGGTCAAACACCTGAAAAACCAAACCGAAGCGGCTTTCCATTTCCTCCTGCCACTGCCGTACCACAGAAGGTGGACAGGAAATAACTACCCGCTTGATTTTCTGACGCATTAACATCTCACGCAGAATTAAACCTGCTTCGATAGTCTTACCTAAACCTACGTCATCAGCGATAAAGAGTGATACCCTCGGCATGAGCAGAGCTTTCCGCAGCGGCTCAAGCTGATAGGCTTTTACCTCAATTCCTGCTCGATAGGGAGCCTGAAACAATTTCGGGTTGGTTGAAGTAACACAGTTCCAGCGCAGCGCGTGAAGGTAGGCACCAAAGTATCGCGGATTATCAAAACCTCGACTGGCTACTGATTCCCAAGATGAAGCCCCAATAAGCTGAGCATCGACTTCTCGCTCCCAGAACACCTCTAACTGTTGACCTTGAGCATCATCCTCCAAACAGGAAAGCCGCACCTGAGTATCCCCGCCCTGGGATACGGGTTCTGTCACCTCTTCAATGAGATATTGACGAGAACGGACTCGAACGATTTGCCCAGCTTGTATCCCTATCACCTATACCTCGCCTTAAGAAGACATAATGTAGGCGAAGCCTTCCCGTTCCCCGAAGGATAGGGTAGTCCGCCTGCGTTGACACTAATGTATAGCTATATACCTCTACAAATGGAGGTTCGTAATGAGAGATTTGCGTAAATCGTGTAGAAGTTGCTATGGTATTCGGGAACTCGTTGTAGAAAACCAAAGTACATCTGGTTTGTGCTACTTGTCACTGCAAAATTAAATTTTGCATAAGAAAATGAGGCTCAATCTGTAATTCCTGTAAACTAGCATCTCAAAAAGTTGCATCTCAATCCATGAGAATCCAAGAAAAAAATATAATATTTGTGCTTTTATTCATAACTTTTTTGATAAGTTTGTATCAAATTAAAAGCGATGTATTAGGGATGGATATTATTTCTAAATATCATTCTCCCGACTTGGTATGGCAACTAACTAAAGGATTTTTAGATATTCACGATCATCGGTAATGAAAAGGCGTAGGTGTTGACGTACTCCCCTCTTTAAAAAAAGGGGATTCTTAAAAAGTTGTTACGAAG
>DALYIW010000342.1:4532-8337 GCA_031970155.1 Coleofasciculaceae cyanobacterium CTOTU46601 | reverse complement strand
GTAATGGGTAATGGGTAATGGGTAATGGGTAATGGGTAATGGGTAATGGGTAATAAGATTCGTGGCAAGTTAAACTATGAAGCTAGCTGCCTGAGGCGACATCTATCTCCTCCAGGAACCGCGCAGAGGCTGTTGCCCTCAAGTCAAAGATAAAAATCCCCTACTCCCTACTCCCTACTCTCCACTCCCTATAGTTCAGCGACTATGCATCAATTTTTACTAGAAGTCGGTACAGAAGAATTACCTGCAAGCTTTGTCGCATCAGCGATCGCACAGTGGCAGTCACGCCTACCCAAAACCCTGGAAGAGCAATTGCTCACCCCCGAAGCCATAGAGATTTACGGAACGCCGCGACGCCTAGGAGTGTTGATTACAGGGCTACCAGAACAGCAACCTGACAGGGAAGAAGAAGTGAAAGGCCCACCAGCAAGTGCGGCATTTAAGGATGGTAAACCGACACAGGCAGCAGCAGGGTTTGCACGCAAGCAAGGAGTAGAATTAGATGCGCTCTCAGTGAGAGATACAGACAAAGGACAATTTGTCTTTGCTGTTAAAAAAACAGCCGGCCGCCCTGCCAGTGAGATTCTCACAGAATTGATTCCCCAGTGGATTTTTCGGCTAGAAGGCAAGCGGTTTATGCGCTGGGGTGATGGGGACTTAAGGTTTTCTCGACCAATTTGCTGGTTAGTAGCGTTGTTGGATGATGCTGTACTGCCGATAGAGTTGGTGAATGGTTCTGAAACGATAAAAAGCGATCGCATTTCTCAAGCGCATCGTGTCTTGCATCCCCAACCCGTCGAGATTCCTCAAGCCACCGATTATGTCAAGTGTCTGCATAGGGCTTATGTCGCTGTCGAACCAGATGAACGTCGAAGCAAAATCCAGCAACAAGTCGAGGCCGCATCTCAAAAGCTAGGCGGTTATGTCCCCATATACCCAGATTTGTTGGCAGAAGTCATCGACCTAGTGGAATGGCCAACAGCAGTAATTGGCAAATTTGACCCAGAATTTTTGAGCTTACCACCAGAAGTAGTCACCGAAGTAATGGTAACTCACCAGCGCTACTTCCCGGTATTTAAGAACGACCAAGCAACCGAATTAATCCCCTATTTCATCACAATTTCTAACGGCGACCCCGCCAAGTCTGACATCATCGCGGCTGGGAATGAGCGGGTTATTAAAGCACGGCTAGCTGATGGTCAGTATTTCTACAAAACTGATTTAGCATCGCCCTTAGAAAGCTACTTGCCCAAGTTGGAGAAGGTAACGTTTCAAGACGAGTTAGGGTCAGTACGCCAAAAAGTAACGCGGATTGAAAAGATTGCTGGTCAAATTACCGACCAACTGCAAGTGTCAGCAGGTGAGCGTACTGATATTCTACGGGCAGCGTTATTGTGTAAAGCTGACCTCGTTACTCAGATGGTATACGAATTTCCAGAATTACAAGGAGTGATGGGTTCTAAATATGCGGCTGCCAGTGGTGAATCAGAGGCAGTGGCGACGGCAATGTTTGAGCATTACTTACCTAAAGGAGCAGGGGATAAGCTACCTCAAACTCTGACGGGTCAAGTTGTTGGTTTGGCTGATCGTCTTGATACATTGGTAAGCATCTGTGGTCTAGGGATGTTGCCAAGTGGTTCGTCCGATCCCTTTGCTTTACGTCGTGCAGCTAATGCTGTTGTTAATATTACTTGGGCGGCTGAGCTTGCTATCAATTTGCAGCAGTTGTTAGAGCAAACAGCAGCAGATTTTATTGCTACCTATTCAGGCAAGGAATCACCTGTAGCGTATCTAGAAGAGTTTTTCTTACAACGTATTCGGACTCTACTTCAAGAAGAACGAAATATTGACTACGATTTAGTGAATGCTGTTCTGGGAGAGAATGATGCTGAGTATACAGAACGAGCGTTGCAGGATTTGTTAGATGTACGCGATCGCGCTTTATTCCTCCAAGAAATCCGCAGTAATGGTAAGCTCGATGAAATCTACGAAACCGTCAACCGCTCTACCCGTCTAGCTGCTCAAGGGGATTTGGATAGGCAACAACTAGAACCGACAGCCGTTGTCCAACAAGAACTCTTTCAGAAACCCTCTGAGCAAGCTTTTTATAATGCGATCGTAGATTTAGTTCCTCAAACTCAAGCCTCTCAACAAACCAGAAATTACCAACAACTGGTAGATGCTTTAGCGAAGATTGCTCCTACAGTTAGCACCTTCTTTGATGGTGAGCAAAGTGTTTTGGTGATGGACTCCGATCTAGAGATTCGGCGTAATCGGTTAAATCTACTCGGTTTACTCCGCAATCATGCTCGTGTGTTAGCTGATTTTGGTCTAATTGTAAAAAGTTAGAAATGAATTAACCAATGGGCATAAAACAACCCCTTTAATTGTCTATAAAAGCGGATTTGGTATCAGTCCTCTTGGACAGATAATAAAGGTATAATCATATTGAGTAACTCAGGGATATTTCGCTCAATTACCTGCCAAACAATATCCAGATCGAGCCGATCATACTGATGAGCAATAATGTCTCGCATTCCGGCCATATCATCCCAAGGCACTTCTGGATGCTGCTCTCGAAACTCGCGAGATAATCGTTTTGTTGCCTCCCCCATAATCGCAATCTGGTAAAGAATTGCCGATTGCCTCAGTACATCTGATGCCAACTGCTCTCGATTGAGTCCTTGAGTAAATTGCAAAACCAATTGCCCAGCTCTGACAATATCAAGTAGCGATGCACTATCGCGAGACATAGATAAGCTGGGCTGTGTCTAAAATTTCTTGCCGACGAATCCAATTGTGACTTTGCTCGATCGCTTTCTTCGTGAGCAAATCAACCTTACGTCCTAGCAGGGTTTCTAGCTGGCGTTTCATCCGAACCAACTCTAGCAGTCCCCAAGGAGCATCAACCTCGAAGCTTACCATGACATCAATATCGCTGTCAGGACGAAAATCCTCTCGCAACACCGAACCAAATACGTAAAATTCCCTGATTTGCCAATGCTCGCAAAACTGTGCGATCGCCAAGCGGGACGTGATAGCGTCCATCACTTGTTGAGGGAGTTGGATCTGTAGTTGTTGTTCCAATTCGATTTCTCCTCTCTATCTCTCAGCATGACGAGATTTTGTTCAATAATTGCGTACCTAATTTGATAGTATCGTTTGTCACAACAATTTAAACTGCCGAAGTGTTCTTTGTTGTTGGTTGTTGGTACAGGACTTACGCAAATTTCCAGTTAAACAGCTATTTGTAGGGGTGAACGGCCGTTCACCCCTACTAAATGTGGTATCAATGCGTAAGTCCTGTTGGTATAAAGTCAAAGGGCATAGGTGCTGTGGATTCTACCTAGAGGATGAGTTCGATTCTGCCGCCAGAGCGATCGCAAAACAAGTAGACGGAAAGTATTGTTGTAAGTGAAAAGAAAACGTACCGGATGAGAGTTATACCGCTGTGACTCATCACCGTATATCGAAGGATAGCGACGGCAGATAAACGGACGGTACATATAACATACTGGCATCGGCGATGTGGAGTCTTTGTCGCTTCCTCCACTTTACTGCTACCACTGAAAGAGAGAAATTCTCATCAGAGCGGTCAGGATTAGTAGACGCAAGTATGTCACTATAACAACAAAGTAAAGCACCCATACCGCCTTAGCTCAACTTGACCTGAGGCGGTATGGCTGTTGTATATAGTTATTACTCATTAATTGTTTATCAAAATACTCTTCAACCAACAACCAACGGGTGCATCCCTTTCTTTGCACAAATTCTGTTAAGAGGGGACAAGGGGGACAAGGGGGAC
>DALYIW010000342.1:0-4483 GCA_031970155.1 Coleofasciculaceae cyanobacterium CTOTU46601 | reverse complement strand
GGGATGCTCCCCAACAAACAACAAACAACCAACAACAAACAACCAACAACGAGTTAACAGCATTGCAATCCACACCGTCTATCGAGTAAAGTGTTGGTCTAGTTCTTATGGACACAATTTATGGAAATTAAAAGACAATCTTACTATTCTTGGCTTTTTGTTCCAACCCTTTATTTTGCCGAAGGTTTGCCTTACGTCATCATCAATATTGTTTCTGTTATTTTCTACAAAAAAATGGAGGTAGACAATGCTCAAATTACCTTCTGGACAAGTCTGCTTTACTTGCCGTGGGTCATTAAAATGCTTTGGTCGCCATTTGTAGATACTTACTCAACTAAAAGAACTTGGATTCTTGCAACTCAAGTGGCTATGGTAGCTTGCTTGAGTTTAGTGGCTCTCTCTTTTCAGCTTCCTAACTTCTTTTTTATCTCCTTACTTACTTTGACAGTAGGAGCTTTTATTTCTGCTACTTATGATATTGCCACCGATGGATTTTATATGCTGGCTTTAAGTAACGAGCAGCAAGCTTTCTATGCCGGAATTCGCTCAACCTTTTATAAAGTTGCCATGCTCTTTGGTTCAGGACTTTTAGTGGCTTTAGCAGGCACGCTTGAAACTTCAATTAATACTTCTTTAACCTGGACTATCGCTATTGGGTTTTCAGCCTTAATCTATGCTCTTACTTTAGCTTTTCATTGGTTTATCTTACCTGTTGTAGAGGAAGATTCAAAACACGATTTAAAAACAGAGCTTCCTAGAAATTCTTTTTTTGCTGTTTTTACTTCCTACTTTAGACAGTCAAGTATTGCAGCAATTGTAGCGTTCATAATACTCTACAGATTTGGGGAAGCAATGCTGTTAAAAATAGCGCCTCTATTTCTATTAGATAAAAAAGAATTCGGTGGATTGGCATTATCAACATTAGATGTGGGTTTAGCCAATGGAACCTATGGATTTGTTTCATCAATTGTCGGAGGCATAATCGGTGGGTATTTAGTTTCTAAGTTTGGCTTAAAAAAGATGATCTGGCCAATGACCTTAGCGATACACTTACCCAATCTATTTTTTGTCTACATGGCTTATGTACAACCACCGAAACAATGGGTTTATCTTTTGGTTTCTCTAGACCAATTTGGCTATGGATTAGGTTTTACAGCTTTCACGGTTTATTTGATGTATCTGGCGACGAGTAAATATAAAACTTCTCATTATGCTATTTCAACTGGCATCATGGCTTTAGGAATGATGATACCTGGAATGATTAGCGGTGGTATTCAGAAAGCCGTTGGCTACCCCATGTTTTTTGTTTTAGTTTGTTTATTAACAATTCCTGGCATGATTACTTTGTTTTTCATTCCTTTCAATGAAGAACCAACTTCTAAAATGAGCCAAGAGGTGTAGAGTACCATGAGCTTGGTATTAGGACTAGATGGAGGAGGAACCAAGACTGTTTGTGTCCTGATGGATAGTACGGGTAAAGTACTTGGTCGTGGGGAAGCCGGAGCATCTAATTATCAGGTTGTCGGCAAACAAGCTGCTGTTTTATCAATTCAATCAGCCATAATTCAAGCGGTGGCATCCATAGAAAGAGTTAAGGTTGAAGCAATTTGTTTGGGGTTAGCAGGTGTAGATCGTCCAGGGGATATCCAAGTAGCACAGAGTTTTGTAGAACAGTTAAAATCAAGCACTTGTGTGCCGATTACATGGACATTGCCACCTTCTAATATCGTGATTTGTAACGATGCTTTGATTGCCTTAGTTGGAGGAGTGGGTCATAGTGTGGGAATTGTGGCGATCGCCGGAACTGGCTCAATTGTTTTTGGACGCAACCAAAAAGGAGCCACGAAGCGAGTAGGCGGCTGGGGGCATATCTTAGGAGACGAAGGTAGCGCTTATTATATAGCGAGCCGCACTGAGGGCTTACGATGGACGTGGCTCATCAACAAGCCTTCAGGAAAGCTTGAGAGAGCATCTAGACCTCTTAAGCGTGGAAAATCTGGTAGAAGTTATATATCAGCAAAGATGGAGTGTTAAAGAGATAGCTGCCTTAGCACCAATTGTCGATCAAGCTGCCGCAGCAGGAGACGAAGTAGCCACTGCCATCATTGAGGATGCCGTCAAAGAGTTAGTAACAGCCACACAAGCAGTAATTAATGGCATTTTTACCCAAGATGAAGTAATAGAAATCGTAACAACGGGGAGTGTGTGGCGTGGGCTGTCTTTGATACGTGAGAGATTTGTGGCATCTATTGTGATGCGATCGCCTTTTGCCAAAGTAATTTATCCCCGGAATGAGCCGGCCTATGGTGCTGGTTTACTAGCCTTAGATACGGCTGTGCGCCGAGAGAAATTTTTTGAAAATAATCAGGACTAAGCTCTCACAGCCTGAAAGAAGTAATTAAAGCCGCTTACTCACAACGCTTTGATTCATTATTTGTTGCAGTCGGTCATCAGCAGCAGGGTAGCTTTAACTCACAAAGCAGTATGGTGCAGTTGCCTCTGGCAAGAATAAACTGGTGACCAAGACTTATTGAATATCGCAGCGATTTATACTCTCTTGAAGGGCAAAACTGTCTTGGCTATAGAACAAGGTCATATCGTAGGTGAATTACCAGTAGTGGCGATTACCGCTTTAGACTACTCTGCTGCTAAATTTATGACTACTCATTCTTAGCAAAATATTTAGGTAGATTTGCTGGAATGATTGTTTCAGAGTGCCGCATTCGATGATACCATTCCCATGAGTACCGTGGGTCAAACGGGAATTGTCGAGGCGCAATGGATTGCGTTGGTGTGAGGAATGTTCGACTAAGGAACGGAAAATCTGTGGTGGATGCAAAATTCTCTTACGAGCGATCGTTAAACCTGACAGGAGCCACTCTCCTAACTATACTGGCTGTCGGGTTAAGCACAGGAGCCTTAGCTCTAGATTGGATAGCAGGGCGATCGCTTTTATCAGAGGTCTCAATGACTTTACCCTTGTTGTTGTGCGCTCTAATTACAGCAGCACTAGGGTACTGGGCAGTCCCTCTTCTCCAATCCCTGAAGATGGGACAAATTATCCGCGAGGATGGCCCTCAAACACATTTACAAAAAGCCGGCACTCCTACAATGGGTGGAGTGTTTTTTGTACCAGTGGCAGTGACAGTTGCCCTGGTATGGTCAGGATTAATCATGAGGACAGGAGACTTTATCTGTGTCCTCGCTGTATCAGTAGTGACTCTTGCCTATGCAGGAATTGGATTGCTAGACGATTGGAAAATTGTTCGTCTGCGCTCAAATAAAGGGATTTCTCCCCGCACGAAACTAGGGCTTCAACTGGGAGTAGGTGTGCTATTTTGCCTATGGCTAGCGTTGAGTGGGCCAGCAAATATCACGACAATCGCCTTGCCGTTCAACTTAGCCTTGCCCTTAAACCTACTGTTTTGGCCGTTGGCTGTGTTTGTGTTGGTGGCAGAAAGTAATGCCACAAATCTTACAGATGGTGTAGATGGACTAGCCGCAGGGACTTGTGCGATCGCCTTATTAGGACTCGGTGCGATCGTTGCCCCAACCTCACCAGGTTTAATGGTTTTCTGTGCCTGTTTGAGTGGCAGCTGCCTAGGCTTCGTTGTCCATAACCGCAACCCAGCTACAGTCTTTATGGGCGATACAGGTTCCCTGGCACTGGGCGGGGCACTAGCAGCAGTAGGGCTTTTGAGTCAGAACCTCTGGGGCTTATTTATCATCAGCGGTATATTCTTTGTAGAATCCCTCTCAGTGATTGCTCAAGTAGGTTACTACAAAGCAACAAAAGGGCCCAATGGCATCGGTAAGCGTCTGTTTAAAATGTCACCCTTTCATAACCATCTCGAACTCAGTGGATGGTCAGAAACCCGGATTGTTGGTCTGTTTTATCTGACCAACGCTGTTCTAGCCTTATTTTGTTGGGTTACAAACACAGGTCTGTAAATAACTTCAAAACTCACGCATATAAACATTAAGCTCATCCCCCGACACTATCTGACGGGGGATTTTACTTCACTGGGAAGGATGAGGGATGAGGGATGATAGCGCAGCTCTCTTCGACGGTGCGTAGCATCAGGATGAATGCGCCAATAACCCCATAACTAAATAATCGTGCGTTAAATACTGATCGCTAACAACCAACAACCAACAACTAACAACCAACAACCAACAACCAACAACTAACAACCAAAAATTTTCGTAAAAGGAAGTAGCGTTGACATGCTCACCATCCTTGAAGGACGGTGATTCCAAGAATCACTCCTTGGGTTTTCTCTTTCCACGACTCGGCTTACTTGAAGGAGTTTCCGGGCTTCGCCCCGCTTCGCTACCACTCAAGCAGAGGTCGATGTCTCCGGAGACGTTTAACGTTCCCGCGTGCCCCACGGTACGGAGTCCTAGCTCAAGTATGTTAATTGCCGCATTCCAGTCTCGGTCTAAGACAAACCCACAGTGATGACATTTATGGGTTCTTTGA
>DALYIW010000341.1:1789-8379 GCA_031970155.1 Coleofasciculaceae cyanobacterium CTOTU46601 | reverse complement strand
AGATAGCGATCGCTTCATCTGGTTACAGAGATAAAATGACTGAAATTACGCTGAATTCAGACCAATTTAAGGAAGTTCTGAAAGCTACAATTATTGAACTATTTCAAGAAAATAGAGAGGAGTTTTCTAAACTGCTCTCCGAAATTATTGAAGATATTGCTATGGAACGGGCAATTCAAGAAGGTGAAGAAAAAGAACCTGTTAGCCGAGAAGCTATTTTCAAAATTCTGGAGCCGTAGTTGTGGAAGTTAAATTGGGAGCTAATTGTATGCCTCTTAGCGTGAGACTGACATGAGGCAATAACGCGATCGCATCTGCCAGCCTCTTTGCCAAAGTCCTCAGACTGCCTTTTACCTTAATGTCAGCAGAAGGCTCCCGTTATAATCAGCGCGGATACATCGAGCTGAAAGCGAGTACCGCGCATTGATTTAACGGGAGATGAATGCTGACCAACTAACAATTGAGCGATAGCGAATCCTTTTAATTCTACCCATGTTCGTAGTGGGTAAAAGAGTAGTGGGTAAAAGAGTGGTATGATTCTATCATGTTAGTACTCGAAGCAAAGCTTAAAGGAACTCAAGCTCAGTACAGTAAGTTGGATGAAGCAATCCGCACAGGACAATTCATCCGCAACACTTGCTTGCGTTATTGGGAAGATAACAAGGGGGTCACTCGTAACGACCTCCAGAAGCTTTGCTCAGTACTGGCAAAAAACAAAGAAACTCCTTGGACTCATAAGCTCAACTCTCAAGCTAGGCAGGCTCACGCTGATAGGGCGTGGTCTGCCATTCAACGTTTTTATGAGAACTGTAGATTAGGGAAACCAGGAAAGAAGGGATACCCAAAATACAAAAAATTCAGTCGTTCCGTCGAGTACAAAAACAGTGGTTGGAAGCTGTCGGCTGATAGAAAGCAGATAACTTTCACTGATGGTTTTGCCGTTGGAACGATGGAACTGTGGATTAAGAGAGATTTAGTCTGGTACTCGGAAAAACAAATCTCTAGAGTTCGGGTCATAAGACGCGCTGACGGCTACTACGCCCAGTTCTTAGTGGATTGGGATAGGCGAGAGGAACATGAGTTTCTCTCGGAAATGACAGGAATCGATTTAGGACTTAAGGAGTTCTATACCGATTCCGATGGCAATACTGTAGAGAATCCTCGATACTTGAGGAAATCCGAGCGAAGATTAAAGATGCTTCAACGTCGGGTTTCTAAGAAACACGTTAGAGGGAAGAAGCAGTCCAATAGATACCAAAAAGCGCGTAAGGCTTTAGCTAAGCAACACCTGAAAATAAGTAGACAGCGTGAAGACAAAGCCCGTAAAGATGCTTTGGCGCTAGTTAGATCTAACGACCTAATCGTCTACGAAGATTTGAAGATACGAAACATGGTGAAGAACCACCACTTAGCTAAATCCATCAGCGATGCATCCTGGTATCAATTCACTCAATGGCTTCAATATTTTGCCAAAGTTCATGGTGTGATAGTTATCGCCGTACCTCCTCACAACACGACTGTTGATTGTTCGTGCTGTGGAGTAAAGGTGAAGAAAACTCTTAGCGCTAGAACTCATAGATGCAGCGCGTGTGGCACAGTATTAGACCGCGACCACAATGCTGCAAAAAACATCTTGGTAAAAGGATTTAAGCTGTTAGCTGAATACCTAAATAACAGTACCGAAGGGCATTCGGAATCTGGAGTTCATCGCTCGAAAGCGCAGGGAGAAACTAACCTCTGGCTCAAGAACGGAGACGCTCTTGCTCTAAGTTGGCTCGAAGAACTGCGAATCAGTAATTGTGCTGAGAATCCCCCGTTATAGTTCATAGAACTTAACGGGGGAGTATGTCAATTATTTAGCAGTCACTAATTCTTGACCATAAAACTGCTGGTTAGGGTTTTTTCGCTGGCAAGCACGCAAGCGCAAAGGAGCATCGTAAATATCAGGTTTAGCATCTAAGCAAAGACCGGCCAAACCGCGTACATTGTCGCTACTGAGGCGTTCACCTTGGTGAACCCACTTTTGATTAGGATTATTATTGCAATCCCAAAGCTCAATAGTACGAGACTGTGGAGCCGATCCGCGAGCGGTAATGCATTTGCCGCCTCGGCTTTGCAGTGATTGAGTTTGAGGATTGTATTGCCACTGTTGGTTTTGGCTGCGAGGAGTATTAGATGGATAGCATTCTTCTAAGCGAACGAGTGAACCATTAGCATTTACAGAGCCATTAGCCGTAACGCATCTGCCGTCAGGAGTAACTAGATTAGCTTTATTGTTGATTAGCGGTCGAAATCCGGCATCAGCTAAAGCTTGACCAGCAGTAAGAACAATAACAGCCAGCGATGCTGTCGATGATAAAAGTAAAAAGTGTTTTTGCTTCATCTGGGACGAAATCTCTTTGTCGTGTAGTTGTTTTTGTTCTGAAGCAGGGGAGAGAGTAAGAGCGATCGCAATTACTATCCTCTCACTAACTCATCCTCTGCTTTCTCATACGGGGAATTTCATGTTGTTAGTTGTTAGTTGTTAGTTGTTTGTAACTTTTAACAAACAACCAACAACAAATAACCAACCTATTAGGCTTGTACACAAGCTCCTAATGCTTGCCAGGTTTTGGAACCGACAATTCCATCCACAAGAAATGAGGGATTATGATCGTTAATTCTTTCTTGAAATTCCTTGACAGCGGCTTCGGTTTTTGCACCAAATAATCCGTCTACTTTTATCTTTAAGCCATAAACATTCAGGCGTTGTTGTAAGTATTTGACCTTCTCATTCGGAGATTTTTGCTGGTCATTGCGGCGCAGAATCGGAAGGGTTGAACAAGCCGTAAATGAATCTCTGGATTGAGTTGAAGCTTGCATAGTTAGATTATCCTTGTCGTGTAGTTTGAAGCCTTGAACTGTTTTTGTGTTTGTGGCTTCAGTTGTTTACATTCAATATCTACAAGCCAAAACTTCTAATTTCTGAAGCCGAATAGTTTTTCTGGCAAGAGTACCCTTTTCGGGTACCTGCCGAGCAACAAAAAACCCAACTCATTTGAGCTGGGCCTCAGTTTAACGCATCCTCTCCTTTCTCCTAGGGAAGATGTGAGTGTTGTTTGTTGTTTGTTGTTTGTTGTTTGTATTTCTTAACAATCTACTGGCAACAACTAACCAATAACACTGACTTTCTGTGAAATAGTGTCTCAGTCCTTTTTATCAAATTTCAGAGAGACAGAATTCATGCAGTAGCGCTGGCGTGTCGGTGCCGGGCCGTCGTTAAATACGTGACCGAGGTGGGCATCACACGCAGCACACAGTACTTCTGTCCTTCGCATGAATAAGCTGTTATCTTCCTCAAGTTTTACGTTCTCTTGATTGACCGGTGCCCAGAAACTTGGCCAACCTGTTCCAGAATCGTATTTAGTCTCGGAGCTAAACAGGTCGTTACCACAGCAGATACATTTATAGGTTCCTTCCTCTTTGTTGTTGTAGTATTCTCCGGTAAATGCTCTTTCTGTTCCCTTCTTTCTAGTAACTTTGAACTGTTCCGGCGTCAGCTGCTGTTTCCACTCTGCTTCAGACTTCTGTACTTTGTTAACCATGTTTAAAACTCCTGATCTACATGTCTTTATTATAAAGTTTAATTAAATTAATAGACATCACTAGATAAGTATGATACCGGATTGAGATTTTGAGTAGAGACTCCGACATAGCAGGGTCAATTCAAAGGATGAGAGATGAATAAAAGAATGGTGGGAACCGAGAACTATCCCTCATCCGTCATCCGTCATCCCTCATCCCTTTTTAGTTACTCCTCCAGCAAAATCAACCGCAACGGATCTAAACGAATGTGCCATGGGAAAGGCTGATCTTTGAGGATAGCCCATTTTTCCTTAAAGACTTCCGCTTGCAGATGGTAGTCTTGGAGACTGGTAGGGGAAGAGTTCAGCTTGAGATACAGCGTCATCCGGTGCGGTGTTTCGATTGTCGTTACCAGCCAGCAGGGGAAAGTATTTTCCTGATTGGAGTTGTTGGTGAAGGTTAGCTGATGGGCACGAATTCCCACATGAGAGAGTGAGCCTGGAATCGGTTCGATAACCTGCAATCTTACGCCCCAGTCAGTTGCCTCCACCTCCTGAGATGCTGTGGCGACAGCGCGGGAGAAGTTCTTACATCCTGTCAATTGGGCAACGTCTACGGTGTTTGGGCGCTCGAATATGTTATGTTTGGGGCCATATGCGATCGCCTCACCACTCTCCAACACCAACAAATCTCGACAAACCCGATAAGCCTCTTCCAGATTGTGCGTCACAAATAAAGTGACTCCCTGGTAACTGGCAAGCGTCGTAATCAGTTGTGCTTCCAGTTGATCTCGTAAGAAGGTATCCAGTGCCGAAAAGGGTTCATCCAGCAGTAGCGCCTCAGGTTGACTGGCTAATGCTCTTGCTAATGCTACCCTCTGCTGTTGACCACCAGAAAGTTGATGAGGATATCTATCTGCTAATCCATCTAACTGCATGGCGGCGAGTTGACTTTCGACTTGCTGCCTGATGGCTAACGCTGATGTTCCTTTTGGTAAGCCAAAGGCAATATTTTGAGCGACTGTCAGGTGGGGGAACAGGGCGTAATTTTGAAAGAGAAAACCAATTTTGCGATCGCGAGAAGGAACATTAATTCCCTTTTGAGCATCAAACAGCACCCGTTCATTTAAAACAATTCGACCTTGGGTCGGTGTTTCCATACCAGCGATGCAGCGCAGAGTCATACTTTTGCCAGAACCAGAAGCCCCCAGTAGTCCTAAAGCATGTTCATTACTACTAAAAGAAACGTTCAACAAAAAGCTAGGAAGTTGCTTTTCTATGTCTACAAAAAGTCCCTTGTGAATTTGGAATTGAGAATTGGGAATTTTTGCCGGCTCTCCCTCTCTCCCTCTCTCCCTCTCTCCCCCTCTCCCTCTCTCTCTCTCCCTCGTTCTCCTACCTCTGTGACTCCTCACTTCTTGCCACAAATTAACCGAAACGATGCCAGACAGAGAAATGCCCAAGGTTACTAGCACCCATACCCAAGCTTCATTCATCGCCCCAGCTTCAACCGCCACATAAATAGCCATAGGAATCGTCTGGGTTTGTCCAGGGATATTACCCGCAATCATCAGTGTGGCTCCGAATTCACCCAATGCACGAGCAAAAGCTAGAGTAGTTGCGGCTATAATCCCTGGCGTGGCTAAGGGCAAACTGATTCGCCAAAAGATTGCCCATTCAGAAGCACCTAGAGTTCTGGCTACTCGCAGCAGATTCAAATCAATTTGTTCAAAGGCTCCCAGTGACGTTTTGTACATCAATGGAAAGGCAACGACTGTCGCGGCAATGACCGCGCCGTACCAACTAAAGACTATGCTGAAGTTCAGTGAAAGTAGCAGTTGTCCAAGCGGGCCATTTTTGCCAAACAGCAGCAGTAATAAAAAGCCGACTACGGTTGGTGGCAAAACTAGGGGGGAGACGAAGATTCCCTCAATCAGCGATTTCCATTTCCCTCGATATCCCAACATCCAGTAGGCAGCTGCAATACCGACGAAGAAGGTAAAGAATGTAGCAAGTAAGGCGGTTTTAAGGGATATCCATAAAGGGGAAATATCGGGTGGCATGGCTTAAATTAATTCACAATTCAAACTTTCAACTTTAAAACTCTTTATGCTCAGGATTCTGTATAATTAGTCATCAATCATGTGGCACATGTTTCTCTCTTTTGGGTGCGAATGATGTTGCTGGTGCGCTAAAGGCGATCGCACACTATAAAATTGCTGATAGTCTGCCATTTTTTTATGGATAGTTGCTCCATTTCTCTCAAATAAAATAAAGTTCTTCACTAAATCTAGGAAACGTCGCTTGTCAAAAATGCCTTGAACCAATACTTCTAGTTCATCTGCCCACAGGAGGGAAAAGTCTTCTCCATCAATTGTGAGCCAAGGCATGAATTGTTCCCAGTCAGAAGTGATAGTACCTACCCGTGCTTGAGTGCCATCAGAGATTACTAAAAGCTGATTGTAATAAAATAGCTTCGGGATGTCTTGTTTGTAGATTTGGAGTTGTTGATAAGCTTCATTTAGAGAAGCATCCCAATTTTGTAGGTTCGGTATTGTAGGGGCGAACGGCCGTTCGCCCCTACAGTGGATATATTTGCAAAAATGGGATGATCCCTCATTTAGCGTTGCTTTTTCATTAGCTTGATTTGGCAGTTCAATCACGGCTAGAGGTAAACCATTGATGAAGATAACGGCTCCAGGACAGTGAATCTTGTTACCATCAATAACGGTGAACTGATGCACGACTAACCAGTCGTTGTTAAGCAAGTTAAAAAGATCTATGATTTGAACCTTATCATAAATCTTCCAGTCATCGACTTGGTAGGATACAGTAATACCATCAGTCAATAACTTGTGAAAACGATAGTTATTTTCTTCTAGGCTAAGATTTTCAAGACAAGTCAGTTTGCTGATAGCTTCTTCGATTGCCTTTAAGGGAATGTTGGGGTTGATTATTGAAAGAGCTTTCTGGAGGCGATCGCGCAGAACTACATCAGTATAACTATATCGCTCTGCCTGGAGTTTA
>DALYIW010000341.1:326-1779 GCA_031970155.1 Coleofasciculaceae cyanobacterium CTOTU46601 | reverse complement strand
CCTGGGGCAATATCTGGTTCTAACAAAACTGTGTAACCTATGACCTCAAACCAAGTGAGCATAGTCTACTCTCCAACAAATTCCGTGGTTGTTGTACAGGTATAGGCTGTTTTTTTAACCTATAGCGGTTTTCTATTGTCTGAGGTACGGGGTAGGGCACGGCAGTGCCGTTCCCCTACAATCTAGAAAGAAAACCGTTATATTTTTGGAGATTTTTTACCTGTTTTTTACTAGCAATCAACCTGAGAAAACTAGAAAATGTATCAATTAATTTCACTTTAGATTCAATCGGTTAAATCCTATTTTTGTAAATCTGTAGTGTGAGCATCTTGCTCACACTACTTAATAAATTTGCAACAGTGGGATGCACCCAATTTAAGCTAAGAGTTTATGGCTGAAGGTTGGCTATTAAGCCCCACCAAATCCGTATTTCCGAAATACAGCTCTGGCTCGATTGTTAGACAAAAACTGGACATACTCCCTAGCCGCAGAAACATTTTTGCTACTTTTAAGAACAGCTACTGGATAAACAATCGGAGAATGCAAGTTTCCTGCTGCTGTTGCTACTTCTTTTACCTGTCTTGATGTCTTGGCATCTGTAGTGTAGACAACACCTGCATCAGCGTTTCCACTTTCTACGAAAGATAGGACTTGGCGAACGTTGTTACCTAGCACTAATTTTGGTCTAATTTGCTGCAAAATTCCTAAATTCTTAAAGACTTCCTCGGCATATTGCCCTGCTGGCACACTTCTGGGTTCTCCAATAGCAATTTTCTTTACTTTAGAGTCTGTCAGCTGACGAAAGCTGGTGATGCCGGAAGAATTTCTTGGCACAATTAAAACAAGGCTGTTACTCAGCAGGTTGCTACGAGTACCTGGGAGGATGGCATTCTTTGACGCCAAAGCATCCATTTGCTTTTGGGCAGCAGAAACAAATACATCTACTGGCGCACCATTTTCAATCTGTTGCTGCAAGGCACCAGACGCACCAAAGTTATAGGTAATGTTGATATTTGGCCTGGTTCTTTGGTAAATGGGCTTGATTTCTTCGAGGGCATCTTTCAAGCTAATGGCAGCAGATACCAGCAGCCTAGTGTTTGACTGCGCTACCACAGGAGACGGGTTAAACACTCTCAAACCAGCTGCCAAAATGAAGGTGGCAACGAGTCCGCAAATAAAGGCAAAAACTTGTCTTCTTTTCATAGCCAAACTAACTGGATACCTATTCCCTTAAAAGGAATGGCAAGATGCGGGGATGTGAATTCCCAGTTTATTGTGTGTAATCCCAGCCCGGACTAGTTGGTAGGATCATACCAAGTAATGCGTGATTTACCAACTAAGTTGGTGTAGTTCAATGCCAAGAAAACAGCAAGGATGGATTACTTTTCAATCTTCTGAGGAGGAACGAAAAATTTTGGAGGAGTACTGTCAGCAATCTCAACGCAGCAAAACT
>DALYIW010000341.1:0-316 GCA_031970155.1 Coleofasciculaceae cyanobacterium CTOTU46601 | reverse complement strand
ATATTCTGCGGGAACTAGTTCGCAGTCTCAATCAACAGCCACCATCAGCCCAACCGCTACCACCTCAGCCAGGAAAAACGGAGGATTCTGGGACTCCTGAGATAGAACTTGTTAATCAACACTCACAGTTGAAAGCGATGAAGGTTAGCGCCCGCAATATCCTTAAGGGTAAAGTTAAGCGAGTGGTAACGGATGCTATTAATACTGAAGTTACTTTAGAGATTGCTCCTAACGTTGAACTTACCTCGATTATTACTAGATCTTCAGCAGAAGAGTTAGACCTGTCTGAGGGAAAAGAAGCCTATGCAGTTATTAA
>DALYIW010000340.1:3732-8441 GCA_031970155.1 Coleofasciculaceae cyanobacterium CTOTU46601 | reverse complement strand
ACTAAATAAAAACAGTTATTGGGGCTAGATTGCTCGAACAGCAAGGTTTCTTCTAAGTTCCACCATTGGTTATTAGCGGGAGAGCGATCGCGTAAATTTTCCGGTCTATCTTCTTGGGTAGATGCTGTGAGTAAATACCCGAGCTGAGGATTGCCAATAACTAATTCCTCATCGGTGCTAAAAATAATCGCTGCTTGAGTTTCTGTTCGCACCGTAGCCACTTCGGTAGCGTAGGGAATTATAATCGGTTCTGGTTGTGCTTTAGTTAGATAAAATGTTAATTCGCACCAAGCGGCTGCCGGAGGTTGCAAGCGAATTCCTAGCAATTCTAGAAACGCGACATAATTTCGCCGAGGAACTTGGTTAAACCGCATTAACATTTGATCGGTTAACCAAGCAAACAATTCAATTAAGGTAATTCCTGGATCGCCTGGGTTATGGTTAGTCCATTCGGGACAGTAGCGAGGAATGCGAAGAATGCATTCTTCTACGAGGTCGTTAAACGTCCGGTCATCAAGATCGGATTTGGGCAGTTCTGGTAAAAAGTCAAATTTCACAGCGACTCACTTGCTGGGGATAAATAAAAGGGATAAACTAAGCTGCGAGTATCGGGACTGTCTTTAGGTTGGTAAATTATTTCAATATCTACTCTACCTCTAATCGGGTCGGGGTCGGCACGCACTTCTTTTAAAATAATCCGCGGTTCCCACATTTCTAATGCCTCTTCTACGTATAATCGGATTAAGAGAAGCGTTTGGACGTTCATCGGTTCAAAAACTAATTCTGACAACCGCGAGCCAAAGTTGGGTCGATACACCCGTTCGCCTAAATCTGTCCGTAGGATGATGACGATAGATTCTTCGATGTTTTGAGTATTTGAACTGAGTTGAAGACCTCCTTGTACGTTGACTTGCAAAGGAAATGCCAGTCCCGCTCCGATATAGTCTTCTGGTTGATAATAGTAATAATCTTCTTCTGGCATTAGCTTAAGTGGGGAGCATACCCGTGTATTTTACTACAAGGTTGAGTGCGATCGCTGCTCCTCGCGCGCTGGGTGTGGCGAGTTGAGCGATCGCCTCCTCTGGTGACACATTGCTTTAGGTATTAATCCATAGGCCAAATCGGCACTCATGCAACTTTCTTTTTCAAGCTTGGAGCAATTTTTGATTCAAACCTTGACCGCGTTTTGCAACAACAAAGGGGGATTCGACATCAATTATCCAATTTTCATCAATAATTTCTATATTCTCATTTAAAATGAGAACTAGCTCGCCCATCTCCTCATCCTCACTAAATGTCTTGGTTCCCGAAGTAGATGTGTCAGCTTTGAGCAAAAACCTCAGCTTAATCCAGTGAGAACTGTGAGGGTAGAGTTTGTATTGTCTCGTTGTTTTCGTCATTCATTTCGTCTAGATTTTAGCTGGGTGAGGGCGATCGCGCGAATGGTTAGGAGGGAGTCGGTGCGATCGCGCATCATCTGCTTCCACATCCCCATCAATTATAGATCCAACCTGAGTGAAGATAAAGTTAACAGTTATTAGGGGCACGATCGCGAGATTGGTTATGATTCTATGGAAGCGATCGCATCCTTTACTTCCACCTCCCCATAGATAACAGACATAATTCCTGGCAAGTATTGATCCATCATCATCACGTTGGCATAAACCAACTGTTTTATCAGTGCTGAACTAAGACTGTCGCCTTCAACATCAATACTGGTTTTGTAGCGAATTTCCCCATCTTCAAAGTCCATTTCAAAGTTGCCGATGATCGTGCCTGAATTGGCTAATGTCAGAAACTCTGCGATCGCCATTCGCTTGTTTTCTGGTGTGTTAACGGGGCAAACTGAGTAAAAGACAAATTGCTTTTGTTCTTCTCTTGCTTTGGCGTAACAAGTCCATTTTCCATTTTCCCCCTGGAAAACCATCTGCAAGAGTAGCTCTCCTTCAATTTCGACGAAAGGCCATTCGTCTTCTGTGAAGAAATTGACAATTTCTGCAAAAATTTCTTCGTTTGTGGGAGTTGGTTTGAAACCTGGTTCTACTTCTTGAGTAAATGCGCTAGATACGCGCTGGGCTAACCCATCCAAACTGACATTAGCCAATTGTTTGAAATAATTGGTCATTTCCTCAATCATTTCCGAAGTAGCTTCTTGAGTCACAGCAGGCAGATTGGCTTCCATCGATTCTTTGAAGAAATTGGCTAGAGCATCATTAATTTGCTCGCCCTCACCCTGTGTAGCTGCTTGCACAAAAACCGATGCAGTCATATCAGCCCAGAGAGTGCGGTAGCCTGTCTCACCGGACTCCTTTTGTTGCTTGACGGATAGTGCTAACCAACTTTCGGTCGATAGCAGTGGGTTTTCGGGTTGTTCTTGACTCAGATTCAGGATATAGGTTGCAGCCTCGTTAGCATTTGTAGCCTGTTCTATCGGCTGTGGCAGCAAATTCGGCTGTAGACCGATTTCGATTTCGATGTCGGATGAGGGCAGGAAGTTGCCAGCCGAGAGGGGACGGCGCACTTCTGGCTTGAGGTTGAATAATGCCTCGGTGTCGATGCGCTGGTAGAGTTCTGGATTTACTTTGAAGGTGAGACGACACTCGATTACTTCGTCGTCTTGCTTGATTAGAGACAGAGATACTGCGCGAAGCGTTAGGGGGGATTGGGAGCGATCGCGTAGCGTTAATTCGCTGTCCAGGTGACAGTTTTCAGTATGATAGCTCATCTTCCCAAAAATTTAGAAAGGGAAATTTGATCTTGCCAAAAACTCATAACAGTGAAAGCCTTGAGTCAAAATTATCATCAACATATGCGATCGCACGGAAGTTATTCATACACTTGAAAGCGTTCCTCGCCAATTACAATTACAGTATCATCTGGCACATCAAGCTCTTGAAGAACGGTTCTGATCGGTTCTAAAAAATCAGCAGCACTTCCCTCATATATGTCTATGTCTATATTGGAACCAGAGATCCCAGAACCACCTCCTGTCACTTCACCCTTATCCCCTAAAATTTTATCCAATTCATCTTCTATGGCACTCCTGCCTATACTTAGTTTTGAAAAGAAGTTAATCAAAATATATTTCCCCTCATCTGTAATCTCTTCACCCTTGGTTAAATTAATCCTCATCGCTTTGGCGGTAGGTACACGAGACAGCGCAATCGTCACACCAAAATCCGTAGAGGATTCCATTGAATCCCAACCTGCCAAAGGGAGTCATTCCACTATCAATACTGACTAAAAACCTCATCCCTTTGCCACAGACGGGGCAGCGGGGAAAACGCTCAAACCGCATTAGGGAAGGATAGCCCCCCACTTGATGATAAGAGTATCCAGGAACCGCTGAACCTCCACGACCATATTTTAAGGGATACTCTTCTAGTTTCAATGCCAATTCTCCCGGAATGAGATCGGTTCCCACTTCTCCATCAGTCATTGGAGTTGCTATCCCTTTAAGACCGTTTTCGGTAAATTGCACATAAAGACAGTCGGGTGGATAACCGCTTTCATACCAGAAAAAGCTGGGATTATATCCACTTTCAATACCTAAATCTAATTCAGATACATCTAAAGTTAGAATGCGATTAGCTGGTGTATCTGTCACCGGACATTTGGGAACCGGATGAGGAAAACTTCCTCCCATATGATGAGGGCTTTCACTACGCGACACAACGTAGCCACGATAATTTTGGAAATACACAGAAGCCAATCGCGTATCTGGAAATACTCCTGAACTTTCTACATAAGCATAGAGATTTTCTAAGTCTTCTTCTGGAACCTTCGGAGCTATGGTCAGGAGCGCATCTAATGCCTTATCTGTACGGAACCATGCCAATTGTTTCAAATATTCTGGGTCTTTATCTTCCAGATATTTGTTAACTAAATCATCTACCCAGCTATCTGGCCCTCCTGGCAAAATCAATTCTTTAATTAAATCATCTTCAATTTGTGGTGCATACTTATGCAGTTTTTCTGGATAAAAATTAGCCACTTCAAAAATCACGTTATATAAGTCTGTTGATGAAGGGGTTTTAAAATAATCATCAATTAATCGTTCTACAACATCATCTGGTAACTCTTTAACCAGATTAGTAATGGCAAACATGAGATGTGGTTTGCCATCGAGAATATGTTCAACAACTTTTCTTTTCTCCTTTTGGATATTTGGTAATAAAGCTAAATAGTTTGCTGGATGGCTAGCAGCATCAGCATCATCAGTGTTCATAATAAATTCGATGCTTTCTGATACTCCTTTATCTGGGTAAGAATGGAGCTTCTCAGTTATCTTTTCAACTTTTTCGTCAAGTGTCAACGATGAATTATCGAGAATTTCCGCGATCGTAGTAGACAGCATTGGTTTAACCTTTAATTAAGTGATATTACTCAAACCTAAATTATCTCTGCGGACGTTTTGATTTTGATATTTTATTGTGCTATGGCACTGTTCGGCGATAAATACCAGAGTATTTTAGTCTGTCTTTATTTTATTGACATATTCCATCAACATTTTATCAATTTCAGGACTGGGAGTAAATACGCCTTTTCTTAAATTTTCTTGATAGGCACGAGCATAGGCTCCCACAATCTCAGGAGTTAATTTTCCATCGTTATACAATCCTTGTAAAATGGCTTCAGCATCTTTTTTAAATGCCACGCTTAAATCTTTAGCATCCCCTGCAATTTGTGTAGCAGTATTGTTACCTCCA
>DALYIW010000340.1:1319-3720 GCA_031970155.1 Coleofasciculaceae cyanobacterium CTOTU46601 | reverse complement strand
CGCTGGCGGCCCGGCTGGTGGTGGTGCCGGTTCTTCTTTTTTCATTTTATTAATATCTTCTACAGCTTTAGTAATAGCTGCTCTCTCAGCGGGTGCAATTGCGCGACGACCGTTAGCATTTTGAAGAAACTTGACTACTTCATTTGCGTTGGCTTTTCCTCTCTTAGTTAAAACTCCCTTGAGTTCCTCTATTTGCTCTGGAGTTAAATTCTTGAGGGCATTATTTGAAGCAGGATTATTAGTTAAATGATTGAATAATTCGTTTTCTTTTGCTTTTGTTAAGGCTCCATTAGAAGGGATATGATCGCCAGTCAGACCGTCACCTGTCTTGCCACGAGCGCCACTACCGGAAGCTTTGGTTTTGTTATAGTCAAGAACTTCGTACTGTTTTAGCGCACCGCTCGTTTGTGGAAGTCCTCCTTCTTGCAGCGCCTTGAATTCATCATCAGTAACGAAAACTGCGCCTTTCTTCTTTTTAGAGACTTCCTTAACATCACCTTCAGCAATTAACACCCAAGGATTGATATGCCCCAAAAGCTGGATTCGCAGCCCTTGCCGCCGAATTTTGAACTTGTTGAAACGCAACTTGCCCACAAGCCGACTTGCCAAGTCATCCAGCGACTTCGCACCCTTAGCGAACCCACCTTTGACTCCTTGGAGCATAATCTTGCCATTCTTGAGAGCCGTTTTCGCTCCCTTCATGCCAATCTGACCCAGCTCCTTGACACTCTTGACAGTCGTCTTGACCGTGTTCTTAGCCGCTCCTGCCACTGCCTTCGCGGTTCCCTTGATGCCGCCCTTAAGCGCTTTGATGACAGCGCCTGCATTGAACAGCAGGGCGAAGACCAACTCAACTGCACCAGCAGCCAAACCACGAGCTAAACTCTTGGCAGCGCCACCAATATTACCCGCCCAGCCTTGGCTCAAGTAATTGCCGATATGCCCCGCAATATTTGCCAGCGCCACGCCGCCCATCACGACAGCAACTACCTGCATGAGCGCTGGTAGTGCGGCTGTAATTGCACCACCTGTTAGGATATTAAGACCGACAAACGCCGCTAGTGCAGCGATCGCACCCGCCAGCAATTTGGGCCAGTTAGCAGAGAACCACTGCTTGACACCTTGTATCATCTGGTGAGACATATACTTGGCTCGCTGCCCCACCGAAAGCGGCCCAATAGTCTTCATATTCGCGGGAATATCGCCCTGCTGGGCTGGCTTACCTTGTTTCTGGGTTCCCTCCGCACCTTCCGGCTTTTGCGCCATCATCTCTTGGAGTTTCGCCTCAGCAGTTTGCTCGTCATCGCAACACCCACCACCAGCCTTTTCACCCCCTACAGCAGCACCAGCGGGTGCATTGCCCTCTGTCTCTCCTCCAGCCAATTCTGCCTTAATTGCCTCCATCGAGTTTGCAGGGTCATTCGACTCGCCAAACTCGACTTCCCCACCCTGCTGAAGATTCAGCGAGGCGACGAATTCGGGGTCAACATCAAACGGCGCAACAGTGTCTAAAGCAAAGTCTTCTTCTGTAAACTGAGTCTTGTTCAACAGCGCTGCTTTATCGTCGCCGCCCTTCGCCGTTGCTGGCGCGTCGCACTTGGCACAATCTTCCTTAGAACGCTCAAAAGGCAATGGCTCCGTAAGATTCATCCCCAGGACTTCCTCGGATAGTTGCCCCATAAAGTGACCGGGCATCTGCTTCGCCGCAGCCACCAAGTTACCCAATCCCTCCAAGAGTTTCCTGAGAGCCTCAATAACTTTGCCAATGGCGTCGAAAGCAGCATTGTAAAGTGCTTGGATTCCTGCCAGCAAAGTATCCAAAGCTTTCGCCAGGAAATTGAGAGCAGCAGTAACACCTTTCTTCAACAAATCTGCCGCAGCGTTAACCGCCTTCACAGCTGCCTTGATTGCCTTATCAATTTTGCTGTTTATTTTCTTAGCAATTTCTGGGAAGGCAGCAAAGACGACGTTAACCAATCCTTTGAGAATTGTTCCCAAGCCCTGAATTAATCCAACGATCGCTTTACGTGCCAGGTCGATAACAGCCGTTGCCAATTTTATCGCTTGCTCGAAGATAAATTTGACCGCCTTACGGAGATTATCGTAGATAAAGTTGACAGCTTTTTTAAGACCGTCAATCACAGCAGTAGCCGCTGATTTAACCCAGCCCAAGAAACCGCCCTTTTTCTGGTCGGCTTCTTTTTCTGCTTTCTGCTTTTCTTGTTCGGCTTTCTTTTCCGCCTCTGCTATGTGTTTGGAAGCTTCTTGCTCTCCTTTCTGTTTCTCCTGGGCAATTTTTTTCTTTTGGTCTTGTGTTGCCTTTCCTGCTTTATCCTGATAATCCTTTTCTGCCTTAGTGAGTTCTGTTTGCCACTCCTGTTTCGAGGCTTGCACCTCAGAC
>DALYIW010000340.1:0-1166 GCA_031970155.1 Coleofasciculaceae cyanobacterium CTOTU46601 | reverse complement strand
TTTCAGGGCAGGAGCGAGGGATTGATTGAGATTACCCGCGACCTCACCAGGAACGGTGGGTACTTTGCCTTTGTTGCCCCCAGGACTCTTTGCGGCTGAAAGTACTTTACTTGCCTGAAGTGTTTCCTTGCTGTCTTCGGGGAAGATATTATTCTCACCAAAGTCTTGATTGATTTCTTTAGCAGCTTCTGCCTTTTTCTTGCCTACTTGCTCGTTGGATTGACGTTGCTCCCCATCCATTTGTGAAGGGTCAGCCTCACCCGTCATATCAACCGTGGGAGCCTTCCCTAGCTTAGTGCTAACTTGACTGCTGTCGAGTCGCACACTTGCTAGTTCATTTTGAGCGCTGCGAGCCAACTGAGGGTCGGATTGAGCTGCTTGCTCGCTTTTTGCGCCGCCATTCCCAGCCGCAGGAGGTTTTCCAGCATTCCCGCCAGCTAGTTGCGTAGGTTTTATCGATCGAGGCGGAGGTGCCTCTTTTACCTGGATTTTAGATGCCTTTGCAGCTTGACCAGATTTCTGTCTAATTGTTTTCGCCGCTGGTGTTTCCTTATTTCCAGCAACAGCCGTTCCTTTGCCTTTAGCTTCTTTAGACCCAGATTTCTGAGCGGGCAACCCTGTTGGTGCCGGAATTTTAGGTAAACTTTGTTCGAGTTGTTGTTTTTGTGCTTCCAACGCCCCAGCCGAAGCTGCTTGCGCTTGCCCGTATGCCGCAGGCGCACTGGTTGGCGGTGTATTTTTTAGCTGTTCTAGAATCTGACCGGGGTCGGCTTTAGCTTGAATTTGGGCGGCTATCCCCGTCGCTAACTTATTTTGAATTTCGGGAGTCTTACTGGAGAGTTTCTTCGCCTGAAGTGGTTGTTTCTCCTCTTCTTCTGGCTTGGGTTTTCGCCGCACCGCCGCACCCTGCTGAATTGTGTGCGTCAATTCATGCGCCGTCAACTCATCTTTACCCGGAGACTTCCCCGCCCCATAGTAAATATCGCTACCATGAGCAAACGCCTGCGCTCCTAACTCCTTATTCATTTGGACAGCAGTCGAGTCGGTATGCACCCGCACGCTGCTAAAATCTGCCCCAAAGCGCGGCTCCATGAAACTACGTACATCATCGGGTAAAGCGCTACCCCCACCCTTAGAACCCGCGAGTCGGTTTTCTACGCTGGCAG
>DALYIW010000339.1:1918-8454 GCA_031970155.1 Coleofasciculaceae cyanobacterium CTOTU46601 | reverse complement strand
TGCATCACTAAGCGCCAACTTGCAAAATTCCTCCAAATTTCTGAATCACTAATCGTCAAAATTGAATCTTGGAGCTATGTTCTGTTTGTTCATCGCAAAGATCAAGGAGGACAATTCATCAGCTACCGTCAGCTAGAGCAGTGGAAAAATGCCGTAGCCTGTCAGCTACAAAAATGCACTACAAGAGAACAGCTAGAACATTTGTGGAATGCCATTATATTTGACAACAAACAGCACAACAAACAATACAACAATTTGGTTTTCTCATTCCTAGAAAAAATTTGCTCGAAATGCCAAGCAACTATCTCTAAAGATTCACCAAGTTATTCACCGTTCTCGTTAACACATCCCGATGCATCAGTGCCCGATCTTTCAATGACTGGATTTGGTCACCAGTAAGCGGGTCACCATTAACATAGTGTTTAAGCCAAGTTTGACAGATTAAATTTGGGTCATCTGGTAACAGAGCTAAGTCCCATCCTGGCAAATCTAGTTCAGCCATTAGTTGGCTAACTTTAGGGTCATAACTAAGAGCAAAACATCGACATTCTTCTGCTGCCGCCATAATAAGACTGTGAAAGCGCATCCCAATGGCCATTTCTACGCCTCGAAATAATCCTTTCAATTCTCTGGGGTTTTCTAGACAGAAAATGTGATTTGGGCCAGTTAATTGAGACTGAATTGATTGAGCTATGCTCAAG
The DNA here is from genome assembly GCA_031970155.1 of Coleofasciculaceae cyanobacterium CTOTU46601. Lineage (GTDB taxonomy): Bacteria > Cyanobacteriota > Cyanobacteriia > Cyanobacteriales > Coleofasciculaceae > DALYIW01. Next base: position 7,753 of record DALYIW010000339.1, on the reverse strand, counting down.
TCTTGAGAGGCTTGGAAAGGTACCAATAAAATACAAGTTTGTGTGGCTTTTTGAAAGTCAACTAGAGCGTGGGTGAGGTTAGTGAGACGATCAGGGGTTAAGGTGGGGTGCGATCGCAACGTAACGGCCACTCTCGGTGCTGGTAAATCCCACAATCCGTTTACAGGTAAGGAATCTAGCGCCCAAACTGGATCGGGAGCCATAATCGAGGAAATTTGCCAATCGCTTAAAAGTGCTGCTGAACCCCCATCACGCACACTCACCGCCGTACAACCAGCAAAGGACTGCTGTGCTACCCAACGAGTCAACGGACGCTTTAGAGGCCCAATTCCCTGTGCCCAAGCGATTGTTTGTAAACCCAGTTGTCGCGCCAATCCCATCAACCCAGCGTAGTACAAAGGACTCACTGCACTGGTGACATCCTGAATTAGACTGCCACCGCCCCAGATAAAGATATCTGACTGGCGCATTGCCTGGAGTACTTGGAAAGTGGAATTGCGATCGCAACTGTGAACCCCATAGCGCTTACGAGTCTCTTTAGGTTTACCAGAAAGCACAACAGGAGTCACCGACTCCGGTAACATTTGCAGCAGAGAAGCTAGCAGCGCCTCATCGCCGCCATTACCTTTGCCGTAATATCCGCATAAAACTGCTTTTATCTGCCCCATGCCAAAACTTTATCAGATAGGCACAATTAAACCTCAAGATCGCAGGGTTGAGAAGTCGGGTTTCTTGAAGAAACCCGACTTCTGGGTATGAGTCTCACCTTGGGAAACACAGCATATCAAACAGAGGTTTAGGAATCTCCTCGAAATGCTCCAGCATAAAGTCCATCAGGGCAAGATGGCGTAAATCGCTGGCATGTGGAGGGGAATAATTGTGCCCTCTCTGAAACCAGCGCCGGACGAAAGAATGCGATCGACAGCAGATTAAAGCAATATCCTCATGAGTAACATCCCATTTGGCATAGAACTGCTGTGGCGTCATTCCCAGCTGGCAGTAGCTGTAGAGGAAAATCAGAGTTCGCTCTCGGTCAGTGAGAGGACGAGGATGATTGATAATGTGTTCTCTACGATGGGAGGTTTGCGATCGCCTTCTTTCATGATCGCGTTGTTGTCGTTTTGGCATGATCAAATAAGCTCCTATGAATGTGGGAGTCAGCCGCGCTGTCAAGGCCGTCAACCATCACCAGCGCGGCTTTGTACGCATTAATGATTGCGTACAATATCAATAGTAACAGTTACAGGACTTACGCATGGACACCACATATAGTAGGGGTGAACGGCCGTTCACCCTTACATATGGCGTTTTAAAGGTCATTTTGCGTAAGTCCTAAGTTAATTAGAAAAAAAGCAATACTTTATTCAAAAAAAAATAGTGAAATTTTCTGTTTTTAAAGTGAGAAGAAAGCAAGAATTGAAGTTAAGAAGTTTCCACAAGATTAAGGAGACTATCAGACATCATTACCTATTACTCGTGAGCAAGATACTCGCACTACCTATTACAAGATGCTCGCACTACCGATTTGCTAAATAAAAATGTTGCATCGTTTTTTTCCTGTGCTGTTGACTTTATCGCTGGTGGCAACTCCGCTACAAGCGATTGCCCAGAATTTTAATCTGCTCATTCAACAAGGCAATGCGGCAAGCCAAGCTGGCAACTATGCGGAAGCAGAAGCAATCTTTCGGCAAGCGATCCAACTCGACCCCAACGATGCCGTTGCTTACAACAACCTCAGAGAAGCCCAGCGACTTTTAGAACAACAAAATAATCGTTAGCCGTTTTGAATTTAGCTTACCGCTGCACCCAGTTATGAATTATGAGTTTTGATTTTTGAATTTATGAATAATTTTTTTAACTCAAAACTCAACACTTAACACTCAACACTTATGAAGGGCTTTAGCGATCGCATTCTCCAAATCTACCTGACTCAAGTTAGTCAGGATAAATACCTCTTGATACGTTTTCCCTGCCCTAGCAATTAGCTTAAATCCCCCCCGAATTGGGACGGATACTTTTAATTGCAACTTAGGAGAATGACTTTTCGCCCGTCCAATCACGGCAGGCGTAATGGTTTGAATGCCACTGTAACTTGTGAGTCGTTCGAGGACTGGAATTAGACCCTGAATGTGAGTCGAGTGATTCCAAACCAGTCTACCGCCATTGGGGTTGCTCATGAATTTAAGCTGCTTCGATGGGAGCCATTGTTAACCCAGCACGACTCAGCTGTTGGTGATAGAGTTCTGCCTGTTCTTGAGGGCCAACCCAGACAATAGCTTGACCGTCATTGTGAACCTGATGGGTAAGCTGCCAAGCGCGATCGCTCGTCATTCCAGGAATATACTTCACCAGACAGTCGTGAACGTGCTGAAACGTGTTGAAGTCATCGTTGAGCACAATCACCTTGTAAGTGGGATAGGGCTTTTGGGTAACTTGACCAGAGCGTTCAGGAGCTATGACTGGCGAGGCAGATGCTGCTTTAAAAGCTGCTGAATTTAGCATAGTCTTATAAAGGTTACCAGAATTCTTCAAACAAAATTAAACAAAACCTATTCCTTTCTAGTTTTGCAGAAATCTACCAGAAATCCTATCCCCTTTTTGGCGTGGTTATGAATTGGATAACTAAAGCCCTTCGGGGTAGGGAGTCGGGAGTCGGGAGTCGGGAGTTGGGAGGCGGGAGTCGGGAGTCGGGAGTCGGGAAAATCTTTCAAAAACTTTAATTGGTGGTTTAAAACTCAAAAATCAAGTATTTGTTGAGAGTTTGGGTATCGTCAGAAACCCTCGCTTCCTTATTTCAATCCCACGTTTAAAAACGTGAACTCCTACTCCCCACTCCCTACTCCCTACTCCCTCTCAAATAACTATTTCCACTCGTCCCAGGATTCATTGAAAATTGAAGTATCTGGAAAAGCAGTAGGATTGCCATTGTTTTCCAACCGTCGCCGTAAGACTTCCAGTTGTTGCTCTTGTCGCGGGAGTTCATCCACTAGCTGGTAAGGTGCGATCCCTTTTTCTAAAGCAAAAGCTGCTGTAGTGCCAGCTGCCGCGCCAGATGACCATTCAAAGGAATGCACCCGATAAGCCGCCGCCGCAATGTGACTTGTGGCAATACTTTTTCCCGCTACTAACATATTGTCGATTTTCTGAGGAATCAGCGATCGCAACGGAATTTCAAAAGGATAAGATTGACCTGCTCCCTGTCGCTCACCCTCACGTTCAGTATTACCAGGGGCTTCAGGTGGACTCTTAGTCATACAAGGGTGAAAGTCGATCGCATAATGCCCAATCCCTACAGAATCAGAATAGATAGAAGAACGAGTACGCCTCATCACGTCTTCCGGCGACTTTTGACCACTAATTACAGCCACTGCTTCTAGTCCAGAAAGCGCTGTGCGTAAATCGCGATACATCTGTGGAGAGAGTGTCTTGCGGTAATAATCCTCCTTGTAATCACGGCGAGAGATGTCAATTTCCCAGATACTAAAGCCGTTAGGAGAACCAAAACCCTGGCGTCCAATAATCCTTCGTCCTTCGCGAATGTAGGGATACTTAGATAATCCATGCACCGTCCCCATCGGAGAATCTAATCCAGATAGATACTTATGATTTGGATAAGGTTTCTTGACACCAGCACCTAGCTGAGAGTCGGTAGTTCCAGCTACTAACCAATGGAAGTAGCCGATGGCATGTTCTTCACCTTTGCGTAGGGTTTCTGTCCGCAATCCACCCAGCCAGCCTCCAGGTTGCAGCTGTCCTGTCGTTTGTAACTGGTTGCGGGTTAAAACGAAGTTGTCTTCTGAGGTACCTGGACGATAGTCATTGCCCCAAGTCCAGTTTTGCATGGAGATGTCTCCAGGTGTGGGAGTCGTGAAATTGATACCACCAAATTTTGTCGGTTTGCCCTTTTCCGGACTCCAAATCCGCCGATAAGTGAACACTAGCCCAAAGTCCGCTAGTCGTTTTAGTTCATAGCTATAGTAGGGTTCATGTTGAGGATAAAACGACGGCATTACATGGGTTTGGGGTTCTTTGGTGGCTTCCATCGCAAAGGTGTAGGTAAAACCTTGCGTACAATAAGGGTCTCCAGTAGCGCTAGAAGAAGACGGTTCTAGGTAGGTGCGGGGGTCGATGCCGACGCGGTAGGGAACATCAGCTAGACCAATGATTTCACCCGTTTCGGTGGCGTCAATAACGTACCAATTCGGAGCATTACCCTGAGGTGGTTTTTGGGGTACGAAGCGTACAATGCTTTTCTCGAAGCGGGAGGAATTTTCGTATCGATACCAATCTTCGATGGTTTGAGATAGAGGAGAGGTGTTGAGGGGAGGGGCACCAGCCGCAGGTTTATGACTAATGGCAATAGCTGATTCTATCAAGTTGCCACTGGGGCTAAGTTTCAGTTCCTTGACGACAGTAGAGGGAAACCACTTAAGTGTGCCTTTGCCGCGTTTTGCGGTGTCTTGTAATATCCTCAAGAGGATTTTGTGAGCATCGCGGGGAATAAAACAAGCTTCGCTCACCCAGCAATCTCCGGGGTTAAGTTCGCCGTAGTAGCGTTGAATGCGATCGCGTAATTCCAGGTAGCCTCTAGAGTAGAATAAACGCGATCGCTGAGTGGGTCGCTCATCCAGTGCCGAAGTTCCTTGAGCAGAAATTTGCCCCCCTACCCAGTCAGTAATTTCAGTCAGGCAAACCGTCCGTCCCGCCAGTAAGCCTTCATAAGCCGTCGCCGCACCCGCAAGCCCACCTCCAACTACTAAAATTTCACAGGTTTCTTGTTTTTCTGGGGTTTTAGGCGTTGCGGTTAGGGCAGTTGAGGCGAGGGAGGTCAGGAAAAGTACGCTAAGAGAAAGGCTAACAAGCGATCGCTTCATAATTTGTTGTTTGTTGTTTGTTGTTTGTTGTTTGTGGGGGTAGATGGTTCTTTTTTCCCAGTCTCTACTCCTGACTCCTGACTCCTGTTTTTGGTCGCCGACTATACCTTAAGGAAGAGAAAGTCAAGGAGGGTATCGGATCACATAGAAGGAATAGGAACACTGGAAGGAACAAGAGGAATGATTAGAAAGGTAACAGTATGTGGTGTCCATGCGTAAGTCCTGTATTGCTATTAATTGTCCATCCTGTCGCTTCGACGAGGGGAGTTGGGGGTTATTGTTTGGCTATTGACCCATTTTCTCTGGCTCTCCGCCTCTATTACTGCTCCTAAATGAGTTTTTTTTACTACTAGAATAAGCGAAAAATGAATGGGTAGTGGTAGGGTTGACTAGGATTATTCAAAACTTTAGTAAGGGCAACTATAGCCAAGATTAAACTACCAGTAAACAACAGAATAATCATTAAAAAACCAAATATAAAAAGATTTACATTCACAAGAGTGAGTGCAAATAAAGTAAGTGCGTAGATATAAATATTGATGTAAAAATTCAAAGATTCTTTGGCATTTTCTCGAACAATTAAATCATCAGTCATCAATAAAACTAAGAGAGGTATGCCGATTGACAAAATCGTAGAGCTAAAAAAGATTGAGCCATGACATAACCCTGATAAAAGCTTTCGTTGAGATAAGTTATTCACACTACTGCTCTAGAGTCAGATTAAAAAGATATTTTTGTCATACAGGTTTGCGTGCTGCGAGAATCAAAAACAGCGGAATACGCTTTCGCCGCTCGTAGGTTTGCACGTCGTGAAAGTACTGGCGTTGCGGACGCGCTTCACGCAGATCCTCATAGAAGTCAGAAGTCAGAAGTCAGAAATCAGGAGTAGAGAGAAGCATCCAACCCCACAAACAACAAACAACAAACAACAAACAACAAACAACAAACAACAAACAACAAA
>DALYIW010000339.1:0-1908 GCA_031970155.1 Coleofasciculaceae cyanobacterium CTOTU46601 | reverse complement strand
TTGCAACAGACTCCATGAACGGGAGTACACAACGAAAGCATGAAAGTCTCTTTCTTCGACTTAGCGATCGCTGTCTACATCTCGTGTAGCCTATGGCAAGAACTTCAGCCGATATCTGCCGTTAACAACGAACCACGATAACCCAGCGCATCCCAACAAAACTGGTGTCAGCCAATTTCCCCAGCGTACATAAAGAGTCTGTGTCTGCCGCCGATAAATCGTATCCGCATGAATTGCATACGTTTTAAGTCTAGATAGCCATATCGTTTTGCCATGGGGGTCTACGATGCCAGAATATCCCGTGTTAGTTGCTCGCACTGCCCATCTATCAGTTTCAATTGCTCGCATCACATCTTGAGCATGATGCTGGGCTGGCATGGATGCACTGTAATGAGCATTATTAGAAGCACTGAGGATAAATTGACCGCCAGTTGCTGCCTGACGCCGGAAATGTTCAGCAAAAGCAGAGTCGTAGCAGATACCTGCGATCGCACGACCGAAAGGTGTTTCAAATATTTGGTTGGGTGAACCAGGAACTTGATGTTCATCCAAAGGCGACAACCGCTGAATCAAGCCACCTAGAATTGGCTCAAAAGGTACGTACTCTCCAATCGGCACCAGATTTACTTTGTTGTAGCGACTGAATATCTCGCCCTTGCCAGTGAGAGTAAACAAGCTATTTGTAAAGTGACTTCCCTCCCCTCCAAATGCTCCTACCCAAGCAACAACACCTTTTTGCTGAACTGCCCAGACAAAGGCACTATTCATTAAATCACGCTTGAAAAAAGGCAAAGCTCCTTCAGGAGTTAAAACTGCCTCCACTCCTTGATTAGCTAAAGTTTGATAGCCAGTAGTGTAGCCAGAAAGAGCACGACGCCCACCTTCTGAAAAAAGCTTAATTTCATTAGGAATATTACCCTGAATAATTCCCACTTTTAGCGCAGCAGCAGTGGGTTGAATTAAAGGACGGCTGTAGAGTCCAAAACCAATCAAGTGTGAAGCAACTAACAGACCAATTGCTGTACTTATAAGGCTTACAAATTTAAGGTTTGAATGTTTTTCGCTGAAGGCGTTTCCGAAGGGTGGGTTTGAATTTTCCCCCTGTAACTTGCCAACCTTCAATTCTTTAACACCTCTAGCTTGCTGATAGCTAATCCAAGCTTCGGCAATCAAACCATTTACCGCTACGATAAGAGCTACAACGGTCGAAGGGCCAGACAGCTGACCGAGGTGCAAAATCGGCAGGTTATGAGGACTCTGGGTATAGGACAGAGAAGTCCACCACAGGGAACCTCCACTCCAGAGAGCTTCTAAACCACACCACAACGCTGTTCCAAGGAGGACGCGCAGCCAAGGGTAAATCTTACTGCGATTCATCCCAAATCTCACTCTGCCCACTCTTGTTTCTAAAGGATGGGAAGGCACAAGCCAAAATAGACACGCTGCCCAGATGGCGACTAAAACGGCTCCCCAGAGGGTGATGAATGCCCAACAGAAAATTGCGATCGCTAAACTTGCCAACCACGGTACCCCCATCCAAGTCATCGGATGAATGCCAGTAATCCAAAACAGCGCCAAACCGTGGTAACCAATGCCCCAAACTAAGCCATACAAAGCACATTGGCGCACACTCTCACCTCTGGCAACCAAGAACCACAGAGGAACCAGAGCCACCCATGCTAATGGCCAAGCCTCTACAGGTGACGGTGTTAGCCCCATCAAAATGCCGCCCGTCAAAGGCCACAGTAAAAAGTACGCCTGCCAAAGTAGCTTTGAAATTTTCATTGAGTCTAGGGTCAAGGCTTGGAAGTTGATACAGATAGAGAGACACAAAACATTGTGCCTCAGTATAGTCAGGACTTACGCAAATTGCTGATTTAAACGCTACTGCTAGTAGTAGGGTGGGCA
>DALYIW010000338.1:0-8512 GCA_031970155.1 Coleofasciculaceae cyanobacterium CTOTU46601 | reverse complement strand
ACGAGCGCTTTGAGTTCCCTGAGGAAGTTCTGCCTCGCGGTAACGCTCTGTAAAACCCCTTTAAGATGAATGCTGAACCATTTAGCATTCAGCATTCATCAAATTCTTGTTTATCATTCATCATTTTCAAGAGGTACTACCCAGTGGTAACACTCTCTAGTAGTTCTGTGGTTGCGGGTAATCGTGACCAAGAGTCATCAGGTTTTGCCTGGTGGTCTGGTAACGCCCGTCTGATCAACCTATCCGGTAAGTTGCTGGGCGCTCACGTTGCTCATGCTGGATTAATCGTCTTCTGGGCTGGAGCAATGACCTTGTTTGAGGTTGCTCACTTTGTGCCCGAAAAGCCCATGTACGAACAGGGCTTAATCCTACTGCCTCACCTCGCCACTCTTGGCTGGGGTGTTGGTCCTGGCGGTGAAGTCATCGACACCTTCCCTTACTTTGTGGTTGGGGTACTGCACCTGATTTCTTCTGCTGTACTGGGTATCGGCGGTATCTATCACGCCGTTCGCGGCCCAGAAACCTTAGAAGAGTACTCAGCTTTCTTTGGTTACGACTGGAAAGACAAGAACAAGATGACCACCATCTTGGGATTCCACCTAATCGTCCTAGGAATTGGTGCTCTGTTGTTGGTCATCAAGGCCATGTTTGTGGGTGGTGTGTATGACACTTGGGCCCCCGGTGGTGGTGATGTCCGCGTTATTACCAACCCGACCCTGAACCCAGCTGTAATCTTCGGTTATCTCACGAAGTCTCCCTTCGGTGGCGATGGCTGGATTGTCAGTGTCAATAACATGGAAGATGTGATCGGCGGTCACATTTGGATCGGCTTGATCTGTATCGCTGGCGGCATTTGGCACGTCCTCACCAAGCCTTTTGGTTGGGCGCGTCGTGCCTTCATCTGGTCGGGTGAAGCTTACCTGTCTTACAGCTTAGGTGCGCTGTCCCTGATGGGCTTCATCGCTGCTTGCTACGTCTGGTTCAACAACACTGTTTACCCCAGCGAATTCTACGGCCCGACGGGTCCTGAAGCTTCTCAGGCTCAAGCACTGACCTTCTTGATTCGTGACCAACGCTTAGGTGCGAACGTAGGTTCAGCTCAAGGCCCAACTGGTTTGGGTAAATACCTGATGCGCTCTCCTACTGGAGAAATCATCTTCGGTGGTGAAACCATGCGCTTCTGGGACTTCCAAGGTCCATGGTTAGAGCCTCTGCGTGGTCCCAATGGTCTTGACCTCAACAAGATCAACAATGACATTCAGCCTTGGCAAGCTCGTCGTGCTGCTGAGTACATGACACATGCTCCTCTGGGTTCTCTGAACTCGGTGGGTGGTGTTGCTACGGAGATCAACTCCTTCAACTACGTTTCTCCGCGTTCTTGGTTGTCTACTTCTCACTTCGTGTTGGCCTTCTTCTTCTTGGTGGGTCACCTCTGGCACGCTGGTCGCGCTCGTGCGGCGGCGGCTGGATTTGAGAAAGGCATCGATCGCGAAAATGAGCCAGTTATGGCTATGCCTGACCTCGACTAGGTTGCTGAATTTAGTTGAGAGCTAAAAACTAAATAGTCGAAAGGCTCCTGTGTAAAAGCAGGAGCTTTTTTTTAGCTGAAACCGCTTTCAATTGGCTTAACACAGATAGAACTTATATCATGTCCGGTTGATTAGTTATGAATTGTAGGTTGACACCTCTTTTGTCAGATGTTGGGTCTCGTACCTTGACCCAACCTACCTAATACTTGGGTTTCACGCGAGGAAGAGATGAAAGCGGACATGGTATCAATTCATAAAGCCGTTAGATGAGGGGTGATAAGAAAGTAGGTACCTTCATAAGGTAATGGTCACGATGCCAAACCCAATAATTGTTGAAAAAGCGCCAGAGGGCGTCAGGCAGATAGTTTGTAGTCCAGGCTACATGGCATTGAATTTATCGGCTCAAAGTCAGTTAGACTCAAGCTATCAAAGCGTTTGTGTCTTTCAATTGTGCAAGGAAGATACACAGCGGTATGGGAGAAAAACTGCTGTGGATGAACAACTCCAAAACCTGATTGATCAGGTTCGTCGATACGAAAACCCTAGTCCAGAGCGACAGAAAGCTCTAAATAGGCTGCTGACGGTTATTCAACAACTACCAGGCATCTACAAGTCTTCTCACCAAGACTATCTACAGGCGTTGAATCGAACTTGGGAATGGGTTAGCCAAAACATTGATACCTTTGAGCCGCGTTCGTCTAGTAGAGGCGATCGCATTACCCCAACGAACCCACAGGAACCAGTAGTAGCAGCATCATCGCCCTCAATTCAACAGAGCCTAGTGACCTGGATTAATGGCTACCTCAAGTGGCGAATTAGGGATTTGTACGCCTCGGACAATCAGTATTCCATCAGCTTAGACCGCCCCATTAGTAACAATGAGGGTGACCAAACAACCCTAATTGAGCAACTACCAGATCCAACAATTACCTTAGATTTACTGGAGGTCAAGATTGTCCAAATCCAGGAAACTGAACGGCAGCGTTTAGGCCAACGAGTGAGGCAATACATTGAACAGGATGAAGAGGGGACACTGAGCAGTTGCCATCCTCGAAAATGTCCGGAATGCAATTGTCAGTTATTGGCAATGCGGTTGCTTTTGCAAGAGCCGCCTCAGCGAATTGCTGACATTGCTAGAGAGTTTAACGCTAACAACCAAACCCTCTACTCTCACTGGAAGAACAATTGCCTTCCTCGCCTGCAAGACATTGGACGAAATTTCGGATATTAGCCATGAACAGCACACAATCACTGCATTTAAATGTCCCTCTTGGTAAAGATGCCCATCATCAAGCCCAGCAGTTTGCTGCCGAACAAGCTACGCCTCAGAAGGGAAAACAAGTTTATCTCAATACCCTAGCTGTTTACGCCGTTCACAGCTATCTTAAGTGGCTGTCGGTCGAGACAGATCTCACTCAAGGTGATAGCTGGCATCCTGGACTGAGGGCGATTTTTGATGTTGCTGACTTAGTTTTGCCGAACCTTGGTAGACTCGAATGTCGTCCGGTGCTCCCAGGTGAGACGGCTTTTATTGTGCCGCCTGAGGTGACAGAAAACCGACTGGGTTATGTGGCGGTTCAGTTTAATCAGCAATTAGACACCGTGCAGTTGTTGGGGTTTTCTCCAGTGGAGGCGATCGCACAACCACCAGAGGAAATTCAAATTGCCGAGCTTCAATCTCTTGATGCACTGAGCGATACTATCGCTCCAAGCACAACAGTGAAACTGCGTCAATGGCTTGAGGGAATTTTCAATGACAGTTGGCAGTCGCCTAGTTTGGTACTCGCTAGCAACCTGAGAAGCAAGACTCGTCTGAAACTTGACACTCAGACAAACTCCGTCAGTCGGGCGAAGGTGATTCAATTGGGCAGACAAGGGGTTCCTCAGGCGGTAGTACTGGTGATGCAGTTAACTCCTACAGCTACAGAAGCCGTTGAGGTTTGCCTACGGCTATATCCGGGTAGCGATTCAATTCATCTGCCACCAAATTTGCAACTGATTGTACTCGACGAAACGAGAACCGCTTGTATGGAAGCTCAAGCTAGAAGCGCTGATGACTGGATACAACTGGAGTTTAGTTGCATCCATGAGGAGAGGTTTAGCGTCAAAGTGGTGTTAGAGGAGATGAGTATTACTGAACAGTTTGTTGTCTGAGTACTTCAAACAACAGGAGACAATCATGGCCATAGTCAAATTGAAACTCAGGCGAACGTCCGACGAGGGATTCCTTGTCATTTTGACTTCGACAAATCGGGAGTTTGAAACCGAAGGCTTTTTGTCTCCACTACCCAAAGAGCTAGAATCATCCTTCAATCAATGGCAATTAGCTTACCGTCAAATTGAAGCGGTGCGTTCCTGCATTGCTCCCAAACCAGGGATGCGTCTCACACCCAAGGCAGTGACGATTCATTCTCAATCCGAACACACCTTAGCGGTGAAAGACTACCTAAATCAATGGCTCAATTCTGGGGATGGAAGGTGGCAACCTATCCGGGATGAGTTAATTGCGATCGCCTCCGGCACCAGGCAAAGCCTGATCGCACAACAATTACATCAATCAGGTGACGAGATTCGAGTAATTATTGATGCCAAAGACATTGACTTGCGCCGCCTTCCCTGGCAAGAGTGGAGTTTATTTGAACAGCATTATCCTCATGCTGAAGTGGCTTTAAGTACACCTACAAACTTCGATAAAAAACAAATTCAATGGTTGCCTAGCAGCTCAAAAGTAAGAATTTTGGTTGTTGTAGGCAGGAGCGATGGTATTAATACCAAAGATGACCTGGAAGTCATCCAGAAGTTGGAGGAACGTGGGGCAGAAGTGGTGTGTCTGATGCAGCCAAACCTCAAGAATTTGTGTGAATCGCTATGGGATGAACAAGGCTATCAAATTTTTATCTTTACGGGGCACAGTGGAAGTCGAGAGGATGGGCAAATTGGTTGGATTGAGCTTAACAACAAAGATAGCTTGAGTATTGAGCAATTTAAGGAGGCTTTGAGGGAAGCTATCAACAAAGGATTGCAGCTAGCAATTTTTAATTCCTGCGACGGGCTGGGATTAGCTAATCAACTTGCTCAGTTAAATCTTCCTCAGAGCATTGTGATGCGGGAACCAGTACCCGACCCGGTAGCTGTGGATTTTCTCAAGTACTTTTTCAATGAATTCACTCAGAACCAATCTCTTTTTGCTTCTGTCCAAAAAGCACGAAAACGTTTAGAACATTACAAGTCTGATTACCCTGGTGCTGTCTGGTTGCCAACAATTTGTATTGCGTCGTTAGTTGAGCCACTAACTTGGCAGAAACTTCTTGGTGATTTTCCTAAACCAACTCGTAAAATCTCTAAGTCAAAACCTAAGCTTATTGGGGGGCTTATTGTCGCAACTTTGTTGGCGGCGATTGTAATTTCTTTTGTCCGTTTAACACAGGAAAATACATCTCCCGCCCTAACTGCTTGTCCTCAACAACCTTCTCAGAACAAACCGAAGGGAATCAAGGAATTAATTGGATATTTCAGATGTTTTGTTGATGTTCCTGATGTTCCTCAAGGAACATGGTTGTATGGCGGCAGTACAGCTTGGGCAAAAATTCGAGAACAAGTAGACCAGCAAATCGAAAAGAAAGTACCTGGGTTTAATTTATCCATTGCTCAACATCCCACGAAACCAATGAGTTCTGGAACTGGAATCGAGATGTTATTGCAGGGTCAACTGTCTTTTTCTCAGTCTTCACGACCTATTCAAAAGGGTGAGTATGAGATGGCAGCGACTCGCGGAGTTAAGCTGAAGCAGGTTCCTGTTGCCATTGATGGAATTGCGATCGTCGTTCACCCCAGTCTAAATATTGAAGGGTTGACTATAGAGCAAGTAAAAAATATTTATACCGGTCAAATCACAAATTGGAGTCAAGTGGGTGGTCCTAATCTAAAAATTACCCCTTACACTTCCCCGCTCGGCAGTGGTGGAACTGAATACTTTAAAGAAGAGATTTTAGCTAGGAATTTTGGGAAAAATGTCATACAAGTAAGAACTCCGACTGAGGCTCTAAATAAGGTGAGTCAATCCCAAAACAATGAAAGCGATCGCGGCGGAATTTACTTTGCTTCAGCTACTAACTTAGTTGGTCAGTGTAGCGTCAAACCTCTGCCAATTAGTCGCTATACAGAAAGGAAGTTTATTCCTCCCTACCAAGGCTCACTTGTTCCACCCGAAAAGTGTCCGGCTCAACGGAATCAACTTAATTTCAAAGCCATTAGAAATGGAGACTATCCTCTCTCTCGTCGGCTTTTTGTGGTCATCAAACAAAATGAGCCAGTTGATGAGCAAGCAGGAGAAGCCTACGCCCATTTACTGTTGACCGATGAAGGACAAAAATTAATTCAAGAAGCAGGCTTTATTCCGATACGCTCATTCTGAATATGGTTATGGCTACAGTCAGACTTAAACTCAGGCGAACATCTAATGAAGGATTCCTAGTCATTTTGACTTCGACAAATTGGGGATTTGAAACAGAAGGCTTGTTGTCTCCACTCCCCAAAGAGCTGGAATTATCCTTCAATAAATGGCAGTCAGCTTACCGTCAAATTGAGGCGGTGCGTTCCTGTATCGCTCCCAAACCAGGGGTGCGTCTCACACCAAAAGGAGTAACGATTCATTCTGAATCTGAACATATCTTGGCGGTGAAAAATCACTTGAATCAATGGCTGAACTCTGGTGATAAAAGTTGGCAACCTATTCGGGATGGGTTAATTGCGATTGCACAACAATTACATCAATCAGGTGACGAAATTCGAGTGATTCTCGATGCCAAAGACATCGACTTGCGCCGCCTTCCCTGGCAAGAATGGAGCTTATTTGAAGAACACTACCCCCACGCTGAGATCGCTCTGATTGCGCCTAAAAGCCCAGAAAACAAACGATTAGACCCCCACAAGAGCAGCTCAAAAATCAGAATCTTAGTGGCTGTAGGCAGGAGTGATGGCATCAATACCAAGGATGACCTAGAAATAATTCAGAAATTAGAGGAACTTGGGGCAGAAGTCGTCTGTTTGATGCAACCTGATCTCAAGGTGTTATGTGAAGCGCTGTGGGATGAACAGGGATACCATATCTTTGTTTTTACGGGGCACAGTGGGAGTCGAGAAGATGGGCAAATTGGTTGGATTGAGGTCAACGAACACGATAGCTTGAGTATTGAGCAATTTAAGGATGCTTTGAAAGAAGCGATTAGCAAAGGATTGCAGTTGGCAATTTTCAATTCTTGTGATGGACTTGGATTAGCCAACCAACTCGCTCAATTGCATCTACCTCAGAGCATTGTGATGCGGGAACCCGTGCCCGATCCAGTGGCTGTAGAATTTTTGAAGTACTTTTTCAAGGAATTTACCAAGAACAAATCTCTTTTCGCTTCAGTGCAAAAAGCTCGCAAACGTCTAGAACATTTTAAGACGGCTTATCCTGGTGCAATTTGGTTGCCAACAATTTGTATCGGACCGAATGTTGAGCCGCTGACTTGGCAAGAACTTTGTGGCAGTTCTCCCAGTTTACAAACAGAATCTAAGCTACGTCTCAAGCTATCTAGAAACATCAAGGTAACGTTATTAGCTGGCTTACTCGGTGCGGTTGTCGGTGGTGCCGTTGCTTTACCTGTAGTTAACCTCATCAATCCACAACGCTTACAATCGGCAGAACAACCAGACGACTCTCGCCTCAGTTCCGTGAATGCTCCTTCTGGGACATGGCTGTATGGAGGAAGTACAACCTGGGCACCGATTCGAGGTTTAGTGGATAAGAAGATTAAACAAGAATTTCCTAAATTTAGCCTGACTTACTCTCAACATCCTACCTTGCCACCCGGTTCGGGAACTGGTATCAAGATGTTGTTAGATGGTCAACTTTCTTTTGCTCAGTCTTCACGACCTGTCATGACTAGTGAGTACGAGATGGCGGCGTCTCGTGGGGTTAAATTGAAGCAGGTTTCTGTGGCTATTGATGGACTTGCGATCGCAGTTCACCCCAGTCTGAATATCGAAGGATTGACCTTAGAGCAACTCAAAGGCATCTACACAGGTAAAATCACCAACTGGAGTCAAATTGGTGGACCGAATCTAAAAATAACGCCCTACTCTCGACCTAATGACAGTGGAACTACTGAATTTTTCCAAGAAAACCTTTTGGAAACCAATACTTTTGGGGCTAATGTTGTTTTCATCCCCACGACAACTCAAGCCCTAAACCAGGTAGGTAAACGCCCTAATGAAGGTGGCATTTATTATGCTTCTGCCCCTGAAATAATTAATCAGTGTAGTGTCAAATCTCTACCCATTAGTCGCCATGTTGGGAGTGCCTTTATTGCTCCCTATCAAGGTGTGATTAAACCTGAACAGAAGTGCCCTGGACAAAACAAGCAACTTAATCTTGAAGCATTACAAAATGGGGAATACCCGATAACCCGCCGCCTTTTTGTAATTATTAAACAAAATGGGCAAGTTGATGAGCAAGCCGGAGAAGCTTACGCTAGGTTACTGTTGACTGGTGAAGGTCAAAAATTAATCAAAGAAGCTGGCTATATTCCGATACGCTCATTCTGAATTTATTATCAAAATTAACCAAAATTTTCATCATTGAGTTCGATGGTAATTGGTGGAAAAATACTTGAAGTAGTGTTCTGATTTGAAGCTTCGCCTGCAATTTTCTCAAATAGCCCTCTTCTGTCACTCTCCGAAATACGAAGTAAGAAGAAAGCTAAACTATCCATCAGGAAAAAAAGGTTGAAATTGATTCATGGCATGAATTAACTCGTGAAAACCGAGCAACAAAGAAGGATTAGGGAAAACATCTAGCCAAGGAAAAATCAGCGACAAGGCAAGAGTCAGCTGGATAATTAAACGCAGATTATTTAAAACATTTTTCCAGCCTGTTTGAGGATTTCCGACGCTAATTCAATTTTCGTTTGATACTTATCTCCTGACTTTAAGGTTCCTTT
>DALYIW010000337.1:3716-8520 GCA_031970155.1 Coleofasciculaceae cyanobacterium CTOTU46601 | reverse complement strand
CTTGTAGTATCTTCAAACGGTATCACCCCACTAGAAACACTACGGACAATATCTCGTTGCTCTTCCTTCTGTGTTTCATCAGAGCTGTCATTGATGATGACAAGAGTCCCTGATACTTGAGTCGGGTCGCTAGCATTGGCAAACGAGATAATGCATAAATTAACGCTATGTTGTTCTTCAGTTTCGTGGGATAGTAAAGTTTGATATAGGTAGTCTTGCTGACGTGCTTTTTCACCATTGGCAGCCAAAGCCGCATCAAACCATTGAGCAAAATTCCCCTCTTTGAGTCGGATTAAATCCCGCACAGATTTGTTCTCAATGTCGCTCAAGCCGAGCAAATTCTTGGCTGGTTCATTAGCAACGGTGATATGACCTGTTTTATTGGTAAAAATCACCCCACTGGAAACGTTAAAAACAAGATCTAGCTGCTCTTGCTGCTGTTGCTTGACTTTGTTAAACAGCTTGGCATTCTGAAGCGCCACTACGGCTTGAGAGTTAAATGCCTCCATAAACTCTTGATCGCTGCGCTCAAAACTTGCCTTCCAGCGTTCAGGAACTTTTGGCCAATCAGCAGGATTGTAGGGGGGGAAACTACCTTGTTTGGTTTTGTTGACTAATTGAGTCACACCCACCAATTCGTTATCGGCGTATAAGGGCATACATAACAAGCTACAGGTGCGATAACGAGTCTTGCGATCCGTTTGTTTGGCGGTTTCACAATCAGGATGATCGTACAAATCAAACGGAATCATCAGTGGCTGCCCCGTAGTCGCCGTCTTGCCTACGAAGCCTGTATCCTTGGGAATACGGATTTCTTTAAAGTTGCCGTGAGCATCGGCAAGTTTAGTCCATAGTTGGTTGCGCTCATGATCGATCAACCACACGGTACTACGGTCAGCATTCATCAGTTTCTTGGCCTCATCCATGACCGTGGTGAGGGTTTTTTCTAAGTCCAAACTACTTTGACCAACCGATTGAATCGCATTCATCAGTGCTGAAGCTGCCCGTTGTTTCTGTGCTGCTTTATGAAACAATTGGGAAGATTTGAGAATCAGTTTAATTGAATGGGCAACTTCTGCAAAAAGTTGCTCATCTGCATGGGTAAAGCCCTGAACATCCACTCGTTTAGACAACAGAGCGTTTGCACCCTTAAGGGGTTTTAACTTATTAATTAATTGGACAACCCCCACTAAATCTCCTTGCTCATCCAACAAGGGTAAAGCCAGCATTGTGTAAGTACGGTATCCGGTTTTTTTGTCTTGCTTCTTAGCCGTACTAGAGCGTGGGTCGTCATAGAAATCATAGGGAATATTGACAACTTCCCGCTTTTGTGCAACCTCTCCGGCAATGCCTTGACCTACTGGCACTCGAATCTCTAAGGGAACTCCATCTTCTCCCTTCGCCAGAATTGACCAGAGTTCGTTTTTGGCTTCATCTAATAAATAAATCGTGGTGCGGTCTGCACTTAATAACTCTCCGGTTTTGTCAGTGATAGAATGCAACATATTCTGGAGGATGGCATCAAACCCCTGGCTTTCTAACATGCTGTCTACCATTGACAGAGTTTGATTGACTACTCCGAAGTCTAGTTCTAAGTGTGAAACGATATATCTAAAACTTTCGGGTGTCAGGTGGTCAAGAAATTCATAGACCGTTTCTTTAGTAGTGGCGGCTAGCGCTAGATTGAGTTTTCCCTGTTTGCGAGCTTCTGAATACTTTTGAATTTCCTCTAACGTATTTTGAACTTTGCGTTTTTCTAATTCTTGGCTGGCATTCAAAAATTGATAATCCTGATCGCTTAAGCTTTTATTCAATGTCCAGGCTAGGGCATCTCGTAATTTCTGTCCTCGCAACAACTGGGTTTCATCCTGGCACTTAGAAGAGAGCCAAGCTGAGATCGCCTCGCTGTAAGGCCGCAAATCACCTAAAGCTTTGTCCACCCAAGTTTGATCAAAAACTGAAGCATAAATGCGGTTGTTGACGCTTAATTTTCCCTGTTGTCTGACGACCAATCCTGATAGCTTTAGTTCCAGTTCAGCACTGCTATTAGGGGCAATTTTCTGCTGTTGCAAAATTTGCTGATACAATCCCAGCAGCCGCCCCACACGTTGCTTATTGCTTAAGATGCGATCGCGTATTGTCCTCAAATGCTCTGGTTCATCCTGCGCTTCCCAATGTTCAATCAAACGCGATCGCACCAACTGCTCAACCCACTGCGCTTCCCCACCAACAGGAATCGGCAATTTACAAGTCAGGACAAGTTGGCAAAGCTTCTGAGTGAGAAAAGGTTGCCCACCCGTCCAGTACAATACCTCTTTAAGCACTTTCTGAGGATCGCTGACTTTCCCTACCAACCCTTTGGCTAACGGCTGAGCTTCTTGTAACTTAAAGCCATGTAGTGCGATCGCTGTACCAATATTAAACGGCGTTCGCTTCTTATCTTGAACTAGATCAGATGGCGTGGCTACCCCCAGCAGCGCAAAGGTCAGATTGTTGTATGCTGGCTTATCAACACGCTGGTTATAGCAGCCCCGAATAAAGGCAAAAAAATCGTCACTTGAGAAGTTGAGGCTGAGAACGCTATCGATTTCATCAATGAAAATCACCATGTTCTGAGTAACTGACTTCAGCAGCACTCCTTCAATAAACTCCCTGAATCGCCCTTGAGCAGGCAACATTTCATGCTCACGCCACCAGGTGCTTAAAGTGACCTCTAGCTTAAAGTCCCTAACCAGACTACGGATGATGCTTGCATACCATTGATCTAAAGTAACGTTGTGGGTTCCATCCATGGAAAGGTCGATTACGGCGCAGACAATACCGTCTTCTTTGAGCCTACGCATCACTTGCACTCGTAAGCTAGACTTCCCAGTTTGCCGAGAGTTCAACACATAACAAAACTGTCCAGCCTTCAGTCCCTCATAGAGTTTGTCGTCTGCTTGTCGCTTGACATAGGTAGGGGAATCTTCTGGCAGAGTTCCTGAAAATACATACTCATAGGTCATTGGTAGGTACTTTGGGTAGCTGTGTATATCTTAGAACTTACGTAAATTTCTCATTACGAACCGCCATTTGTAGGGGCGTATTGCAATACACCCCTACGATATGTGGTATCAATGCGTAAGTCCTGCATCTATCGCTGCTGAGACAATGAGCTTAAGGGCTTTCTTTTTTGAGGCGATCGCGGAAATACTGACGGTATAAATTACATCGGGGCATTACTTCATTGTCTTGTAAATTCACTAGCCCCATACTATTTAATTTAAAAGCCTGCTCCGATTCTATTTGTACCCAGTGATTTGCTGTAACTACCGTGCTGAAAGCGGCTGCAAGTTCTGGATTTTGTTGTAGATTCTTTAAGTGTCGCCGCAGATGGTCACTGTAAATTCCCGCTTCTGTAGGACTAGAAAGCAACAACTGTTCTAGGGTGATGTCCTGATTTTTAATGTGATGAACAGCAAGTTGTACTAAATAAGGATTCCCACCCACCATCGTCATGAGTTGTTCGACTTCGGCAATCTTCCAATCCAATCCATGACGCTGTGCTAAATCCTGCACCTGCTGTTGGCTAAACTCTGACAATTCAATGATTAAACCTATACCCCCAAGAGGCGAACGATTGATATCCAGCCCACTGTAAATTTCTGTGGAATGTACCACTACCAAGCGGAGTTTTTTCCAGATAGTACTATTGCGATCGCCTCGTCTTGCTATGTCATACCAACCCCGCAACAAGCGACAAAAATCATCGGCAATTGTTGGGTGTTCAAAAACTAGATCGACATTATCCAACGCCAATACTAGAGGACTTTTGATTTCTGCTAACAGATAATTTTGAAAGTAATCCGTGCTGTTACTATTGCAGCCAAAAATATCATCCCAAAACTCATCTAATTTATTCGGAAGCCCTAGACTCTGAGCGCTGCTGGCACAAAACCACCGTGAGAATTGACGTAAGTTGCACAAGACGGTAGAGTCGGCTAGCTCAAAGCTTAAGGTCAGTGTTTGATAGCCTTGTCCTCTTACTTTAGACAGAACTTTTTCCAGCAGCGTTGTTTTACCCATCTGCTGGGGGGCTTTAATTCGGATTAGAGCACCGGGCTTCAGAATTGCTTGGTAGCATTGACTTTCATAAGGAACCCGCTCTACATAAAAGTCAGGAGCAAGCAGTTCTTGCTCTTCTGGGCTATCCGGCTGATCTGAAGCATCATCTAAATCTGCGATCGCTTGCCAATCTAGCGCCAATCTTCGACAAATTTCTTTGAAATTCCCATTATCAACTGGTTTACCATTGAGGAAATTATTTACAGTAGCCAAAGAAAAAAATAAATCTTCAGCTAAGTCTTTCTGGCGGGGATAACCATTACGTTTAACAGCTAATTTAACTTTGTCTATATGGTCTTTGTGTACTTTGAGCGATCGCAAGAACATAGCTAATTATCTAAGACAGTTGCATCTTGTTAATAAAAATTGTGTATTCAATAACTTCACTTACTTTTTCCGGAACGTGGCTTGATTGCTTAGAAAACTTTTACAAGTTCTCTGATTAAGCAGAAAAAACAGAAATGAGCGATTCAGTAAATGAGATGCGTTTGCCCTGATTAATGATTCAAGCATTTTTCAGATCATAACCGTTTTACACACTAGAATTCTATAGACACAAATTAATCCAAAATGGATTTTAACCCAAGTTAGCCACCCACAGAATTGATACCAAAGCCACTGTAACAACCCTTGTTCGCTAATAATTTCTAATCTCTCTGTTGCCCCCTTGTCCTCCTTACCTCCCTTCCCTTGCCTTCCT
>DALYIW010000337.1:0-3706 GCA_031970155.1 Coleofasciculaceae cyanobacterium CTOTU46601 | reverse complement strand
GTTACTTGTCTTCATCAATAAATCATGGTGCTTTACCCCCATCCCTCATCCCTCATCCCTCATCCCTCATCCCTCATCCCTCATGCCTTCTTGGTCAAAATCAGTTACAAGTCCGTCACAACTCAGGTATGCTCCACAGTTGCTCAGTTCTAAATTCAGTCATCAGCACAGTTGAATGGGTTTGTAGCATCCGGGTACAACTTTATGAACAACTCCAACAGTTTCTCAACTTGTATTGAAGTCCATCAACCTGCAACGGAGTTAGCAATGAGTCTGAGTTCATCTTCCGAGTTTCTGACGGGGAAAGCTACACCCGCAGACATCAAGAAGCAACTTGTCACCTTCATGACTGTTGCTAAAATCGCACGTCCAGTGACGGTGAAGATTCATAGTTCCTCTGCCAGTAGTGGCTCTGGGGTAATCATCAACAGGCAAGATGATACTTACACAGTGCTAACAGCTAACCCTGTGGTAGAAAGTACAGGTGTTAAGTACTTCATTCATACCAACCAGGGAAATAACTATGCTGCAACCAAGGTGATGAAGTTGCAACAGCATAAGAGCCAAACTAATTTAGCCTTAGTTCAATTCGATAGCCCTTATACCCATCCCATTGCTACATTGGGGAGTTCAGATGATGCTCTGATTGGAACAGATATCTACGTTTCTGGCTATTTCCAAACTCTTCATACCAAAAAACAGGAATTCATAAAGGGAAGAATCGTTGGTCGCTCCAACGAAAAACTCTTGTACTACAATGCTCAAACTTCAAGTGGTATGAGTGGTTCCCCTGTTTTTAATGCCCGTGCTCAAGTTATCGGCATTCATCTAGCTGGAGAGGTTAATTTAGAGAGCAGGATAGGTTGCAATATGGTGCGGCTTATTAATACTTTTACGCCCTCCCAGACAGAACGCAATTAGTAAGCTGCTGTTCATTAGGCCTAATCTGAAAATAGGGAGTCGGGAGTTGGGAGTCGGGAGTCGGGGAAAGAAACTTTCATGTTGCGAGTTGTGTACTCGCGTTCATGGTGTCTCTTGCTCTCATTCCTTTTCATCAAATTCAAGGGCTGCTCGTGTCGCCTATTCCACAAGAAAAAATGACTTTTGTGGGATGGGCATCTTGCCCGTGTGGTGGGATGGGCATCTTGCCCGTCCGTTACTATTTTTGCAAGAGGTTTATTTACGCACAGCATACTTGAGTTACTAGTCAGCGAGACAAGCCAAAAAGAAAGAGACAGGCTATCTGCCTGTCCCTTTACTAATCATTTAACGAAGAAATTAGAAATTCATCTCAGCAGCTTGTACCTTCTCAATTTGCTTCTTCTTCAGAACCAGCATAGTTTGAGAGAGCATAATCCCGCCGATGAAGACCATCAACCACTTAATCCGGGTGGGATCTTGCAAGACAATTTCTTTGTCTGCCTGACCAAATCCCCCTACATTAGGATTATTTGTTAAGGCTTCACTTGCGGCTACTTCTTGACCTTCAGAGACAATTAACTCTGGCCCTGCGGGAATCGCCTCAGTAACTGTGGCACCGTCTGCCGTCTGAATGGTGACTTCATAGCCACCTTCTTCTTTCTTGGCAATCTGAGAAATAGTACCAGCTTTAGAAGCGTTGTAGACGTTGTTATTGCTCTTGTCGCCTGTGGGGTAAACTTGCCCACGTCCTCGGTTAGCGCCTAAGTGAATAGGATACTTACCAAAGTGAATCCCTTTATCAGTATTGGGGTCAGGAGACAAGACCGGGAAAATAATTTCTTGGTATTGCTCACCTGGTAGAGGGCCAACAATAACAACATTGTCCTGACCTTCTTTGTAGGGTTGGAAGTAAAGTCCTCCAACTTTTTCTTTCATTTCCTCAGGAATTCGGTCTTCGGGGGCAATCTTGAAGCCTTCAGGTAACATTACTACGGCACCTACGTTCAAGCCGCCTTTTGACCCATCACCTAAGACTTGCTGCGAGTTTAGGTCGTAGGGAATCTTCACTACAGCCTCGAATACTGTATCTGGCTTAACAGACTGAGGAACTTCTACTTCCGCAGGTTTAGCAGCTAGGTGACAGTTTGCACAAACAATCCGCCCAGTTGCTTCACGGGGAGTTTCGGGGGCAGTTTGCTGTGCCCAGAAAGGATAGGCAGCAGCGGGTTGGGAAATTGCAATATCACTAGCGAAGAAAAATGCCAGGGTTGCCAGAGCAAGCACGATTGTTCTGGTACGCACCCGCTTGCTGAGGAAGTTGTAAATCACCGATAAAGAGGGTGTTCTCATCTTTTAAGAAAAAACTCAAAACTCAAAACTCAAAATTCAAAACTCATTCAGGCTACTAGGAGTCTTTATCAATGCAGAAGACCCTCAACCTTCAAATCTTAAGCCCACCAGGGGTCTTCACCAGTGCGGAAGTCTTTTTCAGTCCACTGTGTAAAGGCAAGCTTGTCATCTTCTGTGACTGTGGCGTGAACCAATGCCAAAGATAGAGGTGCAGGTCCGCGCACTACCTTGCCCTCATTGTTGTACTGAGAACCATGACAGGGACACATAAACTTGTTTTCGCTGGCATTCCAAGGAACAACGCATCCTAAGTGAGTACAGACGGCGTTAATCCCGTAATCAGCCAGCGCTTTGTCTTCTGTCACCACCACGTAGGTCGGGTCACCTTTGAGACCTTGAGCCAGGGTGCGATCGCCTGGTGTATGATTGGCTATAAAGTCGCTGACGACGATATCATTGCCCAAAGCATCTTTGGCCGTCACACCACCACCGGCACCGCCACTCGAAGGTGGAATAAAAAACTTGACAACTGGATAGAGCGCTCCTGCAAGTGTGCCCGTCACGGCACCAAATGCCAAGAGGTTCATAAATTGACGACGCCCCATATCGGGAACATCAGGAGAGCCAGAAGCTTGAGCCATAACTAAACGCCAAAAGGTATATTTTTTTTAACAACTCTGGTACTTTTCCCAGAATTTTTTAAACCCTGGTCTTTGAATGTAGAGTTATTCAATCGCTAACAGGGTTCCCAAATCCCCTCAGGAGAAGGATTTGCGCCTCGATCTATGAGTATTATTACATTCTTTAACACCGTATCATAAAGTAAAGAAGCGTCGGATTTGTGACGAAATGTAAACAGTGATGCAGGTGAACAGGGTTATGACAGGACAGGACTTGCGCCAACTCCTGCTCAATAAGTGGGGACGCTCTTATGACATTCAAATACGACGTACTCAAGGTAAAATCTTCGTTCTTGTTATGTGGAAATACTTAGAGCAGGCATCGTTCCCACTCTCGGAAGCTGAGTACTTGGAGCATCTAAACACGGTAGCGAGTTATCTTCACGCTTGGGGCGGGGCCGCGCAGGTGCAAAAGTACATTCAAGAAACTCGTGAACGTCCCCGACTGGGTAAAACTGTCAGTATTCCTCTGGATCTGGGTGAACGGGGGTCAGAATGGCTACTGGAAGATTTTTAGCTTTTTTGCCGAGAAGCGATCGCTTTGGGAACATCTAATAAATTACTCAAGACTTACACAAATTTCTCATGACGAACCACCCTCTGTAGAGGCGCATAGCTATACGCCCCTACCCATTTGTCGTGTCTAGATGTAAGTCCTGTTACTTTAGAGCAAGTCTTTCAGTTTTGGGTCATCTTGGAGTAATTTAAGGACTTGCTTAATCTCCTGTGTCCGGTCTTTTTTCACGATTAGTGTG
>DALYIW010000336.1:0-8684 GCA_031970155.1 Coleofasciculaceae cyanobacterium CTOTU46601 | reverse complement strand
AGAAAAGCACAGAGGAAGATAAAGCCCGAATCAAGGAGCTACTGGGCGAAGACGGTATCACTCTCGAAAAGGGCAATGCCAAGGAAATTCTAAGCGTAATTGAGAAAACCAAGGCAGATATGTTGATTGCCGGAGGTCGCAATCAATACACCGCTCTGAAAGCCAGAATTCCATTCCTCGATATCAATCAGGAACGCCATCATCCTTATGCAGGCTATGTCGGGATGATTGAGATGGCGCAGGAACTGGATGAAGCTCTTTACAGCCCCGTATGGGAGCAAGTACGTAAACCAGCACCTTGGGAACAGGAGGTAGTGTAATGGCAACGGTGATTGTTCCGCAAAAATCAGTTGCAGTTAATCCTCTCAAGCAAAGTCAACCCTTGGGTGCAGCCCTAGCCTTCCTGGGACTGAAGGGAATGATGCCCTTATTTCACGGTTCCCAAGGTTGCACCGCTTTTGCCAAAGTGATACTGGTGCGTCATTTCCGCGAAGCCATCCCTATGTCTACCACGGCAATGACCGAGGTGACGACTATCTTAGGTGGCGAAGACAACATTGAGCAGGCAATCCTGACGCTGGTGGAAAAAGCCAAGCCTGAGATTATCGGGCTTTGTACCACCGCGCTGACGGAAACCAGAGGGGATGATATGGAGGGTATTCTTAAGAATATCCGCGATCGTCACCCTGAACTGGATAACCTGCCCATTGTATTTGTATCTACTCCCGATTTTAAGGGTGCATTACAAGATGGCTTTGCCGGGGCTGTTGAGAGTATAGTCAGAGAACTTCCCCAAGCGGGCGAAACTAGACTAGACCAAATCACGATTCTGGTGAGTTCTGCCTTTACTCCAGGGGATGTGCAGGAAATTAAGGAGATTGTCACTGCATTTGAACTGAAACCCATCTTTGTGCCCGACCTTTCCGCATCACTCGATGGTCACTTGGATGATTCATTCAGTTCTACGACAGGCGGTGGCACCACTGTACAACAACTTCAGGCGATTGGGCGTTCTGCGTTTACCCTAGCACTCGGCGAGAGTGTGCGGGGTGCAGCAGAGATTTTGCAAGAGCGGTTTGGCACTCCCTACAAGGTGTTTCAGCAGGTGACTGGATTAGATGCAGTCGATAACTTCTTGCTGGAATTAGCGGCAATTTCCGGCACTGAGGTGCCAGAGAAATACCGCCGCCAGCGCCGCCAGTTGCAAGATGCCATGCTGGATACGCACTTTTTCTTCGGTCGCAAGCGAGTATCGCTGGCATTGGAACCGGACTTACTGTGGTCAACTGTCTGGTTCCTCCAGTCGATGGGAGCAGAAGTTCAAGCAGCGGTAACGACGACAAAATCACCCCTGCTTGAACAACTCCCGGTAGAGAAAGTTGTAATTGGTGACTTGGAAGACTTCGAGGAATTGGCAGTAGGTTCTGATTTGATCATTACCAACTCTCACGGAGTAAGAATTTCCCACAAACTTGGTATCCCATTGTATCGCCAAGGCATACCCATTTTCGATCGCTTGGGCAACGGTCAATTCACTAAAGTTGGATACCGGGGCACCACGCAACTGTTGTTTGACATTGGCAACATCCTTCTTGAGGACGAAGAATCAAAGGTCAAGCACTAAAGTTTGTTGTTTGTTGTTCGTTGTTTGTTGTTTGTTGTTTGTTGTTTGTTGTTTGGGAATATTAACTAGCTACAAACAACCAACAACCAATAACCAACAACCAATTTAAAGGAGATTGCGATGAAAATTGCTTTTGCTACAAGTGATAACGTTCATATTAACGCTCACTTTGGCTCTGCTAAACAGATTGATGTTTACGAAGTTTCGACGGATGGCTATCAGTTCTTCACTAAGATCAACTTTGATGGCGACCTCAAAGAAGATGGCAATGAGAACAAGGTTGACGCGAAAGTTGAAGCGCTTAGTGGTTGCACGATTGTCTATGTTGCCGCTATCGGTGGTAGTGCAGCAGCCAGAATAATCAACAGGGGCGTAACCCCCATCAAATCACAAGATGAGGACGAGAAGATTGCTGATGTTCTTGACAACTTTGTCCGGATGCTGAAGGGCAATCCTCCCCCTTGGCTACGTAAAGCTCTACAGAAAAAATCAGCCCCAAGTTTTGATGAAGTTGAAGAGGAATCATTGGTATGAGCGTAACTGATAGTGCTACAGAAACAACCCCTATCGACCTTGCATCCAAGCCTTTACTACAGGAAATAGTCCGGCAAATCCGAGGTCAGGATACTTATGGAGTTTACCGGAGTTGGTCGGATGAGTTGGTTCTGAAACCCTTTGTTGTCACCAAGGAAAGAAAACGCCAAATCTCACTTGAAGGTGAGGTTGATCCAGTGACTAAGGCGCGGATTATGGCTTATTTTAGAGCGATCGCAATTCGCATTGAGAAGGAAACTGGCCTACTAGGACAGGTGGTGGTCGATCTAAGTCACGAAGGATTTGGCTGGGCGCTTGTCTTCTGTGGTCGCCTTTTGGTAGTTGCTAAAACCCTCCGGGATGCTCAACGCTTTGGCTTTGATTCCTTTGAAAAACTAGAAGCTGAGGGAGAAAAGCTGGTACAAAAAGGCATTGAATTAGCTCGACGCTATCCCGAAGTTGGCAAGGTGTAACAAGTTTGGATTTTAGATTTTGGATTTCAGAGTTGCTCATCAGGGTCATCTACTACATCTATCGTTCCAAATAGGAGTGCATTTCGTGGCGTGTTATACAGCCAGTAGTGAGCAAGATGTTTGCGCTAACGCGCACGCTACGCGAACACACTACCTAATTAATTTGCATCATTAGGATGCACTCCTCAACAGTAGCTTCTCGTTCCCAATCTAAAATCAAGAACTCAAAATCAAAAGAGGGAGATTTATGGTTCAAGCAGGAGAGCCAACAACTGACAAACAAAGTCTTGATGAGTTGAAACTTGACATTAAACGCCTCAACAGCAAGGCAGGTCAACTCAAGATGGATCTTCACGATTTAGCCGAAGGTTTGCCCACCGACTTTGAGCAAATTATGGAGTTGGCAGGCACCACTTATGAAGTCTATCGAAAGTTAGACGAGATGAAGAAACAGCTGAAATTATTGGAGAAAAAAGCATGACCGGAACTTTAGCTCAATTCAATCAACTCTCAGATGCAGAAGAGTATTTTGAGTTTTTTCAACTTTCATACGATCCACAAGTTGTGAATGTGAACCGTCTGCATATTTTGAAGAAGTTCTCTGGGTACATGCAGCAGGTTGATGCTAATTCTCCGAATCTCAGTGATGAGGAAAAGTTGAGCCAGTATTGTCAGGCTCTCCAGCAAGCTTATGAGGTATTTCTCAGTTCATCAGGGGTTGAACAAAAGCTGTTCAAAGTCTTCAAAGACAAACCCAAAAATGTAGTCCTTTTGACCGACATCAGTTCTTCTAATTGAGGATGATAGACGTGCTAGAACTTACGCCCACTGAATTAGAACGCTACCGTCGCCAGATGATGCTCCCTGGTTTTGGTGAGGAGGCACAACGGCGACTCAAGTCAGTAACAGCCCTGGTGACAGGTGTAGGAGGATTAGGTGGTACGGCGGCGCTTTACTTAGCAGTAGCGGGCGTAGGACGACTAATCCTAGTACGGGGTGGTGAACTACGACTCGATGACATGAATCGTCAGATTCTAATGAGCGACGATTGGGTAGGCAAACCCAGAGTATCCAAAGCCAAAGAGACTCTGCAAGCCATCAATCCAGATATCCAGATAGAAACGGTTTACGAGTATATCACTCCACAGAATGTGGACTCGCTAGTCCAATCGGCTGATATCGCTCTCGATTGTGCCCACAATTTCACCGAGCGCAACTTGTTAAATGAGGCTTGTGTGCGCTGGCGTAAGCCGATGGTGGAAGCGGCAATGGACGGGATGGAGGCTTATCTGACTACGATTGTGCCCGGTCAAACTCCCTGTTTATCTTGTCTGTTTCCTGAAAAGCCGGAATGGGATAAACGCGCTTTTGCGGTTTTGGGTGCGGTTTCTGGGACACTCGCTTGTTTGACAGCACTGGAGGCAGTCAAGCTGATTACTGGGTTTGGTACACCCCTGTTATCGCAACTGCTGACAATGGACTTAGGCCGCCTGGAATTTGCTAAACGCCGTTCTTATCGTGATCCTGGTTGTCCCGTTTGTGGCAATGCGGCACCGTGGAGACATTTTAATGGGAAGTCGCATTCTCACGAAGAAGTCGATACCAGCGCTGCCAAAACAGGCGAAGAAATAATGCGGGAGAAGACGGTGAAGGAGTTTGCCTCTACTCTCTCTGCCACCTATGCATCCCAGCGTCGTCAGCAACAACCAAAGCATCTGAACCCAACTGCCCGTAAGTTGGCCTCGGTGCAATCGAGTGGTGAGCGCAAAAGCAAGAGGTAGTCGTGATGCTGGTGCTTTCTTTGGTTACATTGGCGATCGCACTCATCGCAGTTTACATCGGTTCCAAGGTCAAAAATGAAATAGTGCAGCCCGTTGTTGCATTAACAGTCTTAGTCAGCTTGTTTTCCAGCTTCGTTTTTACACCTTGGCCTATCGTACTGCTGATTATCGTAGCTATTTTGGTCATCAATCAACTCATCAAGCCCCTAATGCAGGCGGACTCATGGCGTCAGGAATGTCGAGAGGTAACTTGTCCATTTCCGGTAGCGTTTGCTCTAACACATCGGTGTGCCGCCTATCCCACAACCAGTCCATTGTGGAGATTAGGAGAGAGAAAGATGCTCAAAATATGCGAGCAAAATGGCTGTTGCGGTTCCCGTAAAAACCGATAACTATTGTCTTCCTACTACCTCAATTAGTCATTAGTCCGAAGACGGTTTAACAGTTAACAGCCTTCAACCCTTCCCACTTTCAACCCTTTGATTAATCAGGAGATTCTATGACTCTTACCTTGACAGAAAAAGCAGAATTTCGTCTTCGCAGCTTTTTGTTAGGCTCTGCTCCCAGCCCCAATCCCCTTCAGAAAGGCATCCGTGTCTCAGTTTCAGATGGTGGTTGCAGTGGCTATCAGTATGCCTTGGATGTGACAAGCACACCGAAGGAAGATGATGTAATAGTCGAGCAGGGAAGAGTTCTTGTCTATATTGACAAGCAAAGTGCCCCGTTACTGGAAGGAATTGTTATCGACTATGTTGAAGGTTTGATTGAGAGTGGGTTCAAGTTTAGCAACCCCAATGCTACTGAAACTTGTGGTTGTGGGCAGTCATTCAAAGCGGGGGACTGTTCACCTGAAGGTAAGCCTTGCACCTAATTTAATTGGCAATTCACAAGTTGGCAATTCAGCAAGTTGAGAACAAAGAGTTCAGGATTACTTCTAACTCCTGACTCCTGACTCCTGACTTCTGACTCCTAACTTCTAACCAAGTACACACAACAATGAAAGGAGAATGAACAATGGCTACTTACAAAGTTAGATTAATCAGCAAAAAGCTCAAGCTCGACACCACAATTGATGTTGAAGAAGATACATATATCCTAGATGCAGCAGAAGAACTAGACTTAGACTTACCCTTCTCTTGTAAGGCTGGCTCTTGCTCTAGCTGTGTTGGTAAGGTTGTTGAAGGTGAAATCAATCAAGATGACCAAAACTTCCTAGATGATGAGCAGATGGAAAAAGGATTCGCTCTCCTTTGTGTAACTTATCCCAAGTCTGATTGCACCATCCGTACTCATCAAGAAGCGTATCTCGTCTAAGGTGTGGTAGCGGTTTGCGATCGCCTTCACTACAACGTAACGCAAGTCAGTAAGGGCACGATATTATCGTGCCCCTACAAATTAATTAATTGAGAACCGCTAAATTTAATAACTGATAGCCTCTGAGCAAGAGTTGTAGCTTTAATAAAATAGCTATGACTCATGGTTAGTTATCAGTATTATGTTGAAAAAAAACTTAATTACAGCAGATCTCAACAGGTATAAAGTACACAAAATAGGATGCAAAACTAAGTAGAAAGTCTGTTTTAATTCTGACTTCTGCTGTAAATAAACAAAAAATAACAATCAATTCTTAGTTTATCGGTTGCTATAGAGGCTTGGTTGAGAGCAATGTGCTTCTTGTCCAAGCCTTTTTTTACTATTTCTTTAGTATTTATTAGTTTAAAAGCTAGAATAAAAGTGAAATTTATTTCTTACTAAATCCATATTTTCTCAAGAATCTAAAGTGGGATTTTTTAAGGGATTTCGTAACCTACACTACTATTGTAATTCAATTATCTAAGACAATGAAACATAGTAACCCATGCAACAAGATGAATTCCCTAGGTTGCCCTCAAGGCTGCTCTTCTAACTATCCGAAAGTTAAACGAGATTGGTCTAAGCTTTTTCAAAGCAACATCGTAACCCCAACCTATACCTCCAAACTCATTTCAACTATCGCTCTGGTAGGGTCGCCCAACGTAGGGAAGAGTCTAATTTTCAATAGCTTAACAGGCACTTACTCAACCGTTTCTAACTATCCTGGTACAACCGTTGAAATTTCACAAGGAGAAGCTTTTATTGCCGGGAAAACAGTAACTGTAATTGATACTCCAGGAATGTACTCCTTTCTAACCATTACAGAAGAAGAGCGCGTCACGCGAGATTTGTTATTTACCAAATCTGTAGATTTAGTCATTCATGTTGTAGACGCTAAAAATCTAGGCAGAATGCTATCTTTAACCCTTCAACTGATTGAGGCACGTTTGCCAGTTCTGCTAGTCGTCAACATGATTGATGAAGTAGAAAGATTGGGAATGTGGGTAGACAGGAAGAAATTAGAAAAAGCTTTGGGTATTCCTGTCGTGAAAATGTCTGCCTTACTCAAGCTGGGTATTCAAGAACTAAAAGCAAAGATAGCCACCTATGTTTAGTCAACTTTGCTACCCCACATCGATTGAAGATGCAATTACCCTAATTGAATATTTACTGACTCGCGATTATCGACTCTCTCGAACGGGTCGAGATTACCAAATTTCTAAACGAAGTGTCGCTTTGCTACTTCTCCAAAAAGACCCAGTTTTATGGGAAGAGGTAAAGCAAAAGGAACCTCGGTTTCAAGAGATTGAACAAGTCGTCAATGCGACTCAGTTAAAGTTTGAAGACTCCCTAACTTTTATAATTGCCCAAGTCCGTCATCAACTTGCAACGGATATTGAGAAAAATGCGATCGCTTATCTCCCTGATGAGAAGAAATCCGGAAGTGAATGGCTGCACAAGTTGACAGTCAACCCCATAACTGGGTTTCCCATTTTGTTATTGGTGCTGTACTTAGGTATTTATCAGTTTGTTGGAGTATTTGGAGGTGGCACGTTAGTTCATTGGATTGAGACTTTCTTTGAGAAACAAATTAATCCTATTGTCAATGACATTACAGCACACACTTTTCCTTGGCCAGTGCTACAAGACTTGTTTGCTAATGATTATGGAATTATCACGATGGGGGTGCATTATGCGATCGCAATTATGCTACCCATAGTAGCCACCTTCTTTTTCATGTTTTCCCTACTAGAAGACAGTGGTTATCTTCCCCGACTCGCTTTGTTAGTAGACAGACTATTTAAAGCCATTGGTCTTTCCGGGCGAGCAGTTATCCCCATGGTACTAGGACTAGGTTGCGGCACGATGGCGACATTAGCAACCCGCACCTTAGAAACTAAACGAGAGCGCGTAATAGCCACATTATTGCTAGCTTTAGCGATTCCCTGTTCAGCTCAATTAGCTGTTATTTTAGCGCTGCTGTCTCAACGTCCCATAGCACTGATAATTTGGGGCGGCTTTATGGGAATAATGTTTCTCACTGTCGGGTTTTTGTCATCTAAAATCCTGCCTGGTGAAAACTCCAATTTTTATATGGAGATTCCCCCGTTACGGCGACCACACCTAAAAGTAATCCTGATTAAAACCTACGCTCGTTTAAGATGGTACTTCAGTGAAATCTTGCCCACGTTTGTCCTGGTTTCCCTCTTCATCTGGCTAGGAAGATTGACTAACTTGTTTGATTTATTGATCAGTGGGCTACAACCCGTCATGCATTGGTTAGGATTACCTCCTCAAGCTGCTTCCGTGTTCTTGTATGGCTTTTTTCGCCGGGATTATGGAGCTGCTGGACTGTTTGATTTGGAGCGGCAGGGATTTTTGAATACTCAGCAATTAGTGGTAGCAGCTGTAACCTTAACCCTATTTGTTCCCTGTGTTGCCCAGTTGCAGTTCATGTTGAAAGAACGAGGGGTCAAAATTGCCTCGGCAATCACCGCCTTCGTATTTGGGTTGTCCTTTTTGATGGGCTACGTCATGAATCAAGTTTTAACAGTTTTGGAGGTGAGTTTTTAGATGTTTACCAAAAGTTTTACTGTTGCTGGCTCCTCACTGGAATTACTGAATCCTGGAGAGCGAGGAATTGTTACAAAGTTCCAAAGTAAGGATGAAACTATCATCAATAAGCTGATAGCCATGGGGATAATTCCAGGAGTTTTCATCACTTTAGAACAGCGCTTCCCCTCCTTCGTCATCAAAGCTGGACAAACTCGCTTGGCGTTAGATAAAGGAATTGCCCGCGCAATTTATGTGAGGCTTGCTGAATAAGGGTAGAAGGTTAAGACGTTAGCAAGTTATAACCTTCCAACAACCCTTCGACAAGCTCAGGGCAAGCCAAACAACCAACAACAAACAACCAAC
>DALYIW010000335.1:0-8696 GCA_031970155.1 Coleofasciculaceae cyanobacterium CTOTU46601 | reverse complement strand
ACAACAAACAACAAACAACAAACAACAAACAACAAACAACAAACAACAAACTACTGATTAGCAAAAGGCCCTGTTATTAAAGCAGTCTGAACCATCTTACCTAGAGATTGGGCTTTGGGTCGGGTGGCTTCAAGATCACCTAGGGGTTCCATGGGAATTTGGAGGCAGACAGCAATCCAAGGAACTCTTTTACGGCGCAACTGGGCAAGTTGATCGAGCCAAAACCATCGACTAGGAGCAGGATGACCTCCATCTGGCCAAGCATACCATTGCAGTACGGCTAAAGTCTGTCGCTGATTCCAGGCGCGAAAGAATCTAGCTTCAACTTCAGCTGCTATTTTTTGGGTTGGCTTTGATGCCGAAGCGGGCTTGTTTAAAGATGCACTTTCAACAGCAAACCGAATTTGAGTATAGGAATCCGTCTTCCATTTCTCAACTCCGTTGATATCTACCCACTCAACCTCTGGTAGTGATTCGTGAGGGCTTTGGGGAGGTAGGCGATCGCTTTGGGGAAGTAGCAGTAGCACCAAGGGTTTAGAGTTATCTTGCTCAATTATCTGAAGAGACCATTCATGAGCGCCAATTTTTACTTTTTTTTGCTTAAGAGTTTTGCTGCCAGGTAACTCTAAGCCTGTCTGTAGAAGTGCATTGATCTGCTTGATGTTAGCAACCCGTGGCAGTTCTGCCCAAGGCCAGTTTCCTTTCCAGTAATTCGGTAGAGCACCAATTCCTACCAAAATTAACAAAAAACCCAGTACAACAAGTCTGGGAAAAATTCGCGATCGCATGAACTTGGGCAGACTAAATAATTGCACCTTACCCATTACCATTACCCATTACCCTTTCTCTGGAAAGACTCTTTCAATCACATTTAGGAGTGGCACCAGTAGAACCATACAACAGGCAGAATAAACATGACCGCCTGAGCCTTGATGCAGCCACTCAAAAGCACTGTCATGACCCGTAACGTGCAAGCCAACTAACAAGGTATTGCGGACAATACTGGCAATAATGCCCAGAATTCCTGTACCTATCAAAAATAGCATCGTTGTCTTACGTGAATGCCAAGCACCGCTCCAGTAGAGCAGTACTAGACCCAGATAGAAAGTATTGAATAATAGCTTCAGACCTGAGCAATAGGCTCCAATTTCCACGACTCGCCCACCTACAGACACATAAATCTGCTCGACGGTTACATTAAAGCCCAACTGAAGCAAGATAAATCCAGCTGTGCCAGCAATGAATTGCTGTAGAGGCATAGCAAAGGGTGCTATCAGGTAGGGAACAGGATTGGGTGTCGCCAGAGCTAGCAGTAGGAGTGGAAAACCTTGAAGCTTTAAGCCAGGAACACCTTTAAGCCACAAGATTACACCGACTAATACTATAGGAAAAGATAGATTTACGAGTTCTGATTGACCGCTTAGATAAAATACTCCTCCTAATACCAGCAAGACGATGCTCAAGGGATGAGTAGTATTAGGCAGCTGCCCCCAGCGTTGCCGATTTGTCCAGACAATATAAGCTGCAAAAGGCAGACCAATTAAGCCGTGACTGAAGTAGGTTTGCTCAACACTGATATCTTTACTCAGCCAGCCATCGAACCAGTGTATGAGCAGGGGCGCATATAGAATGACTAGCACAGCTAGGATCGTGCCGTCTAAAAGGTAGCGTTCAATGGCAATGGGAATTTTGCTTCGATATTGCATTATTTGAACCCGAAATCACCAGTATTGAGAAGGTTTAGGATTAATTATCATCTATCTTTCGACGTGCGGCCTCTATGAGTAAGCGTTGCTCAGCACGAGCGATCGCCATATAAGTCTGTTCTACATCATTAATATCGACAGAAACTGACGTAATGCCCCACCGTACTAATAGGTCAATGAGTTCAGGATATTGAGCAGGTGCCTGACCACAGATTGAGCAGGGGATGCCAGCGGTTTTTGCTCCTTGGATCAGTTGCTCTATTGCCCGCTTGACGGCTGGATGACGCGCATCCAGTTTAGGGCCTAACTGCTCTTGGTCGCGATCGGTAGCTAGCAACAGTTGAGTGAGATCGTTAGAGCCAATTGAGATGCCTTGAACGCCAGCTTTGACATAATCAGGTAGCAGGAACAGCACCGAGGGAACCTCTGCCATAATCCAGAGTTGGAAGTAGGGATTGTCAGTCAGTCCAGCTTGTTCTACACGGCGGCGGCAAAAAGTAAACTCTTCAACAGTACGAACAAAAGGCAACATCAGCTGCACATTGGTGTAGCCTTGAGCTTGAACCATTACTAAAGCGGTTAGTTCCAAATCAAAGTAAGTGGGGTCTAGCAGATAGCGACGAGTACCGCGTAGACCAAGTATGGGATTTACTTCCGCGACTGGCGATGGAATTTGACCCGATAGGAATTGAAATTCATGCGATCGCCAATCCAAAGAGCGATAAAATACAGGCCTTGGTGCAAAAGCCGCCGCAAAATGAATAATCAGCTGAGCCAGACGTGCCACCAACTCGCTTTTGAGTCCTTGTCGCAGCCACTCACTAGGGTGTCGATTCTCTAAAGCGTCCAGCATCATCAGTTCTGAGCGCAATAACCCGACTCCATCTATCGGGAGACCAACAATTCTTTCCAGAGAGATAGGTTGGCTCACGTTGACCATCAGTTGAGTAGCAATGGGTGGGCGCATGGGCAAAGAATGTAATTGCCGAGGTAGCTCAGTTTCGCTACTCAAGTCTTTGACACGATGAACTTCTCCTTGATCGCCATCGACTCTGATCAACTCGCCAGTTTGAATGAGTTGAGTAACACCAACAACACCCACGACTGCTGGAAGGCCTAGTTCTCTAGCAATAATTGCGGCATGGCTAGTCATCCCTCCTTGTTCGGTAATCACACCAGCCGCTTGCCTAAGCCATGGTAGCCATTCAGGAGCAAGGCTTTGGGTCACTAAAATTCTTCCTGGAAGCATCGCCTCGAGGTTTTGACGCTCTCCCATGATGACTTGAGCCGGTGCTGTGACTTGTCCTGGTGCAGCTGGTAGGCCTCTAACTAGTTGAGGGGTAATACTAGGGACTTGAGGTTGGGTAGACATAGAAGGCACAGAGTTCTCCGATCTGAGTTGAGGAATAAATCGAGTGAGATACAGCTGTGGTTCGGGGCTTCCTGGTGTTTGATAAAGAGTCCATTCTAAAGAACAAGCCAAACTGAATTCAGCCGCTAACCGTTGAGACAGCCCAATCAGCTGTTGTAGGTATTTTTCTTCTAGAGCGTACTGTTTTTGCTCCTCCTCAGTGAGGAGATAGGCTTGCAAGGTACTTGTTGATAACGAGGATGATTCTCGTGGGTTGTTTAGACGATAGGCACGGGTTTTGCTTCCTAATGATTGAGTTTTTACGGTGTCGGTTCCCACCTGAATTTGATAATAGTCTGGAAGCACTTCTCCTTTAGTTAAGGCTTCTCCATTGCCCCAGGTAGCTTGGATACTACATTCACTTGGGTTAACCAGTAGGGTGCCTGAAGCGCGAGCCTCCCAAAGCGGTTGTACCAAGACAGCTAAAGAAAGCTGCTGTAGTCCGATGCTATTACGCTGCCAGTAAAACAGGCTTCTAGCGCGAAACAATTCTGCCCAAACTTGTTTTAATGCTAGTTCCAGTGCTTCTGGCTGATTTGGACAACTATGGGATTCGAGAATGCCATAAGGTTCTAGGTCATAAGATTGAAGGGTGTTGGCTAAGGAGGTAGTTACTTCACCTGGGTTTAACCCTTCTACTGTCAATCGGCTAACCTGCAATCTTCTTGATGGTAGCGACAAGGACGGGTGAAAAATCATTGCTGGCGCTTGCACCATCTCAGCGGCTGTTAACAGCAATGATGTCCATGCAGGTGGCAAACAGGCCTTAGTCATCTCTCGACGAATTTGTTGTGCGACCTGCTGTAATTGACGAGGATTATCTACATCTACATGAAAAGAAGAATAGGGCAAATCTGCCAGCATGGGTTCTAACTCGCCCAAGCTTTCTATAAATTCCCAAAATGCGATCGCTGGAACTACAAAACCCGGTACCACAGGATAGTCACGCTGCGATAGCTGACTCAAAATAAAAGCTTGATTCCCCACAACGGCGCGTTGTGAGGGATGAATCTGATCGAGCCAGTAAAGGTTCTCCAAAATTAGCGCTGCATACAGTTAGCGACTAGCTTAATCGATCTGGTTTCTAGTGATGTGCTCGGCGATTCATATCCTCAAGTTTTTGAGTTTCTGTACATCACATTACATTTGTGGAAGAATATAACGACGCGGTATCTAGTACTTCTTTTAACTCATTAAGAGTCTTAAAGTTCCTGTTGACGGATAAACAAAACCATGCTTTGTCTAAGCGTGGCATCTAGTCATGTGAACTGCATTCAGGTAAAAGCCTGTTGTTACTCCCACCCCTACATGGAGTGGACTCATCCCTAGAACCCAGAGTTTTCAGAAAAAATTCAATGATGAAAAGATATCCAGGCTGGAACTGGTCATCCATTTTTACAGGTGCTTTCTTCACAGGTGGGGCAATAAGCCTAACGGGATGTTTGGCGATCGCTTTTTCCGGAAGTCGTACCTTAGCACAGAATCTACCCCTTGTCCCCGATGGTACTTTAGGAACTGACTCTTCTAGGGTGACACCCACTACTATTAAGGGTCTTCCCAGTGACCAAATTGATGGTGGGGTGATTCGCGGGAATAACCTGTTCCACAGTTTTCAAGAATTCAATATTAATGAAGGACGAGGGGTTTATTTCACGAATCCGGCTGGGATTGAGAATATTTTGAGCCGGGTGACGGGGAAGAACTGGTCTATTATTCAGGGAACACTGGGAGTGTTGGGGAATGCTAACCTGTTTTTGCTCAATCCCAACGGTATTCTCTTTGGTGGGCAGGCTCAGTTAGATCTCCAAGGTTCATTTGTAGGAACCACAGCACATGCGATCGGGTTTCCTGGTGATGGTGAATTCCCCTCTAATCGCTCACCAGTTGACATTAATAACCCAGTGCTGGCGGTGAATCCAAATGCCCTTTTCTTCAATAAGACGCCAGCAGGAGCGATCGTCAATCAATCTACAGTTGGTCTAAAGGTTGCTTCTAATCAAAATTTATTTTTGATTGGCGGTGACGTAATATTCCAAGGTGGAAAAATAACAGCTCCTGGTGGTCGAGTTGTGTTAGGAGGATTAGCGGAGGAAGGAGTAGTAAAAATTGAAGATTATACTACTGATGGCAGCAATCCAACTTTGAAATTTCCCGATGTCAGTTTGCATTTTCCTGAGCACGTAGATCAAGCAAATGTCTCACTAACTAATGCCACAATCGATGCAAGCAAGGCAGGCAGGCGGGCAGGCTCTGCCGGAGATATATTCATGGTTGGCGATCGCATTTCTGTCGATCAGAGCAATATTGTCAGTAATGGAAAGATTGGGATAATCTCTCTCAATGCCCGTGACCAAGTTTCCATTGTCAACAATAGCCAAATCCAGACTAGAGGTTTCGATAACAGTTCTGACAACGCTGGTTTGATCCAGATCGAAGCTACTGAAGGTTCCGTTCTTGTTGACAAGTCTAGTCTGAGTACCACTAATCCTGGCTCTGGACGAGCGGGAATTATCAGTATTAATGCCCCTGATCAAGTCTCGATTGTCAACGACAGTGGTATTTTCAGTCGGGGAAATTCAGGAAATATCTTTATTGGTGAATCGGATGATGATTCCTCGTTCTCACCTAGAACCGTCACGATCAATTATTCAACGCTCCAGGCAAATGGTCGGGGTGACGGAATCGCTGGAAATATTTTTATTCGTGCTCATGACCAGATTACTGTCGAAAATTATAGTGAGGTTGCTAGTCGAAGTGAAAACGATAGCACTGATGATTTTGGCTTTATCAAACTTGCTGCCACAGAAGGGTCGGTTTTGTTAGATAACTCGACCATGAGTACCTCTAATCTAGGTTCCGGTTATTCAGGAGATATCAGAATTAGTGCTGCCGATCAAGTGTCGATTGTCAATGGTAGCAGTATCTTCAGTCGGGGAAATTTAGGAAACATTTTTATTGGGGAACCGAGATATAACTTGTTAACACCTGAGAGCGTCACGATCGACTATGCAACGCTTAACACAACGGGTTTGGGTTCCGGAATCGCCGGCAGTATATTTATTCGGGCTTCTGACCAGATTGTCGTCAAAAATTATAGCGAGATTACCAGTCAAAGTGAAAACGATAGAAT
The DNA here is from genome assembly GCA_031970155.1 of Coleofasciculaceae cyanobacterium CTOTU46601. Taxonomy (GTDB): domain Bacteria; phylum Cyanobacteriota; class Cyanobacteriia; order Cyanobacteriales; family Coleofasciculaceae; genus DALYIW01. Next base: position 2,449 of record DALYIW010000335.1, on the reverse strand, counting down.
TGATGATTTTGGTGTTATCAAACTCGCTGCCACAGAAGGGTCAGTTTTGTTGAACCAGTCTACAATTAGTACCACTAACTCTAGTTCGGGGTTTGCGGGAGATATCAGTATTAGTGCCCGTGACGAAGTTTCTATCTTGAACCAAAGTAACATCCTTAGTAATGGGTATTTAGGACAAATATTGATAGGCAGATCTGATGCGTATGATTCATCTTTTTCACCCAGAACAGTGAAGATTGATGATTCTACAGTAAGGGCTGAAAGCACTGTAGATCTGGCTGGAAATATAAGTATTGATGCTACTGATAGCATCTCGATCTCAAACATTCCCATTGCACAGGATGGTAGATCTCGCTTCTCCACCAACGCCCGTGGCAATGGAGTTATTGCTGGAGATATATCTTTTCAAGCAGGTAATTCGGTTTCTATTGATAACAGCAGCATTACTAGTGAGCTAGACCGTGGAATAACGGGTGAAGCAGGTAAGATTGACATCACGGCGGATTCGATTTCCTTAACTAATAACACTGAACTGAGAACTCTGATTTTTGGACAGGGAACGGCTGGAAATATAAGTTTGCAGACTAATGGCGGCAGTGTCTCTATGGATAACAGTAGAATCTTTTCTACTGTGGAATCTACAGGGAGCGGCTTAGGGGGCAGTATCGAAATCGACACAGGTTCGCTATCTGTGAGCAATCGCTCGGAATTGCAAACCCTAGTTCGTCGCGATGGTGGAGTGGGAGATGCAGGATTGATATTAATAGAGGCTGATGATGAGGTTTCTCTTACGAATAGAGGACGCATTTTCAGTACTGTAGAACTGGGAGCTATAGGCAACGCTGGGATAATTTTGATGGATGTCGGTTCGCTTTCCGTAGAAAGTAGTAGTGACCCTGATAATGCCTCTGGACTGACGACCTCAATGTCAGGCGTCGGGAATCCCGGTTATATACTCGTGGAAGCTCGCGATGACGTTTATCTGAGAGGCAATGACAGCGGTTTATATAGTGCATCAGGTTCACAAAGCATAAATCTTGGCGATCGCACTGGTGCTATTTTTATCGATGCCAGATCGCTCTTTATCAGAGATGGGGCGCGAGTCACTGTGGAGAATCAGGGTTCGGGAGAAGCTGGCTCCATATTCGTTACAGCTGACGAAGACATTATTATGAGGGATCAAGGGCAAATAAGAGCGATCGCCAACTCAGATCAAGGTGGCAGCATTTTTCTAACCTCAGGAGATTTCTTGGTGTTGGTTAATGGTAGTCAAGTAACCGCCGAGGCTGGTCAAAAAACCAATTTCGGGGAGGGTGGCAATGTTTTTATTAATACTCGATACGTAATTGCTGCCCCATTCAACGACAACAATATTGATGCAAACGCTTTTTTTGGAGATGGAGGAAATGTTGAAGTCTTTGCCTCTCGCCTCTACGACATTCAGAAGCGAGACCAGGCGAGTTTTCAAAGTAATGACATCACTGCCAGTTCTGGTTATGGAATAGACGGCACGGTGGGAATCTCTCCCCTAAACCCTGACCCGACTCAAGGGCTAGCCAACCTACCCGCCAATCCTGTAGACCCCACTACGCTAATTGCAGAAACCTGCGCTCCTCGTCGCGGCCTCACCGAAAGGTCAAAAAATCAATTTATTGTCACTGGACGCGGCGGATTGCCCCCTGATCCTAATGCGGCTTTTCCCGGTGAAGCAGGGGTAAATGACTTGGGAACTCCTGAAGGACAAGAAACAAACACTACAAACGATTCAAATTCCACCAATCCCAGCAGTCCTGCCCCAGCTGTAAGCCCTTCTCCTCAACAACCAAAAGTTGACAGTCCAAATTCTGCTAATCCCAGCAGTTCTAATCCAGCAGCAACTGCTTCCACTCAAAAACCAGAATTTGTCGAAGCTCAAGGCTGGGTGTACGGAGAAAATGGCGATATCATTTTCACCGCTCAATCTCCTACCGTTACTCCCAACCATCCGGTGCTGACCCCTTCATCTACTTGTAATGCTGTTTCCAAGTCACCTCAATAGAAGTCATTCCTTCTGGCAACTGGGTTTATTAGCGCTAACCAGTTGCCTGATGATAGCGCCGAGTCAAGCGCAAACCGTTGATGATACGCCTGTGACTGAGAAGAGCGGTAACGTTACTGAAGCGGGTTCGGAAGACTCAGAGCTTCTTGCACCCGTCTCAGTCAGTAGCGACTTCCGCCGTGGAATCAATTCCACGGCTCATAGCTCAAGTCCATTGAAATGGACTCAAACTCAACAAGACTTATCAGCTAGTAGTCCTCTTGAGAGGACTTTAGCTATGAGCCAGGGAATTAATTCCCTGGCGGATAACGCCACTGATGCCAAATGTCAGTTGAAATCGAAATTGAGTTCTTGCGCCAATCCACTCACCCGCCGTGGAATCAATTCCACGGCTCATAGCTCAAGTCCATT
>DALYIW010000334.1:0-8717 GCA_031970155.1 Coleofasciculaceae cyanobacterium CTOTU46601 | reverse complement strand
GGGGAAGTAAGGGGACAAGGGGGAGCAGGGGGAGCAGGGGGAGCAGGGGAAGTAAGGGAGAAATTTGTGCCTACTGGTTCTCTCAGCAATAAGTTTTATCAACTTATGATGTTAAGAAAAATTGCAATAATGAAGGACGTAACTCAAAAATCGATTGCGAATTGTAACATTTGCTGCAATTTCTCATTTCTTTCCGATTTCTTTACAAATTACTTACCAATAATTTTACTTTTGGGGTGTAACTTTCATTTCGAGGCAAGTTGGTAACCGCCTCAACCGATTTAAAACCTAAGTATTTTAGGGGAGATTTACAAAATGCTTGACGCTTTTTCTAGACTCGTTGACCAAGCAGACAGAAAGGGTGCTTATCTCAGCGATGATGAAATTAATGGGTTGTCAGCAATGGTTGCTGACAGCAACAAACGTTTAGATATCGTTAACCGACTCAACAGCAATGCTCCTAGTATTACGGCTAATGCTTATCGGGCTTTAGTTGCTGAACAGCCTCAAGTGTTTGGGCCAGGCGGGGCTTGCTTCCACCATCGTAATCAAGCGGCTTGCATTCGCGACTTAGGCTTTATTTTGCGTTATGTCACCTACTCAGTGTTGGCAGGTGATGCCAGTGTGATGGATGATCGTTGCCTGAATGGTCTGCGTGAAACTTACCAAGCTTTAGGTACTCCTGGTGCTACGGTTGCTTCTGGCGTTCAAAAGATGAAAGATGCCGCGATCGCGATCGCCAATGACCCCAACGGAATTACCAAGGGAGATTGCAGCAACTTGATGTCTGAAGTAGCTAGCTACTTTGATCGCGCAGCTTCTGCTGTAGCCTAATCAGTCCTAACCCATCATCAGGGCTGCATTTAAACCTTAAAAAACCCATTGTGCTAGCCCTTAGAAAAAGCAAATTTCACAACCTGTTTAGGAGATAAAAAGCATCATGAAAACCCCCATTACTGAGGCAATTTCAGCAGCCGATTCTCGCGGTGCATATGTAAGCAATACCGAAGTACAAGCACTGTTTGGTCGCTTCAACCGCGCCAAGGCTGGTTTAGAAGCTGCCAAAGCCTTTTCTTCTAATGGAAAGAAATGGGCTGAAGCGGCTGCTAATCACGTCTACAAAAAATTCCCTTACACCACTCAGATGGAAGGGCCTCAATATGCCTCGACTCAAGAAGGCAAAAACAAGTGTGTGCGGGATATCGACCACTACCTGCGTACCATTAGCTACTGCTGTGTAGTGGGCGGTACAGGTCCCCTCGATGAATATGTAGTGGCAGGCTTGAACGAGTTTAACGCTGCTTTAGGTCTATCTCCCAGCTGGTATGTTGCTGCCCTAGAGTTTGTCCGTGACAATCATGGACTTTCTGGAGATGTAGCAGGTGAAGCTAACATCTATCTCAATTACGCCATTAATGCGTTGAGCTAGTTAGTCATTAGTTAGAACAGTTGGAAGGTTAGAAGGTTAGAAAGTTGGAATGTTAGAAGGTTTAATTTTATCTTCTAATCTTCAACCTGCTAAGCTTCTAACCTTCAACCTTACTATTGACAAAAAACAATTTTTTTTAGTGGAAGCTAAAATATGAGTCTTTTAACTGATGAGCGCTTAGGCATTAGTGCAACCGTAGGCAACAAAGTTGAACTTCGCCGCAGCTGGACAGAGGATGATTTGCAAAAGCTGTTCCGGGCTGCCTACGAACATGTATTTGGGCGGGAACGGGTTTATACCAGTGGAGTATTTACCAGTGCCGAAGCTTTGTTACGCAATGGCAAGATTACCGTAAGGCAATTTGTTGAGATTTTAGCTAAATCTGAATTTTACAAGGAGCGCTTTTTTTACAATAAATCTCAGGTTCGCTTTATCGAGTTGAACTATAAGCATTTACTGGGTCGCGCTCCTTACGACCAATCAGAGATTGCCTATCATGTAGACCTTTATGCCTCTAAGGGCTACGACGCTGAGATCGATTCTTACATCTACAGCCAGGAATACGAGAGTGCTTTTGGTAATGATGTAGTTCCCTACTACCGGGGATTTCGGTCAGTGCCAGGAATGAAGACGGTTGGGTTTAACCGCTTGTTCTCGGTTTATCGAGGTCATGGCAATAGTGATAATGCCCAGTCGGGAAGCAGAGACTCTCGACTGCGGACGCAACTGTCAATGAATTTACCGAACTCAATTATTCCACCCTCTTCACCAGGCAGAAGATTGGGGACTTTAGCCGCCGCAGGAACCTTACGCAGTTCATCCCCACGGGGAGATAGTCGGTTGTATCTAGTGGAAGCTATTGTAGGAGGAGTTGGTACTAAAGTGGCAGTGCGCCGTAGTAAGCAGGTGTACACGGTGCCTTATGAGCAACTTTCTAGTAAGTTCCAGGAAATTCACAAGCGGGGCGGCAAGATAGTTAGCGTTTTGCCAACTTAAATTGTTGTTTGTTGTTGGTTGTTTGTTGTTTGTGTTTTTTAAACATTCAACCAATAACAAATGACTCCTAAAATCACTTGCTTGATTATTGGTTGTCTGTATTTTTTAACTAACAACTAATAACAAACAACTAATTATGTTTGCTATGACCAGTGTAGCTCCCTCGTCCGAACCAATCCTTTCTGCTGAATCTGCGATCGCCGCTTTGGCAGAAGATGACGATCAAATCCGCTATTACGCTGCTTGGTGGCTAGGGAAAAACCAGGTACAGGAAGCCTGTAGTGTCCTGTGCGAAGCTCTCCGAGATGAACACTACCGTACTGCATTAGGAGGGTATCCCTTACGGCGTCAAGCCGCTAGGGCACTGGGTCAGTTAAAAAATCCTCAAGCTGTGCCCGCATTACTGCAGGCATTGACTTGTACAGAAGATCTGCGCCTACGAGAAGCCTTAGTACAAGCCATTGCTGCCATTGGTGATACTAGAGCAGTTCCCACTTTGCTTAAACTCCTACAATCGGACTTGGAGCAACCCTATGAAGTCCTGATAGAAGCTTTAGGTACGTTGAAAGTTTGGGAAGCTCGTCCACTGATTGAGCCTTTTCTCCGGCATGGTTCTGAGCGGGTTCAATGTGCGGCGGCACGATATTTTTATCTTGCAACCCAAGAGCCTCAATACATTGAGCGGATTGTCCAAAATCTTAGCCACGAGAATATGTATTTGCGTTGGTCTGCGGCATTTGACCTGGGTGCGATCGGGCATCTTCAGGCAGCCCAAGCCATTATGGGAGCTAAGGTGGCTAATAGTCTGAAGCTGTTGAACTTAAAGCGCATCTTGGAAGCGGTGATCCAAGAAGAAGGTATTGAGGAGACCAGCAAACAAGAAAAGTCTCAGGTATTACTTCAGGCCATTGATGAATTGTTAATTCAGCTGTAATTGAGATGCTCAGACGGCTAAAAATTTAAAATTCAAAAATACTTTAAAGATGCATACTTTTCAAAGTAACGATACGGATAGTTTTAGCAACCTGGACACGACAGAGTTAATCAATCAATTGCACAAGGCGGTCACCCCAACAGAAACAGTGACCGTGATTCAGGCTTTAGCTGCCAGGAGAACTAACGAGGCGATCGCTCCTTTAATACAAATCTTCCACCATCACAACCCTGTTGTATTGGCAGCCGTAGTGGAAGCGTTGGTGCAACTCGCGCCAAATACGGTAGAACCCTTAATTACAGCCTTCCAAGCTAGTAAAGATCATGGGATGCAGGCTTTTATCGTTCAAGCTTTAGCCCGGATTGGCGATGCTCGTGCCCTGGATTTGTTAATTGAAGTAGTTGGCGTGGAAGTCGCCAATCACTGTCAAGGCAATGTCCGGCGAGTGGCCGCACGGGGTCTAGGAAAAATCGGCAGGACAAGTGACTCGCAGACGAGGTACCGGGCTGTAGAGAGACTGACTTGGGCGCTGTTCAATGCCGCAGATTGGGCACTCCGTTATGCTGCTGTAGTCTCGTTACAAGAAATTGCCACGGCTGAGGCTTTGGTTGCATTACAACAAGCGTTAACTCAAGAATTAGATAACGTTGTACAGCTTCGGATTAAAACAGCTTTAGAGAGTTAAGAGCTTTTGGTTGTTTGTTGTTGGTTGTTTGTTGTTTGTAAAAAAATACAAATAACCGACAGCTAAGTTGTCATGTATCTGACGAGGTTGTTGATTTTTGCTCTAGTTCTTCTGGGGCAAGCATCTTGCCTGTCCTGATGGATGCCCTTATTTCCCAAGTTCCTCTTTGAACAGCAACTAGGTGTGAATCATTGTAATCTTGAAATACCATAAGTTTATTACTCTGTAAAGCCTTTTAGATTTATTTTGTTTATCATTAATATTTTTAGCCCAGTCTCTATTGGGATTGGATTGAACGTTGTTATTCTCTTTAGTGTTTACTATCTGCTCAATCGGGAAGTTACTAAACGTCTACAAGCAGAAGTTGTGCTGCGGCAACAGACTGAACGAGAGCGATTGGTAACGCAGATTGCTCATCATATCCGCCAGTCCTTGAACCTGGATGAAGTACTGGTAACGACTGTAGCTGAGGTTAGACACTTTCTTTCTTGCGATCGCGTACTCATCTATCAACTCTGGGAAGATGGTACAGGCAGCGCAATCACTGAAACCGTACTGCCTGACTGGCCGATGATTTTAGGCCAATCCTTTCCGGAAGAAGTCTTTCCGAGAGAATATCATCAGGCCTACTCCCTCGGAAAAACTCTCGCTATTACTGACTTAGAACAAACTGATATCGAACCTTGCCTAGCAGACTTCTTGAAACAGTTTGGCGTGAGGGCAAAATTAGTGGTGCCCATCCTTCAAGGCGAAAACCTCTGGGGACTGTTGATTGCTCATCAATGTAGTGAACCTCGGCAATGGCAACCTCAGGAAATTGAGTTGATGAAGCAGTTGGCAACGCAGGTAGCGATCGCCATCCAGCAATCAGAACTCTACGAACAGTTGCAACAACTCAATGCTGAACTGGAAATTCGAGTACAACAGCGTACAGAGCAATTAGCCCAAGCCAACAACTCTCTAAGGGCAGAGATTATTGTGCGTCAGCAGACTGAAGCCGCCCTGCGTCACATCAATCAAACTCTGCAAGCCTTAATTGCTGCCTCCCCTCGCGCCATTTTTACCCTTGACCTCGATGGCAAAGTCAAGCTTTGGAATCAAGCCGCAGAACGCATTTTTGGCTGGACTGAGGAAGAAGTGCTTGACCAGCCAAATCCTACAGTACCGGAAGACAAACTAGAAGAATACAACGGGCTTTTGGAGACTGTTCTACAAGGGACGACTCTTCCTAGTGTCGAGTCGCGCAGACAGAAAAAAGACGGTTCACCTATCGATATCAGCTTCTCTGCTGCCCCATTACGCGATCGCGAGGGCAACATTAACGGTTTAGTAGCAGTCGTTGCCGACATCACCGAACAAAAGCGTCAAGAGGAGCAGGTACGGCTACTGCAATCTGTAGTCGTCAACACTAAAGATGCCGTACTAATTACAGAAATTGAACCCATTGACGAACCTGGGCCGCGCATTCTTTACGCCAATGAAGCATTTACTCGCATGACTGGCTACAGCCTGGAAGAAGTCTTATGTAAAACACCTCGCATCCTTCAAGGCTCAAAAACCGATCGTGTTGAACTCAATAAAATTAGGGCGGCGCTGTCTCGTTGGGAACCAGTCACTGTTGAGCTCATCAACTATCGCAAAGACGGCTCTGATTTCTGGATTGAACTTAGCATTGTGCCAGTTGCAAATAAAGATGGCTGGTTCACACACTGGATAGCTGTACAGCGCGACATCACCGAACGTAAACAAGCAGAACAGGCTCTGCGTCACAGTGAACAGCGATTCCGATCGCTAATTGAAAATGCTTTAGATATTGTCACGATTCTGGAAGCTGATGGAACAGTACAGTACGAAAGTCCATCGGTTGAAAAAGTTTTAGGCTATCAGTCGGCAGACTTAAGCGGAAAAAATTGGTTCGATGACATTCACCCAGATGATGTTACTAATACCCACCAAACTTTTACTAACGCCATCTCTCATCCAGATTCGGCTCTATTTATAGAATTTCGTCGCCGTCATCACGATGGCTCTTGGCGTATTTTTGAAGCCATTAGTCAGAAATTTATTGACAATGCACAAACAACCAGAATTGTTGTTAATTCCCGCGATATCACAGAACGCAAACGGCTAGATGAAGTTCGTTTAGCGCTAGAACGAGAGAAAGAACTTAGCGCCCTCAAAGTTCGCTTTTTCTCAATGGCATCTCACGAATTTCGTACTCCGCTCAGCACCATTTTAGCTTCTGCCCAAATCTTAGAGAATTCTGGCAATGGCTGGATGGAAGAGAACAAAAGGGTCAGAAATCTCCAGCGGATTCAATCCTCCGTTAAACATATGATCCAACTTCTGGATGATATTTTGACCATCAATCGAGCTGAAACCGGAAAACTAGAATTTAATCCCAGGACACTCGATTTAGAAAAATTTTGCCGGAATTTAATTGAAGAAATACAACTGAGTACAGGAACTCAGCATACTATCAATTTTGTTTATCAAAATCAATGTGATAATGCTTACTTAGATGAAAAGTTACTCCGCTCTATTATCGGCAATTTGCTATCAAATGCGATTAAGTATTCTCCTCAAGAAAGTATTGTTGAATTTATTTTAAAGTGCGAACAAAATAATGCTATATTCCAAATTCAGGATTATGGCATTGGGATTTCAAGTGCCGATCAAAAACGATTATTTGAGCCATTTCATCGCGGTAAGAATGTTCGCAAGATTCCAGGTACCGGATTAGGGCTTGTGGTTGTCAAAAAGTGTGTTGAATTACACGGTGGCAGCATTGCGATCGCTAGTGAAGTAGAAGTCGGTACAACAACAACGGTTACATTGCCACTAACGCAACCAAAAACCCTGAATCATACAGACTCGAAAAGTGATAGTTGACAATCCTAGTAAAAAACTCCTGACTATAACACCGCACAACAAGACTAAAGACCTTCTACCGAAACGTCTTTACGACGATAAAAGAAAAAGAAAGCTATAAAAGCAGAATTGGTATTACTTTTTACCTACTCAGGACTTACGCAAATTCCCGGTTGAACCGCCATTTGTAGGGGTGAACGGCCGTTCACCCCTACTCTATGTGGTGTCCATGCATAAGTCCTGCTACTAAAATAGCTTTGAACATCAACGAGCAAGAAAATGAATATTCAGCAAGCTTTTAATGCTAGCGCAGCCGATTATGACAAGCTACGTAGAATCCTGATTCCCTGTTTTGATGACTTTTACAAAACAGCGGTTGAAGTCATCCAAAACGATGCCTCGAGCAAAGATAAAGCTCTACGCACTGCACCCCTAAAAATTTTAGATTTAGGCTCAGGTACAGGACTTTATTCAGGCATGGTTCAGGCAGTCTTTCCGAACGCAGAATTCACTCTGCTAGACTTAGCCATTGAGATGTTAGAGAAGGCTAAGTCTCGATTTAACAGGATGGGTAAGTTTCCCAGAATCATGATTGGTGACTACACTCAGACTGATTGGGAAGGGTCGTATGACTTTGTTATCTCTGGCTTATCAATTCACCATCTGTCCGATCCTGACAAACAACGTCTTTACCAACGGATTTACGACACCCTGAATCCTGGGGGAATGTTCGTCAACGCGGATCAGGTCAAAGGCAAAACCCCTATTCTAGAGAAACTCTATCGACAACACTGGCTCGACTCCGTTTGTGCTTTAGGTATCTCACACGAGGATCTAAACGCTGCTAAAAAACGTATGGAATACGATCGCATGGCACCCCTTGACACTCAACTGGGGTGGCTAGAAGCAGCAGGTTTCCAAGACGTAGATTGCTGGTACAAGAATTTTAGCTTTGCAGTATTTGGTGGGCACCGACTAACTAAGTAAGCCTAAAATAGGCAGCGACATACAATAATGGAGATGGCTTGATTGACACAATCTAAGGAGGAGCAGGTTAATGCCAGTGATTGCCGTTGTAGACTACGACATGGGGAACCTGCACTCAGCCTGCAAAGGTCTAGAGAAAGCCGGAGCGACAACTAAAGTTACTGATTTACCAGTAGATATAGAGCAAGCAGATGCTGTAGTCCTACCGGGAGTGGGAGCGTTTGATCCAGCTGTGCAACATTTGCGATCGCGCGGACTTGAGGAACCCATTAAACAAGCCATCACCAGCGGCAAGCCCTTCTTAGGAATTTGCCTAGGGTTGCAAATTTTGTTTGAAGGTAGTGAAGAAGGCACTGAACCAGGATTGGGAATTGTTGCTGGTAGAGTACGCAGATTTCGCCCAGAACCAGGAATTACTATTCCCCACATGGGCTGGAACCAGCTGGAATTTACTCAACCCAATTCTCCGCTTTGGCAGGATTTACCCAGCAACCCCCAAGTTTATTTTGTCCATTCTTACTATGTTGACCCCATAAACCCCCAGTTACGGGCAGCAACTGTCACTCACGGTAGCCAAATCGTAACCGCTGCGATCGCTTACGATAACGTCATGGCCGTTCAGTTCCACCCTGAAAAATCTTCCACTACAGGACTGCAAATCTTGTCTAACTTTGTCGCCCAAGTCAAGACAACAGTTCCTGTTTAAACTCCGACACGTCACTCTTAAGGATGAAGGATGAATGCGCTAATAGCTCCATAAATAAATCATGGTGCTTTAAATATCGAAGATTTCTTTTCTTCGACCTAATTAAATT
>DALYIW010000333.1:0-8763 GCA_031970155.1 Coleofasciculaceae cyanobacterium CTOTU46601 | reverse complement strand
AGCCGATTTTAGTTTCTTGATTCCATAAGTCAGGATACTCATTCTTTAAGTCATCAAGAGTTGGTGGAAAGTAATTTTTATCAATAGCTTGTAGTTGTTGCACTTGCTCAACGAGGTATCGCACTTTCTCTGGAACCGCTGTTCCATCCTTCAAAGCTTGTCGCATTTGTTGCAACACACTCAAATCAAACTGAGGTTGGCGCTTGTCGCCCCAGGCGAGACACCAGGCGATTCCTACGGAAAGCGGCGCGAGCGCACTCCTAATAGAACTTTGGGTATTTGTCATAACTCCGTTACCTTGAATGAGCGGTAGATGCAGGTTTTCTATATACCGTTGTACAGATGCTGGGTTTTAACCTCGGTGAAAACACTGAACATCATTTCCACTAAATGCCTACTGTTGTTCTTCCTACTCTACTCCCCCCCTGGAAACGCCCTCTTCCACAACTTGGAAATTCAATGGTAGAGTTGCCACTCCTTTGCAACATCAGCAGCCATTCGTTGCCGCAACTTCCACGGCAAAATAACCTCCACAAAGGGACGCCAAGCCTGAAGGCGCATTAAAATATTTGGGTCATCTTCTCGATAAATCGCGGTATAGTAGGCATCCTGGGAAGAGCGATCGCCTAAAATCTCCAGTAAAATCTTCTGTTGTGTTGGATGAGTTAGCTTCTTGATTAGACTTTTAGCCTCTCTATAACTCACCCGTTTAAAAGTCTCGTGGCGTACCGTCCCCTGAATGTACCTCTGATCATGGATGCGGTCAAATCTTAGTAACATCACAGAAGCGTTTTGATAGAAGTCAAATCCCCACGCTTTTGCCATTTCCTCTTGAATATAGTCGGGTTGAGGCAGATTTTGACGTTGATACAGTTGCACCAACGGTTGCGGAATTTGGGCATCTGTCCAACTTAAAGGGATGAGTTTCTGTATCCGATCAAGGCGGTAGTTTCGCCAGTTCATTTCACCTTGAGGATTTTGACCGAAGGCACACAAGTATGTTGCCCGTTGCATATAGTAAATGCAGACTGGGTAAACGATACATTCAATATCTCGGTCAAGTTTGGCGCTGCGGTAAATGAGTAACACTGGTGGGACACACGAAAGCGCCCAAAGCTGTCTTAGTTGCTCCTGAAAATTGTCTACTTTATCTATAGTCTCCTTCGGGATGACATATTCAACGTGCAAAAAGAAGCGCTGAATACCGTTGATTTCTTGAGAAAGAATATGTGCGATCGCAGCTAAATCTGGAGGTAAAAAATTTAGCTCATCAGCCCTCAGTTTAGCGTCCTGAAAATTTTCATGACTGCCAGTAGGTCGCGCTGGACATAGTTTCACTCGATGATATTGTCGATGATGGTATTCCAGCCATTGAAGTTGCACTAGAGCTTGCAAGTCACCACAAAGCATCCGTCTTGTCAAGGAAAATAGCGGTTTTTGTAACCATTCAGAAAGCACCTTTTCTTCAATGCCAGCGTGTTGCTCAATTTGTCGTCGCCACTCTGGTTCTTCTATATTCGTCCTTGCATTAAACAGCCATTGGGCAACACTCTTATTACAGGAACAGTGAAAGTCATTGTGACGAGGAACTTCTTCTCCTTTCGGATGAGTGAGGCTAAAAAAAGCATCGCGCCACTGGGCGTAGGTGAAGGAGTCTAAAAGATTGAGTCTCTCAGTCTCGTCTCCATAAAGCGATCGCAACCATACCCACAAACGCACTGCTCTAGCTAAATTTTGCTTAAGAGAACCCCGTGCTAACCATTGCAGTAGTTCTACACTAGGCGGATCGCGAAAGAATTGCTCAGACATATAGACTCATACCATTTCGCTGTATCTTTGCAGGGTAAGGGCACGACATGTTGTGCCCCTACAGCTTTAGGGTAAAGCTAATTGGAACTAGCAATTTCCAGCGCTTTGTAAGATAGAGCTATTCACTCAGGAGCAAGGGTTAATGACTACTTATAACATTGAGCTAGAAGGCGATGTCTTGAAAATTGGATTTGGAGAACCTGCCCAAAATGACCAGATTGTCCGCGATGCAACAGCGCGTCTGGAGCAAATGAGCAAGTTGGGACAACTAGCGGGCGGGCCACTACTCAAAATTAATGGGCCAGCTTCCTTACCTGTCGCTTGTGTACTGGCACACAAAGTCTGTCATATTTATGGAGCCGTTGGCATTTTTGACCCCAAGTTAGGGAAATACGTTATCGCCATCACCCATAACCCAACCTACAAGCTTGGCGATTTGATAGATTGAGGTTTTGCAGAGGCCCTCATGTGATGAAAGTTGTGCTTTGCGGCCCTCCTCACTCTGGGAAGTCTTGCCTAAGAGAGGGCTTAAAGCAAGCCATACGCCGCATCCCAGGAGCGCCTTATCCCCTTATACTTACTGCTTGTCCGGATGGTGAAGGCTCTTGGTATTCTGAGGCGGTACGGCACAATCCTGAGTTGGCTCGACAGTTAAAGGCGGCTTATAAAGCTAAATTCACACTAGAGTTTGCAGCTGTGAGGGCAAGGTGGGTAAGAGATGCTAGTGAATCTCTGACTATTGTCGATGTGGGCGGGAAGATCGATGAGAAGAATGAGTTAATTATGTCTCATGCTACTCATGCGGTAATTTTGGCTGGGGATATGAACAAAGTTCCGGCATGGGAACAGTTTTGCTCTCAACTGAATCTGAAGATTATTGCTGTTATTTATAGCGATTATCACGGAGTTAGCGATAGCGTTAGCGAAGCGAGGCGTAGCCCAGCGCTGCTGCTTTCAGCAGATCGCATTCAATTCACAGTACCAATTCTTCAGGGCAGCATCCATTACTTGGAGCGAGGACAAGATGTTTCGATGCGCCCGATGGTTCAAGCACTTGCTCACTTACTAATTCACCTAAGCACTCAAAACTCTCCAAATGACAAAACTCACAGAGCGATTTGAACGGGCTTTAGTATATGCAACTCGCCTTCATGCTCAACAAATTCGTAAAGTAACTGGTGTGCCTTATGTTTCTCATCTGTTGAGTGTTGCGGCGCTGGTGTTGGAAGATGGGGGGGATGAGGATGAAGCGATCGCATCCCTATTACACGATGCCGTAGAAGACCAAGGCGGACAAGCGACACGCGCAGAAATCCTTCATTTGTTTGGAGAACGGGTGGTAGCAATTGTTGATGGTTGTACCGAGTGCGATACTGAGCCTAAACCCCCGTGGCGAGAGCGAAAAGAGCGGTATCTCGAACAGCTGCGTCAGGGTTCACCCTCTGTGCGTCGGGTAGCGTTAGCCGATAAGTTGCACAATGCACGCACAATCCTGAGAGATTACCGACTTCAAGGGGAGAATGTTTGGTCAGTATTTCGTGGAGGCAAGGAAGGAACCTTGTGGTTTTACCACTCAGTATTAATGCTGTATCCCGATACAGAATCAAGCCCAATGGTAAAAGAATTAGCGCAAGTTGTTAGTGAATTAGATCAGCGCTTTTGTGAAGACATTCTGCTTTAAGTTGGGTGCAGGAGCTTTAAAGATACTCAATCGTAAAACAGAAACGACAACATGCAAATCGAACAGACAGAGGTGATGATTTCCACCCCCGACGGGCAGATGCCCGCCTTCTTGTATACACCTGCTAAAGATGGCTACAAACCAGCGATCATCCTTTTGATGGAAGCATTTGGTTTAACCGCCCACATCCGAGATGTGGCAGCCCGGATTGCGAACGAAGGTTACGTGGTTCTCACGCCAGATCTGTACTATCGCGAGTTGCCAAACAACAAGTTTGGATACGACGAGGTTGAGCAAGCAATGGCTATGATGTACCGCCTTAATTTCGGTAAGCCTATGGAAGAGGATTTGCGGGCGACGTTGGCTTATGTTAAGTCACAACCTGATGTGTACCCAGATAGAGTCGGCGTTACTGGGTTTTGCCTGGGTGGCGGACTAAGCTTTTTCACCGCCTGCAAGTTGTCAGCCGAGATCGCGGCGGCGGCTCCCTTCTACGGTATGGTTTTAGATCAGTGGATTGATGAGGTGACTAACATCACAGTACCCGTATACTTGTTCTTCGGAGGTGCTGATCCATTCATTCCTCTCGATCGCATTAGACAAATCGAGTCTCGGTTCAAGGAACTTGGCAAAGAGTACACCTTAAAGGTTTACCCTGATGCTGATCATGGTTTTTTCTGCCACGAGCGTTCTTCATACAACCGCTTGGCAGCTGAAGACTCTTGGCGCGAACTCACACGCTTTTTCCAGCAATATCTTCAAGACAAATGACTTTCTTAGAGCGATAGTCGAAGGGTGGTCGGGGTCAAGCCTTGCATCGTAAATCCTGGCATCTAAAATCGGTTGACTCCAGACTTTCAAGACAGTCTTGATAGCCACATTCTTCTTCCGTACTTTACATAATACAGTGGTTTTTTAAAGATTCTATGAACTGTTTTACAAGGCAGTTCAGCTGTGGTAAATAGTTAACTAAACTTGATTGAAAAAAAATCAAAACACCGAGGAAACTGGTAGTGAAGCGATAAGAAGCTAATTATATCAGTCAGTAAATGCTGAAATATGACCGGCGAAAAGCTAATTAATTGATTAGAAAGTCTTGCTGGCTGGCTGACTCATCCATCCATAAATTTTGAGCTGAGAAAAAAGATGGAGTTTATGAATTCAATAAATCCAGTTTATATTCAATAATCTTATATAAGTTTAATTAATTTTCTTTGATTTTATTTACTCAACAGTATTATTATCATTGAAGTTAAAGTGGGTGTATCTAAATAAAAAATCTTGGATTATCCACATTTAGCTTGAGAAAACTTAATGCCAGAATTGATAAATTCTTTTTTTAATCCAGGACAATTTATCCTCCAAGGTTATTGCGATGTTGGGAAGCCAGAATTGGTGGGGCTACATATCGTAGCTGACTCGATAATTGCCCTCGCCTATTATTCAATTTCCATCACACTGACCTATTTTGTCGGCAAGCGCGGTGAATTGCCGTTCAACTGGATATTTCTGCTATTTAGCACCTTCTTTATCGCTGGCGGCACGACTTACCTACTAGAGGTTTGGACGTGGCATCCACAATATTGGTTATCTGGGTTCTTCAAAGCGATCGCAGCTGCTACTTCACTCTACACCGCTGTACAGTTAGTGTTATTGCTTCCCAAAGCACTGGATTTTCCCAGTCTGGCTATCGTCAACCAGAAACTAGAACGTGAAATCCTTGAGCGTCAGCAAGTAGAGGCCGCACTCCGCAAAAGTAAAGAACAATATCGGGTATGTGAAAAACGCCTGCGAACCATTCTCGACGCTGAACCGGAATGTGTGAAGGTCATTGACACAGATGGCAAATTGGTGGAAATGAATCCTGCGGGTTTGGCAATGCTGGAAGCTGATGACATAAGCCAAGTGCTTGGGGCTGCGGCATGTCAGATTGTGACGCCCCCACATCGGGAGTCGTGGATGGCTTTAATGGAACGCGCTTATCAAGGTGAGTCGGGTAGTCTTCAATTGGAAATTATTGGACTCAAAGGGAAATACCTCTGGCTTGATACCCATGTCGTTCCCATCCGAGATGAGCAAAACAAGATTACTGAGGTACTCGGTATCACGCGGGACATCACCCAGCAAAAACAGGCAGAGGAAGCCCTGTGCCAGAGTGAAGAGAGACTGAGGTTGGCGCTGGATGCAGCCAACATGGGGAGTTGGGAGTGGAACCTTCTGACTAATCACCGCACTTGGTCAAGTGGTATGGAACAGTTGTTTGGTCTAGAAGTCGGCGTCTTTGATGGTACCTATGAAACGTTTATCGGTTGCGTTCACCCAGAAGACAGAGAAGGCATTACCCAGGCATTGAACCGCGCCATGCTGGAACAGCAGGACTACCATCATCAAGTCCGAGTTGTTTGGCCCGATGGCAGCATTCACTGGATTGAGGCGAAGGGGAAATGTTTTTGTAACGAGAAGGGCCAGGCAGTCCGGATGCTTGGCACCTGTGTGGATATCAGCGATCGCATATTAGCCCAAACTGCTCTGCAAAAAGCTAAGAATGAGCTAGCATCCAGAGTCCTAGAGCGTACCCAGCAATTAACTTATGCCAATGCTCAGCTAGAATCCGAACTGCTGGAACATCAGCGAACTCAGAAGCAGCTACAAGACCAGGCACAACTACTTGAGTTAGCTCACGATGCGATCGTAACTCTCGATTTGAACGACACCATTACTTTTTGGAATCGAGGCGCAGAAGTCATGTATGGCTTTTCCAAAGCAGAGGCTTTAGGAAAAGAAATTGATACATTACTACAAACCCAATTTTCCAAACCGTTGCCAGAGATAGAAGCTGAGCTATTTGAGAAAGGGAGTTGGGAAGGTGAATCGATTCAAACGAAACGCGACGGTACACAGATTGTGGTCAGCAGCCGTTGGGTAGTGCAACGAGATATCGGTGGTAGACCGATTGAAGTTCTTGAAATCAACAGAGACATTAGCCCTCGCAAGCAAGCTGAGAAAGCACTCAAGGCTTCCCGTGCCCGTTTAGCTGGGATTCTTGATATTGCTGAGGATGCGATTATCTCGGTAGACTCAAACCAAAAAATTACCCTATTTAATCAAGGAGCAGAAAAAATTTTTGGCTACAGTGTTCAAGAGGCTTTAGGGCAACCCCTTGACTTACTGATGCCGTTGCGTTTTGCACACGCTCATCGTCAGCATGTGGCTGGATTTTCCAAGTCCGACACGAGGGCAAGGACGATGGGGCAGCGTGGTGAAATTTTTGGTCGCCGCAAAGATGGAACAGAGTTCCCTGCCGAAGCCTCAATTTCCCAACTTGAATTGTCCGGCGAAAGAATATTGACCGTGATCTTGCGGGATATTAGCGATCGCAAACAAGCTCTTGAGGCATTGCGGGAGAGCGAACAACGTTACCGCCAGATGTTTGAGGCAAACCAGGCCGTCAAGCTATTAATCGATCCTGAGTCGGGGGCAATTGTGGATGCTAACCCAGCGGCTAAAAGTTTCTACGGCTATGAAGTCGAACAACTGAAGCGGATGAAGATTACAGACTTGAATAGTCTACCAACCCATCAAGTCTTTACCAAAATGGCACAGACAGCGAGACAACGACACGGCGAATATGAGTTTCGTCACCGTCTCGCCTCTGGGGAAATTCGCGATGTAGTAGTTTATTCCAGTGCGCTGGTTCTGCGGGAACAACTACTTCTCTACTCCATCATTCACGACATTACAGAACGCAAACAAGCTGAAGAGGCACTCAGGCAATCAGAAGCGCAAATTAGAGAAAAAGCCACCTCTCTCAAGCAAGCTCTACGGCAACTCCAACTTACTCAAAGTCAGTTGATTCAAGCTGAAAAAATGTCAAGTCTCGGTCAGATGGTGGCTGGTATTGCTCATGAAATCAATAATCCTGTTAACTTTATCTACGGCAACATCTGTTACACAGAAGATTATCTGAAAGATTTGCTCAATTTAGTGCAACTTTACCAGCAACACTCTCCTAATCCAAATCCTGAAATTAAAGCTAAAGAGGAAGAGATTGACCTTGAATTTATATCGGGCGATCTGTTTAAAGTTCTAAAGTCCCTAAAGATGGGAACAGAGAGAATTCGTAAGATAGTCTTGTCACTACGGAACTTCTCGCGACTGGATGAAGCTGAGAAGAAAAAGGTTGACCTGCATGAAGGCATCGATAACACGCTGTTAATCCTAAATCATCGGCTCGGAAAAGAGATTAACATTATTAAAGAGTATGGTGATATACCTCCATTTTTGTGCTATCCAGCTCAACTTAATCAGGTATTTATGAGCATCCTCAACAATGCCATTGACTCGCTACTCGAACAACCAACTCCGAAAATTATCACTATCTGCACTGAAGTGGTAGATGGGGAAGAAGGGAGTAATCTTGATTTACCTCCTCCCTTTGTTTTAATTCGGATTCGAGATAATGGTTTTGGAATTCACCCCGAAATTAAAAACAAAATTTTTGACCCTTTCTTTACAACTAAGCCAGTCGGTCAAGGAACTGGTTTGGGGCTTTCGATTAGCTATCAGATTATCAAAAAACATGGGGGTCTGATTGAGGTGAATTCTCAGCCTGGGGAGGGGACGGAGTTTGCGATCGCTATACCAATTCATCAGCCTGCAACTTCTCCACTGCCTTAAAATAGAACCAGATTTGGTATAATAACTACCCCCTCTAGCCAACTGTCTGTTGGCTGTTCAGCTTCAGATGGCATAAATTTTTGGTTATTAACCCAATAGATTTTTACTATTCAAAAATTAGTTGACTAAGTAAATATACTCACCTAAGCTGATAATAGACTGTTAAGCAATTGAAGGAACATTAAATGGCAACTTACAAGGTAAGGTTGATCAACGAAGCTGAAGGGTTAGACACCACGATTGAAGTTCCCGACGATGAGTACATTCTCGATGCCGCTGAAGAGCAAGGGCTTGATTTACCCTATTCCTGTCGCGCAGGTTCCTGCTCAAGCTGCACTGGCTCTCTAACGGCGGGTGAGGTTGACCAGTCCGATCAGAACTTCCTAGACGATGACCAAATTAATGCTGGGTTTGTACTGACCTGTGTTGCCTATCCTATGTCTGATTGCACCATCATTACTCACCAAGAGGAAGCGATACTTTAGCTAAATCGGGCAGAAGCCCCACGTCTAATAGCAACGGGTATATCGGTTAGGACACTATATTTTGCTGTCAAGGGAACAGGGAACAGGAAACAGGCAACACAAAAATGTCCT
>DALYIW010000332.1:0-8873 GCA_031970155.1 Coleofasciculaceae cyanobacterium CTOTU46601 | reverse complement strand
GAATTCGCTTGCTCAATGCTGGTTAGTGTATCTCATCTATTTGAGAAACGCTATAAATAGGCTTTCCACCCTTTAAAATCTCCTTCCGTTCGGGCGTTTCCAACGGGAGGATTTTTATTGAAACAGTTTTTTGACATATTGCGTGAAATTCGCGTGAGACTGCGGCTAGCTTACTGGCAAATGCCTTGCAAAAAACGCGCAATATAAGAAAGTGATATCGAAGTTTAGGTGGATTCGAGATATTGCATCCTGATGTTCTCTGTCTCAATCAACTGAGCCAGCATCTGAATTAACGCTTTCTTCTGGTCTAATGGCACATCTTCTCGCTCTAGCCAAAGCCGGAAAAGTCGCTTTAACCCATCAAGCTCAAGGGTCAAGTTCGTCTCAAAGAAAAATTTCTCGCTGGCAAGTCGAGAATACAATTGCAAGTTTGCCAGCGCAACCTGCTGCCAATCGATGCCCTCAATCGCCGAGTGCGATTTTGGATCTAAAGAACGGATAAATTCACGCAGAACTTCGGTTTTAGTCCTGCTATGCAACTGGCAGTGGGCATCCAAAATCTCTAGTTCGGTCAAGGGTAGCCGAATGCCCAACGATTTCTCTTCTGACATACTCTCTTGTGACATAGTATTGAACGCTCCAGTCTTGCAAATTGCAGGATGCGTCTTGCAAATTGCAGGATGCGTCTTGCAAATTGCAGGACAATATCTTATTATAGGGATGCGTTGGTTTTGGCGTAGCACAAAATTTTAGGACGTGAGTTGAGCGGACTAAACTTCATCGCTAGCGCTAATCTCTCCCGAATCGAATTGTCGTGCCTAAAAAGCAATGGCTCTTGTTGCACAACAGTTCAACAATCATTCTTCAAACCTAACCGAGAAAACCGTTGCTAAAATCCAGCCGACTGGATTTTAGCAAGGAAACAACTTAAATTACGTCAAAAAACATCAGGCAAGTAATCGTCGGTTAAGTGAAGGCGGTTAACTATTTTGGCTGAAGTAGCTTTCATGATTTCAAACTCAATCAAGTTCTTTGCCGCATTCGGGAAAACAGACTATTTTAGAGGCGGTGAGGAGGGATTAAACAAGCTAGGCTTTTGGAACTTCTTCTCCTCCGAAGGCATAAAACCCTACGGATACCTGTTCTCACTAGCCTATCGATACGCTATCTTCCCAGACCCAAGTATCCCAGTATTTGGAGACTGCGGAGCGCGAAGCTATCGATTTGAAGAAATTCCCACCCTAAGAGGTCAACGGGTAACAGCCCAATGGGCAGTACAAGAATACTCCAGCTACTTGAAGGAGCACTGTCGAGAGCGATACCTAGTAGCACCAGACCACCTCTTAATGGAATCCCTGTCTAGTAAAGAGCTGGAGTCCAGGCGGGAATTCAACTGGACAAATGCCGCGAACTTCCTACCGCTAACCAAAGGCTGGTTCAATACGACGGCAATCGCCGTAGCTCATGGGGTTACGACAGAAGAACGAATCAGCTCAGCCCAGTCACTAATCGAGATGGGTTATAAAGCAATCGGGTTAGGTGGCTTAGTCGGAATTGGCTCTGTGAAATACACTCTATCAATTGTTAAAGCTCTAGTAGAGGCTCTGCCACCGGAAATCCACATTCATGTGTTTGGCTTATGTTCTCCAGCCTATGTAAAAGAGTTTGCCAACCTGGGAATAAACAGCTTCGACGGCTCAACTCATCTGCGAGAAGGATTTAAGGGTGTTTTTCTCGAAGCCATCGAAGGACAACTGAGGCGACATCGTTGCCACAGCGTCATGGATCGAATAACAATCCCATCGTGTACCTGCGCTCCTTGTTGGCTGCTCTCTAAAATGGGCATCGAACCGCGCCTCTCAAACAACCGAGCCAACAACCTGGGTCGTGTTGTTCATAACCTAGAAGCCCTGACGCGATCGCACAGACAAGCCACATTGAGCAGGCGAATCGTGTTAGTGGCGTGCGTTGCCAAGAAACGTTTAAGCGCATCACCGGCTAAAGAGCTTTATTGCTCTCAATGGTTTAGGACGGCTTGCCGATATGCCAAGGCAACAGGGGCAGAAGTATATTTCCTAAGCGCCCGACACGGGTTAGTGCATCCCGACCAAGTACTCGAACCCTACGAGTGCGACCCCAAACATAGAGGCAAGAGCCAAACATTGCAGTGGCAAGCAATGGTCGTGAATCAGCTAAAAGAATTGGCACCAGTTGGCGCACAATTCACGATTATCGGGGGAAAGGCTTACTACAAAGGAGTCAAGGAGCCGCTGGAAAAACTGGGATTGTACGTCGTATCAACCCCACTAGCAGGATTAGGAATTGGGTGGCAATTAAAGTGGCTGATAAACCACACGCCCCGGTACGAACAATTGTCTCTAGAACTAGCAGAAAACTGCGCCTAAAATAAGCTCTCATATTGACAAATGAATAAACAACCGTCCATTCCTCCAAAAAACGAAAAAAACCAAAGCTGCACGGAACAAATGGTATGGGATGCAATTTTCAATCAAACCCCATTCATTCCGTTTAAAATAAGCTTAAACAATCTGACTGACCGAGAGGAAATAGAAAACAGCCCACATAAAAAGGCAATGGTGGAGTACGTGTTTTACTCTCATGTCAGACCATCCAGACTACAACGATATAAAACGCCGTAGAGCCGCAGATCTAGTAATGATTGCCAGCGCGATCGTGAATGCGGTAATGGGCGATCCATTCAAGTCAAATCCTTGGGAGTAACGCGCTCTCAATTCCCCCGTTGACGCTCAATCGTTGCCAAATATACGTTGAAGAGCGCTAGTGAAAGTTGTGATGCGAATAAATCGCTAGCGCTCTCACAACCCCGAATAAAATTATCACTCTTTCTCCATTAAATATATGACAGCCGGACTGCAAGAAAATCCCGTTCGTGAAGGGTATGAAGCCTATGCGATCGTGCGTAAGCGCGATTTAAAATCGTTAAACAAAACGACGATTCGGTTCAAAATCTCCTTAAAGGGAGCATCCAAGAAAGCAGCTCCCAAGTGGAAACAGATTCTCAAAGGAGAACAGAAAAAAGCTTTTCCAAATACAGACAACCAAATGGACGGAAAACCGGAATCAGACCTGGAGAAAATTACCAAGTCTAAAGTTGGGCTACGGGGAATATCCGTCTTCGAGGCGTTAGACGATGCAGCCGCACAAATTCGCGCCGAAATTGAAGACATCCAATCGTGGATGATGCCAGACAATGGAGAATATGTGTGCAGCTTGGATCTAGCCCCCTTAGTCTGGACCAAAATGATTTATGTCCGGGACGAACTAGCACCCGAACTGCGGAACAAGTTAAAGCAGCAATACAATGAAGGACTCAGCGAATTTGAATATAAAATCGATGAGTTCCTCAGCGCCCAAACCTGGGATATTACCGAGGAACAAAGAGAGGAAGCTAAGGTACAACTCCTCAAAAGATTCCCAGATATTGCAGAACTAGAGGACTGCCTGCAAGTCGTCATTGCCCGACCTGTAATCGTGCCAGCTCTAAATGAGCAAATGAACGAAGAACAGGCAGAATGCTTGAACCAGATTACACAGTTTATTGAGGGATACGACAAAGATTTACAGGAAAATCTAACTCGCTCTGCGATCGCTGGAGGACAACAATTAGCCGCTAAATTACTGGAAGATTTAGCTGAGTGGGAACCAGGCAAGAAACCCGTTCAATTTCGGCGAAGAATCGAAAAGCATCTCGATAAAGTAAAGATGCTAATGTCGTTTGCCGGAGAGGAATCTGCTCCAACGTTGTCCCAAATGATGGGACATCTAGATGCTATATTAAATACAACTCCAAAAGACGGCAAAAAGCTTTCACAAAATGCCAGCAGTGAATTAGAAGAACAGATGTCCGACATCTACAGAAAACTGCTTGGCGAACAGCAGAAATTAATCGAAATCGGTGAAGAAGAGGGCGTAAATCGCTCTAACTGGGTCGTCTTTGAACAACCGGAAGAAGAAAGTCAAGACCCAGGAGAAAACTAAGGAAAGTTGCCAAAAAATTCCGGTTGTGTTCTTCTGAGTCACCGCGATTGAAAAGCCCGGAATTTCATCCGGGCAAGACTCGATCGCGTTATGTACTTAGGAGTGCATCAACATCTCTCAACATTACCTTAAACCCTTAAAAACCATGTCGCATTTTGCAACAATCAAAACAAAGCTAAACAACAAAGAAGCCTTGGTTGAAGGACTGAAACAGGCACTAGCTCGGAAAGGAATTTTCATCAATATTGAAGTATTGGATCAGCCGCGAAGACTGGTCAACAAGTACGACGAAGATGATGAAAGCTTCGGCTCTATCGTCATTAGCCACGAAGTATTAGGTACTCCGCAGCGTCCGAACGCTCTGGTAGACGTAGGCTATCTATGGAACGAAGATCACTACGAGCTTCAAATTGACAGCTACGACTACAACATCAACAGGTTAGGACTAGCGTTCGGTTCACTCCAGAACTTCAACAACGCAGTCCAGCTCGAACACGACGCAATTGTTTTGTTTAAAGAAACTCTCGTCAAAAACTACCCAGAGACGGAGTGGGAGTACGGAGAAAAAGTCGTCGCTGAGGACGGAACAATCACGATGGAACTTACAAAGAAACCCCAGTTAGTCGAGGCACAGTTAGTAGAAGCCTGGTACTAACAGCACTCTCAGCGAGAGCGCCCTCAAATTCTGAGTTCATACTCGTGGAGCATTGAATCTAGCACAAAAAAATGTCTTCTGTCCAATGCTCCATATTCAGAATCACTGTCAAAAATTACCAAAATTCACATTATTTTTACCATGACGGAACCAGCAAAAATCAAAATCACGCTCAAACCCGGAGAAGGCATAAAGGTTGAAGCTATGAACTTTACAGGTTCTAGCTGCCTAAAAGCAACTGAAGCACTGCTGAAGATGGGAGAAAGCAATACCGAAATGAAGCCAGAATTCTACGAGCCAGATGTTGAAACATCTACCAGCGTAGATGTCGGTTTGTAGTAAAAATTGGTAGCCCTACATAGGGCAAGAAACTGCGCCAATTATCGCCGCTTACCCCGTCAAAGAGAGGCGGGGTAAGCCAACACTACAAAAATTTGATTCACAACTTGCATTACTAACATGGCACTAGACACAGCAAAAATAAAGAGATATTTCAACAGCACCATCAACACGGTAGCAATCAGCTCGGCAACAGGGTCAGAGCGTAGCATCATCAATCAAATTGCCAGGGAAATCGCAGTTCCTTTGAAACTGGACTTGTATATTTGGGATTGCGGCGAGAAAATGACCCGCGCCGAAATCAAGTTTAAAGACAAAAAGTTCCGAGGAATTGAAAGGGTTCCGGCTGCAAACTTCAAAAGCAAGGGTCATCCAGTAGAAGATCTGCTGGCACATATCAGAGCTGAATGCAAGTCTTCAGGTGCAGCATCGCTGTTTATCATCAAAGATTTGTATCAGTTCTTTAACGTAGTGTCACCGAACCCAGTGCTGATGCGACTGGCAACCGAAACGTGGTTCGACGTGAAGGCAAGTCCCAATAAAATCATCATCCTGCACGATAACCTGGCAACACCACCAGCGTTCCAAGACCTAGTGGCAGACATGGTGAACCCACTGCCTAACGAGGCAGAGTGCCGGGAAATATTAAATCAGCGATTGAACGAACTCAAAAGAACAGCAGCCGCTCAAAATGTTGATTTCAAAGTCGAAATCAGCGACAACGATAGCGATCGCATCGTGCGGGCGCTCCTGGGCATGACACCAGAAGCAGTAGACGACGTGATTCAACTGTGTGGCATCGAGCAACGGCAAATCAACGGCAAAACTGCCGATGTCATCACCCGAATCAAGAAGGAAAAATTGGCAGTCAGGGGCATCGAATTTGCCGAAGAACCAGATGTAGAAGTTCAGGGAATGCCATTCTTTAGCAACTGGGTAGCTGGTGTTACGCCGTTGCTCGAACCGCAGGCACAGAAAGAGTGGAACCTGCCGTTCCCTCGCGGCGTGATGATCCTGGGGGTAGGAGGAACTGGAAAGTCCCTGGCGGTAAAATGCTTGGCACGCACCTGGGGTCTGCCAACCATTGTCCTAGACTTTGGGATGCTCATGGGCAGCAAGTTGGGCGAATCGGAGCAAAAGCTCAAAGAGGCGTTAAAGACCGCAGAGGCTATGGCTCCGTGCATACTCTGGGCAGACGAGTTCGATAAAGCTATGGCAGGAAACTCATCATCGGAATCAGATGGCGGAACTTCCGCACGAATGTTGGGATATTTCCTCCGGTGGCTAATCGAGTCCAAATCACAGGTATTTGTCGCCGCCACAGCTAACCGCCCGTGGGGATTCAAACCAGAATTATTGAGGCGCTTCCAGATGGTCTACGTCGATTTACCTAATAAAAATGCCAGAAATGAGATCTGGAAAGTCCAGTTGGGCAAATATAAAGTCAAGTTGTCAGACCAGGAAATCGCTACCTTGGCGGCTGAATCCGATGGATACACCGGAGACGAAATCGGTAAAGTTGCAAACCAGTGTGCGGCGGTTGCCTACGGGCAACGGCGACCGGGACAAGTATCAGTTGCAGAACTACTCAACCAACTGCGATCGAAACAGCCGCAGTTTGCAGGAAACGCAGAGCTGAAAGAACTAAGAGATTGGACAAGAGCCGGAGGAGCCATGTTTGCTGCACCAGACCCAGCCACAGAAAGGACTAGCATCTCATCTTGGAGCGGGGAAAGAAATGTCAACTTCTCAAACTTCAGTGAATTTGGGGAAACCGAAATAAGCTAGCATCCCCTGCTCATACTCCCACTCAAAGGTAGAGACTAATCTCGTTCTAGTCTCTACCTGTTGTTCTCTACTCTATTACTCGCACTCTTACACGATATGGCAAGCCAAACTGTAGACAAAAGCCAAAGCCTAAGAACAGTAAAATTAATCAACGTAAACGGAGCGAACAATAATAACAAATACTGGTGCTGCTGGATGCTCCCCAACTGGGATTTATATGCAGAATACGGAAGAGTTGGAGCAAAGACACCAGGAACTCACACGTATCCAAATAACTCCCAGCGGGAAGCCGAGGCAAAGCTGAATTCGCTGATGAGGGACAAGTTCAAAAAAGGCTACGTCGAAGCTTCAATAGAAGATGAAGGTGAAGAGAAGCTAGATTGGAACGTGTTGGGAAGCAATGCCGCCACAATCGAGCAAGCCATTGAAAGACTCGATTCAATAGGAAGACAAATTTTTCCCCGCAGTCAGATCAATTTCAACAAGGGAAAAGGACGCTTTGAAAGCAGTCTAGGCATAGTATCGGCGGCAACAATAGAAAAAGCCAGAAGCGCTCTATCTAATGTAGAAAGAGCAATCAGGAACCCTCAGTCTAGCCAATTTGCTGAAGCGGCTGAAAATTATCTAAAGATAGTTCAAGTCCCTACAGGGATGAAACTGAACCTTGTCGAACTACTAGGAAATCGCACAAAAATCAGACAGCAAAAACAAGTCCTCGATTTGCTATCAGAAGGTATAAAACTAATTGCCTCAACTCGCCAACAAATCTTAGATTTGGCGGCAGAACTAGAAGGCAACGGACGTTCGAGCTGGATGCGTTGGGGGGAAGCCGAAACGACAGATACAACCCACGAAGATTCTACAAACTTAGAAGGTGAGCGATCGCGGTTTATATCATGGTCGTAATCACCTATATCGCAAGACCCCGAAATCGCTTCAATCAATAAGGCACCGGGGAAACATTTATTACCTGTGTGCCTTATTTTATTGGGAATTTAAACATGCGAAAAAGTGAGAAATGAACGTCAACACTAACATCAGCAAGTTAGAGGCAGAAGACCAGCCAGAAGAGCTGATGGACTGGAGTGAACTTGGAGAACACAGCTACCAAATTGAAAGGAGGATAAAGCTGCTTGACACAATTGAACTAGAAACTAGAGCCTACTTCCAGATTAGATTTGATAAATCAAAAGGCGCATTCTTTAACAGTTCAGGCGATCGCGTCTCCATGAAGTTCGTCATCAACGCGCAAGCTGCTCTGTTGGAGGTGGAACAAAGTCTAGGGAAACCAGACCAAATTGAACCGTTGATCAGAAAATATATCCAAGAGCTTAACAACCCAAACAGGAAAAAAGCCAGAGCGTATGTATCGTTGAAAAGTAGAAAGTCTGTTCGCCAGGAAAAGGACGCTCTAAATAAGCTCGCTGAAGGGTTGGAACTGCTTTCAATCATACGCCAAGAAATTAGCATTTACCTTAATGGCATGAGCCTGAGCGCTCGTTCAATGTGGATGGACTGGGGGAACGAAAACGATGAACTATCATCAACGAACCATTCAACTTCACAGCTCGAGGGTGATAGTGCAAGCGTTGCGCCGCTCTCCGGCACAGACCGAGCGCGTTTCGTGAGTTTTACCTAAATCAAAACTTAGTGAGTAGTGGAAGAACGACAACTAACAATCTTTGACCAATTTGAAATTGACGAACGGAAAGAAAATGAACCCCCCAAACAGACACTCTTCGATGAGACTCATGGAAATGCGAGAGCGTTGCAAGTTCATAGCGTAGCGCAGATCGCCCAAACAATAGACACTCCAGATATAGAGCCAAAAATCAATGGATACACGCCAGGACACCCTTGGTACTACAAATTAGGTGGAGAAATTATTGCCGTAGAAGATATACCTCCAAAACAGTTTGGTAGAGATAAATACGACCCGATAAAACGGAGAAATGGCAAGCCACATCCATCGCTTAGGATTCAACTCTCCAATGCCAGAAAAAGCCTAGAAGAAGATATAGCGTTTCTCAAATAGATGAGATACACTAACCAGCATTGAGCAAGCGAATTC
>DALYIW010000331.1:2422-9080 GCA_031970155.1 Coleofasciculaceae cyanobacterium CTOTU46601 | reverse complement strand
GAAGTGCCAGTCTATCGAGACTCTAAACTGGGTCAGTGGATAACTATCAAATCAACCCAACTGCTTCAGGAGACTCCTTGTTAAATACTTTTAGCAGTCAACCGTCAACCGTCAACAAAAAACGAGTAACTCAAGTACGCTGTTTTAAAGAAACAGCAGCTTATTAGTTTTGGGTCGCTATGCAGGGTCGGCCAGCAGCGTCAAGGAAGTAGCATTTTTCAGGCTCGAAACTACTACTTGAACTCGTGTTGGAATCTTGAGGGCTTGAACTAATATTGGAATCTTGAGGTGTTTTTTTACATAATTTCCCAAGGTCTAAGATTCTACCATCTTCGGTTTTTAGATAGCAAACAGGTGTATCTTGCTCGGAAATTTGCACTACGGGGTATTGATTTCCTATCAACAATGGATTCGTCAAACCCACCTCAGGCAGCAATGAAATCAGGACAGTAGAGAGCGCAGTAGTGAAATAACAATATCTCAGCATAGAGTTATCCTCGATTCTTTATTTAATGGATAAGAGGACAAGTAATATGCACTCGTCACAGAAAATTGGTATAACTCAGGGTTTGACCAGCCCGATTTGCATCAGAGCTTGTGTCGTAATTCCTAAGCCGAGTAGTGTGACAAATAGCGCACTCACAGCAGGCAATATTCTTACCAGTCGAATTTGGGTTGGCACTCGCTCAAAGAGTCGTCGAGCACCAACGAGAAGCAATCCCAAGCCAGTGAGTGTTGCCGCTAGTCCTAAACTAAATACCAATACCAGCAGTAGTCCAAAGCCAACACGCCCTAGAGCAATAGTACTCAGCAGCAAAACCAAGGCTGAGGGACAGGGCACAAGACCGCCAGAGATGCCTAAGACAAGCAGACTACGCCAGGTAAGGGGCGAACCGTCAGCGCCTGGAGGTAAGTGTGAATGACCAGCATGACTACCCTCATGATGATGGTGGTGATGATCGGTATGTAAGTGTGAGTGGTCAGCATGACTATCCTCATGGTGATGGTGGTGATGGAGAGGATGGTCATGGGCATGGTCGTGATGGTGGTGATGATCGGTATGTAAGTGTGAGTGGTCAGCATGACTATCCTCGTGATGATGATGAGGATGGTCATGGGCATGGTCGTGATGGTGATGATGATCGTGAGAAGGGTTGCCAGTGTGGCTGTGTTTAAAAGGCGATCGCTGAAACCACCGAGAACGACTCATTCGGCTGATGAATAAGTTTAGACCAATACTGACCACCATTAGACCCGATAGGAAACTCAGCCAAGGATACAGCTGCTCTGGCACTATGTAGTGGGAGGCAAATAGAGTTACCAAGCCCAAAGCAAACACACCAGCAGTATGGGTAATGGTCGTTGTCAGTCCTAAGAATAGAGCGTGTTGAGCAGTAGCACGAGACCCGGCCAAGTAGGCACCGACTATCGTTTTTCCATGTCCAGGGGACATCGCGTGCATTGCACCCCAAACAAAAGAACCTGCGATCGCCATCAAACTCCCAGCTGCCAGCCAAGCCGAACCTGGCATTAATGAAAGCTGACGGTTTTCAGGGCTGAAGATAAAATTTTGGACTTGTCCAGGGTACGAAATAGTCGCCAGACAGCGAGCAGTAGGCACTCCTGGCAGGAATAAGTTGTAATTGATCTTTAGCCCTTGAACAGCTTTAGGCCAGGTGTAAACCAACAGTAAAGTGCTGTGAGTACCAGCAGTCGCCTTGAGATTCGACGGGAGAGCAGACATGTCTGATGGTTTGACTGTCAAGTCACCGTTGTGTTTTTCTCCATCCGTGAGGCGGATACGACCCCTGAGGAAGTTCTGAAGCTCTACTTGATGGATGCGTACTTCATCCGGTGAGAGCTGACCATCCCGATTATCGTCTGCGGATGCTACTAAACCAGTAGGAAATGTCAATGTTATTTGAGTTTCTGTCTTACCTACTAAGATGTCGGCAACCGCTAAGTCAGCCCAATGCGTGAGTCCAGGGGTTGCAAAGGCGATTGAAAGCAACACAGAACCCAGAAATGAGAGGAGTAGAAACTTGTATTTACGCCACTTTTTGCTCATAATTATCTAAACTCTAATTCCTGTGCCTAATTTCAGTTCATCCCTAACAGTCCTACTCCCAGTCCCAACGCCCGTTGAGCTTGTTCGTTGAATGTGGGGTCAGTTTCTTTGGCAAGTTGAAAGAAAGCAAGGGATTGAGGTTGATTTCCCAGCGCTTGTTCGATTACGCCTGCCCGATAGAAAAGTCCAGGGTCGCGTATCCCAGAGCGGAGTGCTTCCTGAATGGCGGCTCTTGCTTCAGGCCAGCGACCTGAACGAGATAGTACCAAGGCTAAAGTGTCAAGTGTCTCAGCATCACGGCGAACACTCACCTCCGCCTGCATCAAGGTGAGAGCTTCCGCTACATCCTTAGAATTACCTCGCTCTAATAGCAGACGCGCTAACTCACGTCGATGGCCAAAAGCGGTCAAGTCTTGTCTTAGTCGTGCTTCGGCTTTGTTGAGCCACTCTTGAGCTTTAGATTTGTCCCCAGATAACTCCTTGACGCGAGCCATGCCCCGCATGACGATGTGATCGTATACAGTAGGCGATCGCACTGAAGTAAGAAAGACTTGTGAGTAAAGGCGCTCAGCCGCCTGATAATTTCCTAGCCGAACTTCCAATTCTGCCAGATTTAACAGTGCTGGGGGATACTGCGGCAGCACGCGCAAGGCTTCTTGGTAAAGTTCGCGAACTTTTTCTAGTTGCCCCCGCTTAAAGTAAAAGCGACCCAGTAACGTTCGTGCCCAGATTGAACTCCCTGTTTCTTCCGGTTCTTCAGCGGCCAGCGCCTGGTGAAAGTTTTGAATTGCAGCGTCATCCTTTCCCTGAGCCATCTTTACCAAAGCTCGTAAGGTCAGTCCTCCTACAGTAGGGGTAGTCTTGACCAGAGCATCAGCTGCAACACTAGCTTCTTGCACCTTGCCCCTAGCCAGATTAGCTGTCACCATTACTGAGAGTGCCTCCTCTTTCCCAGATACCTGTTGAGCTAGGCGAATTGCTTCAGCAAAGTCATGTCTAGCTTGCGCCACCCGCGCCAACACCAGAACAGCACCGTCATTGTGAAAAGGTAACTTGATTAGTGAGTGTTGAGCAGCTTGCTCTGCTTGCAAATACCAACTAGCATCTCCAGTAGCACGAGCCATCTTGAGGTAAGTACTAGCGAGAATTGCCCGATTCAGTCCATCCTCCGGAGCTCGGCGAATGCGTTCCTGATAGAACGTCATCTCCCTTCCTAAAGCCTGAGTCACACTCCCTGGTGCAGGGCGGGAAAAGCGATAGCGGTAGGCGGTATCAAGTC
This sequence comes from Coleofasciculaceae cyanobacterium CTOTU46601, assembly GCA_031970155.1. Taxonomy (GTDB): domain Bacteria; phylum Cyanobacteriota; class Cyanobacteriia; order Cyanobacteriales; family Coleofasciculaceae; genus DALYIW01. The sequence goes on along the minus strand of DALYIW010000331.1, from coordinate 5,733 downwards.
CTGATTCTCCATTCAACAAGCGCAGACCAACAGGAATAGATAGCACAATACTGATAATCGGCAGAGCAACCAAGAATGCTAGCCAAAAACGTTTCCGAGTTTCCGACTTATCTGTGTGTTCGTCGTATTTAGCACATTTCATCCCACTTCCAACCTTCTAACCTTCAACTCAGGACTTACGCACGGTAGTAGAGACTGGGGAGTAGGGAGTAGGGAGTAGGGAGTAGGGAGTCAGGATTTGATCAGGCTTTCCCTGATTCTCGATTCCCTGGCATCCTAGATTCTTCGTTCAAATGCATAAATCCTAAAAATGAAAATCTTTCTTCCCCGACTCCCGACTCCCGACTCCCAACTCCCTATTTCCACAGGAGTCTCGATTTAATTAGCTGGAGCTAGGTAAGGAAAGGAACTAACTAACGGCTGATGACCCTGTGCTGGGTTGAGAGGTCTACCAGCATACGAAACGTTATCGGATGTTACCGCTCCATTCGTTAATACACTGAGCGTAGTGTCCATCACATCATCCGTAAGTTTGCGACCACTGATAGGGCTTCCCTTTGTATTCAAGGTTGTGCCATATCCACTAGGTACCGTTGTGTCAATCCTCATGACATCCGGCAAAAAGGCACCTAGCAAAGCATTTACTCTGGCGTCATTATTGCCAAGACCCTTTAGCGTCCTTTTCACGTCAGCGATAATTGGTGCTGCTTGACTGGCGGCAGGTTGTTGACCCGCGAGGGCAGCTGCCTCAAAATCTGGGCCAACGCTGTTCAATGCGTTGAGATTGTCGTTAGCGACAACTAAGCCTTCGTTAATGGCTGGGCGTGCAAGACGCTCAACTTGAGTGAACTTGCCGTCTGTTCCTTTAAAGGAAATGGTCTGCCAGACATCGAAAGTCTGCGCGGAAGTTCGACCTTGTAATAAGTTCTTAGGTATCCGAACAGCGATCGCATTGACGTTGTATCCTTTAGCAAAATCAATAGCCTTACGCGGTTCGCGGAAGCCAACAGCAGGACCTATGCCAATAGCACCTGCACGAACCCGGAAGAATTGCTCAACATCAAAGAAGAAAGGGTCTTCCCGTAGTCCAGCAAACACATTCACCGTTGAATTGCCGCACAAAGACGTTTGACCAATATTGGGATTAGTATTCAGTGGGGTAGTGTAAAGAGGTTGATTAGCAATACACCGAGTACCGTCCCACGTCGCGGTTAACTTAACGTTCTGCCGCCCATTGGCGTTTGGTGCACCAAATTCAAATTGCAGTGATACATCAGGTTTGCCCGTGGGAGTAGCGTTTCTATCAGCAACACGACTTATGTTGAAGGTGTAGCGAGCGTTAGTGCTGAAGTAATACTGCTGCCTTGCGACCGATCGCGGATTTGTATTCATAATGAATATCAGATTCCCATCAGCAGCACTAGGATTCTGATCTTTTTCCCGAAACACATACAAGTCTGTCAAGTTTAAATTTCGACCCTTAAGTTCGGTCTCCCCGTCATCATGATCTGAAGCCTTAAGCTTCATAGCACTAAATCCAGCAATGAGAGCTAATCCCAGAAGCAATCCTCCTACTCCAATTGCCGTTCTGGAATACCTCGTTATGAGTTTTGTTGTATTCATAATCAGTAGCTTGAAAAGTTGTGCTTAGTCTAAGAGAGGGAGTTGCTCACCTACCAGACTAAAAACTGCTCATTTCTTGCTCAATTTCAGCCACCTTGATGTTTTTGTGCTCTTCCTTCTAAGGCAGAACTTACGCAAATTGCTGATTTAAATACTACTGCTAGTAGTAGGGTGGGCACTGCCCACCTTACATGTAGAGGTTCTGCGTAAGTCCTGTAACGCTCAAGGAAAGAAATTACCCTCTCCTGGCTTCTAATACCAAGTTGCGTTCAAACATAGTAGTTTGGCAAGCAGGGGGAGCAGGGGGAGAGAAAGTTACCTCTTTGAATGCAACTTGGTATAACTCCTGACTTTTATTGTCGAAATAGGCGTCATGGCACAGCAAGCCGCCACCGAAAATTAACAGGACTTACGCAAATTGCTGATTTAAACGCTACTGCTAGTAGTAGTAGGGTGGGCACTGCCCACCCTACATGTAGAGGTTCTGCGTAAGTCCTAATTAAAATAGCCTTTCTTACCCCACTCCCCACTCCCTACTCCCTACTCCCTCTATTCTTAGGCAACTAATTTACCAAAATCGGCGTCTGTTACAATTAGCCCCTTCATAAAGATTCTGCTAAAAACCAGCAGAATTAGGAATTTTACTGCTCAATTTACCAAAAATTTATATTAGAAAGTTTTAGGAACATTTAACGCCGCCTCAGGTCTATTTACTTAACAAGACTACTGTTTTTGGAGAACGCCTTCCATGTCTAACTTCTCTCGTTGGCAAGCAGGAACTGCTGCATTATTAGCTCTCGGAATCACCACTGGTGCTGTAGCACCGCTAATATCATCCGCCCCAGTATCTGCTCAAGCAACCCAGTTTTCCGATGTCTCATCAAACTATTGGGCAAGAAACTTTATCGCCGAACTGGCGCGGCGGGATATCATCGCTGGGTTTCCTGATGGCACTTTCAGACCCGATGCACCTGTAACGCGATCGCAATTTGCAGCGATGCTACGCAAAGCAAATAATGAGTTTAATAAGCCAACCGTTCGCCCTAGCAAAAACTTCGTCGATGTTGCATCAAACTACTGGGCATATTCTGCAATTCAGTCCGCCTTCACCACTGGCTTTATGGCAGGTTATCCCGGTAATGTCTTTAGACCAGAACAAAATATTCCTCGTGAACAAGTCTTAGTTTCGCTGGCTAATGGACTAGATTACTCTACCAGCCGAGCGACAGCAGTTGTTCTAAATTACTACAACGACGCCCCAGAAATTTCTAACTTCGCTCGCGATCCAATCGCCGCAGCGACAGAAAAGCGCATGGTGGTAAACTACCCCAACCTCAAAACCTTAAACCCCATTCGGAATGCAACTCGGGCAGAGGTAGCGGCTTTCATCTATCAGGCACTAGTCAGCAAGGGAGATGCGCCAGCCATTAGCTCAGCTTACATTGTCAATGGTAATGCGCTTGCCAGTTCAAATTTAACGATTCCGGCTCGAACCACTATCCCCGTTAAGTACGAAAAAGCAAAAATTCTCGTCACAAAAGACGAAACAGTACCACTGACGCTGGTAGTAGCAGCTAACGTCACAAGCGATGATGGTAGATTGCTAATTCCTGCCGGAAGTGAAGTCACTGGTGAACTGCGTCCTACCAAAGCTGGTACTCGATTTGTAGCAAAAACCCTGAAAATTG
>DALYIW010000331.1:0-2383 GCA_031970155.1 Coleofasciculaceae cyanobacterium CTOTU46601 | reverse complement strand
CAAAACTGAAACTGTTCGTAAGGGTATTAAAGTTGGGAATCTTGTCAAGAATGCAGCCTTAGGTACTGCTGCTGCTGCTGCGATCTCAGCTGTTACTGGTGATAAGGCGATCGCTACTGAGGAACTGTTGATCGGAGGTGGTGCTGGTGTCGTATTAAGCCTACTCCAGAACTTCATTGGTAAAAACAGTGTTGAACTGCTTTCTATTGAACCCAACACAGATTTGAATCTCAGGTTACTCTCTCCCTTAACAGTTCGAGCCGAATAGAGAAATCACACATAATCAACTGTAACTTGCTGATTTTGTGCAGTTTTCCCTTTCACTAGAAAGAAGTTTTTGGCGAGTTGCTCCCACCTATAAATCTTTGCTGTAAGGAGTACATCCCGCTTGAAAAATTTACCAACTATAGCGATAGTATCTTGTGCCCTTAAGATGCCACGCTTAGGAAGTTGGAATGCTCCTTCTGTAACTACCGATTACAGCTGTTCAGATTGCAGAAATTCTGAGCAACTCGTCAACCATTGAATTTTTACACTTTAAGTTTAAGTTAGTGAGCTGCTTAACACATTAAGCTAGTCTCACTACTTTGCTTATCCTACCACAGGAGTTACAAAACTAGGGGGTTAAGTACTTTAAAAGAAGGATGAGGGATGAGGGATGAGGGATGAGGGATGAGGGATGGAAGACAAGTACAACAGTTTGTTTGTTCGACTATTCATCTGAAAACAAACAACAAACAACAAACAACCAACAACAACTTAGATACTTAGCCACTAATCAGTAACCACACAATAAAAGTGGTTCCTATCCTCGAAAATCTTTGAGCCTTGTCAATTGCGGGTTCCAAACTTTGTTGAGCGAAGACTGGTTGTGCTGGGCTAAAAACTTCAATTTCACCATGCATTTGTTCAGTTAGCTCTTTAGCGATCGCCAACCCCAAACCACTACCAGGAATCGCCGTTGCTGCCTGGACGCCGCGATAATGCCGCTCAAAAAGATGTTCTAAGTCTTGGGACGGAATGCCAGGGCCTGTGTCACTAATCGCAATCCCGATCATTTCCCCTTGTGCTGTTTGTCGCTTTTCGCCGACTCGGATATTAACTTTTCCACCCGATGGCGTGTACTTCAGTGCGTTATCAATGAGATTGCTCAACACCTCGCGTAAGGCCTTCATATTGCCTTGCACTTGTGGTAAGTCAGTCGCGATTTGTGCTTGTAATTCCAGATTGCGTTCTTGAGCGATCGCCATAGCGGACAATAGGAGAGGCTCCAAAACAGCAGCTACCGAAAACGATTCCAGAATCAGCGCTTTGCCAGGTAACAGAGGCAATCCCCCTGAGGTTAACTCGGGTTGAGAGTTAGTAGTCGGTTGTGGGAAAGGTTCAGCAACCGAAGCCGCTTGAAGTGTCAGTGGCCCTATATTTCCTTGGTTCATGTCCAGGCAGGCGTCAAACTCTTGCAGCAATTCTTGTAGGCGATCGCTTTCCCGCACAATACTAGAAGCGGCTTCCCTATTTTTATCCCCAGGCAGCAATCGCTTCACCAGCAGCTTACCAAACGTCCGTACAGCGGTTAAAGGATTGCGAAATTGATGGAGGACATCATCTAGGCGATCGTGCTGTTGTGCTTGTATATGCGCTTGTTGAGTTAACTGCTGCTCAACCCAAACTCGACGCTGATCCATGATATATGCGATCGCCAACGTTCGAGCAATTCGTTCAATAGTCGCCTTTTCTCTCTCATTCCAAGGTCTATCGTCGCGGATTGTTACCAACAACCCCATCACAACGCCTTCATGTATCAGGGGCAACACAACTTGGCACTGCTGCCGTAAAACACTTTCTGTCCAGTTTGGTGACCTTGAATCCTCCTCTGGGTCGTTGTCCGATGTCTGAGGCAGTAGCCTTGAGCCTCCTCCCAGTAACTTAGGAATTGTATCAATTTTTCCTATTTCTTCAGGCAACACCAGGTCAGTATTATCTTCTTCCCGAAACTCCGTTGCTTCAGGATAAACCACCACAGGAATAAGTTTGGTTGGAGCCCCTTCTACCAGTTCTTCTGTTAGATACACAGCGCTCAAAGCTGCTCCTAGACCTTGATTTAACACTGCCACCTGCGATTTACACAAAGCGACAAATTCTGAACTGGCAGGAATGAACATGATGTTAAAATGACTTACTTTAACAGAGCGCTTGCCATGTAGCCACTACTGGCTCACTCTCTATATTGTCGAACCCAAAACACAACTGACCATAACCAATAAAGTTGGGCAAGGCGGGGAAGGTGAGAAAGATAAAAAAGAAATTACTCCCCCTGCTCTCCCTGCTCCCTCTGCTCCCTCTGCTCCCTCTGCTCCCCCTGCTCCCCCTGCTCCCCCTGCTT
>DALYIW010000330.1:0-9098 GCA_031970155.1 Coleofasciculaceae cyanobacterium CTOTU46601 | reverse complement strand
AGGGGTTTTCCTTTATCTGTTCTACCGTTTCCCTATCACTTATTCCTAATTTTTCTTTAATTATTAATGAACCCAATGCCGTCCGAAATGGTAGCGCGGGTGCCCCCAGATCAACAGAAAAATTTTTGGCGTATTCCTGTTCAAATTCATCCCAGGGTATCAGGTGAGCCATGATTACCCATCGATTATCTTGTGATAACTTTCCCTCAAACGGCAGTTCAAAGTTTTCTGGTGGGGTGGGGTTTGAGTCCGCTTTTCGGTACATTTTCCCTGGATGGAGGTACAAGGGTTTTGTGAGATTTTACCAGATTTCCTGGGAGCTGAACACCTGTTAATGCCGCTCAAAGTATTGATAGTTCAGGGTTTCTGGTTTGTGCAGCAAGCCCTAAATATCAAGCGGAAAACCTGTATAAATCTTTCATCCTTCCGTTGACCAGCCTAATTGTTTGAGGCACTACATGGGGCTGGCACTAAATCAGTTGGCTCTACATACCAAAAACTTTGGGTATCGCAAAAAAAAACCTCAACTTTTCCTGAGTCTGGTTTATAAGCACCTGTAATCTGACAAAGCCGACAAAGTTGTTTGAGTTTTTGAAAATTAGGAGGGTCTACCAGGCAAAAATTACCAGGGTAGAAGATGTAATGCCCAGTCACCGTACTATAGCTTGCTCTAGCACGGCAAACTGTTCCATCAGAAAAATAAATTATTACTTTTCTGCTCACGGTGATTGTTGTCCTTAAGTGAGGGTTTACAGAGCAGTGCAGTAGTTTGAATCTCTGAAGACAACAATTTTGCTTAGCTAGTATATTGTCTTGATCAGAAAGATTTTAGTGATGACAGCAACTGTTCTGAGCGTGCCATCCTGTTTTACTGCTACTTATCCCTTTTTTTGACGAACTCTCAATCTCCTCAAAAAAGACTGAGAGGGGTTAACTAAAGTTTTGACAGTAATCACCCGTTCATAGTTGGTATAGAGAGACCCACACGGAGAAACATCTTTTAACTCTGCGTAATTGTATTTAACGTCTCCATCCTCCATCCAATATTCCCCAATCCTTCCCGTAAGGTTCTCTTCAAGTAGAGGATAGTATTTCATATATCCAATCTCTGCCGATTATTAAATCCTTTAACATAATGGCTTTGTTAAGCTTTATTTACCTACGCTAATTGGCGTAATTTGTCTAGGCAAATACACTTAGATTTTTTTATTAGTTGTTATACTAAGTTGCGCTCAAAGAATATGCAAATACACTTGTGTGGATTAAGCGACACGATTAGTCCCATTTTAGGGCGGACTCTTCAACCCACCCCACAAAAACAGGACTTACGCAGAACCTCTACATGTAAGGTGGGCAGTGCCCACCCTACTACTAGCAGTAGCGTTTAAATCAGCAATTTGCGTAAGTCCTGAAAAAAATGCTATTTATGCATTTGGTAGTTTGGCTTAGGTTTAGCCGAACCTAGATTAGTTAACTTCAAAGAGCTGATGGCTATTAACTCCTAAGTAATTGAACAAATCACGGCATTCGCGCTTGCTCATCTGGTTGAAGTGTTCGTGGTTAAAGGTGTAGGTTTTGCCAGCAATCTGACATTGAAGACCAATAACTTTGCTACCATATCTAACAATTTCTCCCTGGTTAGCTTTGCAAACTCTGAAGGTAAGAAACTCGTTGGGGTTGTACTGAAGAGAGATGATGGTGTCGGGAATACTATTTATTTGCTGATTAATATCTTGTTCCATGACTACATTAGAAGCGGCTGAGCGACTTGTTTGTGAGGAAAGAATTGACAAGTCTATTTGGTAGCGCTCTGCCTTTTGTTGACTCCAATGCTTAGCGGTAGTGCTGTCGATTAGTCTGGTGGTACCGGGCATGATCTTTTATTCAGAGGTAGTGGGAAGATGAGAGAAATTAATAACACCCTTTACTCGGACGGCGTAAGACGCAGTTTCTATGCTTCCTTGCGTAAAACTACGTAACCGTTGGGATGGCTCGTCCTGTTATCGCTCTCTATACATATATCTTAAGGTAGATAAGCTTTCTTAATCTCAGCTTAAATGCTGATTTTATATCAGTAAAATTACTGAAGCCAAGGAGCGACCGTCCAAAAATCGCAAGTTAAAGCAGCAAATTAAGCATAAAACTACAGCTCGAATGTTCCGATCTTAAGATGTATTGACTGCAAGAATACGCCTATCTACTGGGCTGTCATACAGAATTTAGATAGGCGATCGCTTTTGTTGAGCTGATATTTAGAGAACCTATCTCGCCATACCAAATACTGTTCCCTCGGAACGCGCTATGTTTTCTGGTTGCATAGCATCCATCGCCGCTGTAGGCTCGTAGCCGCAATGCACCATACAATCAGCACACTTGGGATTACCACTAGCTCGACCATACTGACTCCAATCAGTGTCTTGTATCAATTCCTTGAAAGTCGCGTAATGACCCTCATTTAGGAGATAGCAGGGCTTTTGCCAACCGAGAACACTGTAGCTAGGACTACCCCAAGGAGTGCATTCGTAGTCTTTCTCACCTGTCAAAAAATCCAAAAATAGCGGATTGTGATTGAAGTTCCAGTTTTTTTGACCGGCTTTAAACGGTGCGAAAATTTCTCGGAAGAGCGATCGCGTCTGTTCGCGCTTGAGAAAATGGTCTTGATCAGGTGCCCACTCATAACTGTAGCCTGGGGAAATCATCATCCCATCGGTATTGAGCGTACTGAGGAAGTCAAAGAACTCCTGCATTTGTTTGGGTTCAGTACCTTCAAAGATCGTGGTATTGGTGGTGACACGAAATCCCCTCGCTTTGGCAGCACGAATCGCCTGAACAGCAATGTCAAAAACTCCTTTGCGATCCACGCATTTGTCGTGCAACTCCCGCAACCCATCTAGGTGTACGCTAAATGTCAGGTAGGGAGAAGGTCTAAACTTATCTAAGCTTTTCTCCAGCAATATCCCATTCGTACACAAGTAGATAAACTTCCTTCGGTCTACTAGTCCCTGCACAATCTCCGCAATTTGAGGGTGCAGCAAGGGTTCTCCCCCAGGAATAGAGACAATAGGAGCACCGCACTCTTCCACTGCTGTAAAGCACTGTTCAGGAGTCAGGTGTTTTTTGAGGATGTCCGTTGGGTGCTGGATTTTGCCACAACCGGAACAAGCTAAGTTACACCGGAATAAGGGTTCCAACATCAAAACCAAAGGGAAACGTTTTCGCCCCATCAGACGCTGAGTGACGAGATACTTCCCTACTTCTATGGCTTGTTGTAATTGAATTGCCATAAATCTCCTCTCACCTTGGTGTATAAAATTGAGAGCTTGCACCATTGTCGGTAAGCTACGAAACCCGCCGAGAAGAGGCAACCCCCGAAGACTGCTCCTATGTTCCAGGTTAATCGCTTAAGTCTGTGGACATAAACTAAAACTCAAGTCATTTGCTCAATTAGTCCTCTTGAGAGGACTTTATCTATGAGCCAGAGACTTGAGTCCTTAGCGGGTGAACACTCAGGTGCAAGATCTCAGTAGAACAGATTATCTTTTAGGGATTACTTTTTAGCAATTAACTTGAGCTAACGGCTTCGACATATCCGTGAGTGACAAACCAATCGACTGCATCCTGAAGCGCCGTCTTCAAGGAAGATTGAGGTAAACCTAATTCTCGCACTGCCTTTGAAGCGTCGTAGTACATGGGTTGAAGCGACATACGAACGCCATCTAAGGGAATAGAGGGGGGTTTGCCTAAGGGCGCGAGAATTTGCTCATCAATCCAAGCGACACTCAACGGTAACCAAGCAGGAACAGTCTTTTTAGGCGCACTTAAACCCGTGATTTGAGCAAGTTGGTCGAGTAGGGCTTTGAGAGTCAGGTTTTGGTGACCTAAAATATAGCGATCGCCTATTTTCCCTCGCTCCAACGCTAATAAATGCCCCCGTGCCACATCGCGCACATCGATAAAATTTAAACCCGTATCCACGTAAGCCGGCATTTGCCGACGCAAGAAGCGCAAAATAATATCGCCGCCTGTAGGAGTTGGCTTAATATCCCAAGGGCCAATCGGAGTACTAGGATTAACAATTACAATTTCTTGACCCGCCTGAACCGCTTGCCTAGCTTCCTGTTCAGCCAGAAACTTAGATTTTTTGTAGTGACCAACCAATTTATCTAGGGGACTTTGATGAGTTTCATCAACTATCTTGCCTGCTTCACCTACCCCAATTGCCGCGACTGAACTGGTGTAAACAGTTCGTTCAATGCCTGCTTTGCGAGCGGCTGCTAGTACGTTGCGCGTTCCCAACACATTATGCTGGTAGAGTGCTTCTCGGTCTGCTTGCCATAACGAATAGTGAGCCGCAACGTGAAAAAGTACCTGACAACCCACCATTTGTTGCCATAAATCTGGGTTATTTAGGTCACCCTTGACAATTTGCACATCTAGAGGGTTTAAATTGTCTAAGCAACTGGTAGGACGAACTAGCGCCCGTACTGTATACCCTTCCTGCACCAGCAACCGTACCAAATTGGCACCAATGAAGCCTGTACCACCCGTAACGAAAGCTCGAATCGTCATCTGATTGCTAACTTAAAAAAAGGGAGTCGGGAGTCGGGAGTTGGGAGTCGGGAAGAGAAATTTTCATTCTGTGTTGTGCGCGATAGTGACCAGGCGTCTAGTCCAGAATTTCTGTAACTTTAACTTTAACTTTGCCCTCACCTAGCTGAATTTGTAGTTCCTGTTCTGGAATTAAATTAGCTGCTGAACGAGCAATGGTTCCGTTTTGGGTTCTCACTACTGCATAGCCTCGTTTCAAGACATTCTCTGGGTTGAGTGTTGCTAGTTTTTGCTCAAGAAATTGGCAGTGCTGATGGGCTTGACGTAAACGCCTGGATGTGCATTGCAATAATTGCTGTCGCTTGTATGCGATCGCTTTTTGTTCTTGCTGTAATTGTCGCTCAAGAGGTAGTCGTCGCAATCGCTCTTGCAAACGGTGCAGGCGATTGTGGAAGTTTTCCAGAACTTGAGTCACAGCGTTATTAAGAGCACGTTGCCGCTGTTGATGTTCTCTATAGAGGGTAACGAGTTCTGGCACTGCTAGTTCTGCTGCTGCTGTAGGCGTGTGAGCACACACATCAGCCACCAAGTCAGCGAGGGACTCATCGCGTTGATGACCAATACCAGTGAGTACAGGAATTGAACAATCTGCGATCGCCCTTACCACTCGCTCATCATTAAAACACGCCAAATCCTCCGATGAGCCACCCCCTCGCGATAAAATCAGCAGCTGTGCTCTTCCATCGTGCTCCACCCGTTTAATGGCTTCAACAATCGATACCGGGGCAAGTTCACCCTGCACCTGCGCTGGTGAAAACAAGACGAGCAAACCCGGATAGCGATGCCGGAGGGTGCGTTGAATATCGCCCCAAGCGGCGGCTTGAGGTGAGGTAACAACGCTGATGATTTGAGGATGAGTAGGGAGTACGCGCTTGCGTTGTTGTGCAAATAGCCCTTCTGCCTCTAGTCGGTTGCGTAACTGACGATATCGTAACGCCTGCAACCCTTCACCAGCAGGCATTGTCTGCCAAACACTTAGCTGATACTGCCCCCGTTGTGGATAAACTCGGAGACTACCCAAAATAATCAACTGTTCTCCTGATACTGGCTGTTGCACCAACTTACTCAGCTGATTATTCCACACTACACACTGAATAGAGGCTCGGTTGTCTGGGTCTTGAAGCGTAAAAAAGATCCCACTCCGATGCCGATTGGTACTGGAAACTTCCCCCGTTACCCAAACCTGACGTAGTTGAGCATCTTGCTCTAGCAACTCCTGAATGTAGTCTGTTAAGCCACCAACAGACAGCGCAGCTTCGGGAATCAGTGATTCTGTCAACATATAAGTTATTTTTTTTACTCAGTATAATGATGAAATTACTTAATAACCCTCAAAAAGCTTATAATTTTATAGATTAACCCTGTTTTACCCTAAACGAGGTGTCTGCCAATCTAAGTAGAATCCCTTAGGTTGCAGTATTGGCAAGGTAAGAGACTTACTGTACGAACAGAATTGACGCTGTGTTATACAGGCTGGGCGATCGCCAAAAATAATATCTTTACGCGGTAGAAAAAAACCGGATACGGGGTAAGTGAATTTACTCAAATGCATTGAAATCAAGGTTTTTGACATCTTATATAATGGTAAACTCGCCTTCAAATCTCCTGAACCGAAGGTTACAATAGAGTACACTTGATCTGTAATTTCCAACACATACTATCCCCCAGTTTTGAGGAATCAATGGCTACCCAAATTACCAACAGTCCCGAAAAGGAAAAAGCTCTAAACTTGGTGCTTAACCAGATTGAGCGCAACTTTGGCAAAGGCTCGATTATGCGCTTAGGAGATGCCACCCGGATGAAGGTGGAAACTATCTCCAGTGGGGCAATTACCCTAGATTTAGCCTTGGGTGGTGGCTTGCCGAAAGGGCGCGTTATTGAGATTTATGGTCCAGAAAGTGCTGGTAAGACAACCCTAGCTTTACATGCAGTAGCCGAAGTGCAAAAAAGTGGAGGGGTGGCGGCATATGTCGATGCTGAACACGCTCTTGACCCCACGTACTCTGCTGCCCTAGGCGTTGATATTGAAAACCTCTTAGTCTCCCAACCAGATAACGGCGAGGCAGCTCTGGAAATTGTCGATCAACTAGTGCGCTCTTCAGCAGTAGATATTGTTGTCATCGACTCCGTAGCGGCCTTGGTGCCTCGTGCGGAAATTGAAGGCGAAATGGGCGATAACCAGGTAGGTTTACAAGCTCGTCTGATGAGCAAGGCGTTGCGTAAAGTTGCTGGTAACATTGGTAAATCTGGCTGTACAGTCATCTTTCTCAACCAGCTACGGCAAAAAATTGGCGTCACTTACGGCAGCCCAGAAGTAACAACGGGCGGTAACGCCCTGAAGTTCTATGCTTCAGTTCGTCTAGACATTCGTCGAATTCAAACCTTGAAAAAGGGTAGTGAAGGCGAATACGGTATCCGCGCCAAAGTCAAGGTGGCAAAAAATAAAGTCGCTCCTCCTTTCCGGATTGCAGAGTTTGACATTATTTTTGGACACGGGATTTCCAGATTGGGATGTCTGGTTGACCTAGCGGAACAAACAGGCGTTATTACTCGTAAGGGAGCTTGGTATAGCTACAACGGTGACAATATTGGTCAAGGTCGAGATAACACGGTTAAGTATCTCGAAGAGAATGCCGAATTTGCTGATAATATTGATCGGCAGGTTCGCGAACAACTAGATATGGGAGCGGTGGTCCAAGCCAACTCAGTTACTCCTGTTGAAAGCGAAGAAGAAGAAATGTTTGAGGAAATCTAAGGAGTGCTCTAAAAATTACTCCTACGTTTTCCTACTTGAGTTAGTTATCAGTTGTCAGTAGCGAAAAAATACTCCTGACAACTGACCACTAATTCAAAGAACCCTTATTGATGTCCACTCACTTTATCAATTTGCTGACTGAAAAAGCGGTCTAAAATTTCCGACTGCTGAGCAGAGCTTAACAGAGGTATCATCGGTTCAACGTCTGGCTCTTGTTGTTTTGATAGTTCTTGTAAAAAGCGTAAAGTTTTCTCTTTGGATTCAGCTGTTGGGATGTTTGAGTCTACAGGTGAAGTTAGTGCAGGCTGTTGTTGAATTGTTGTTAACATTGGCTGGGCGGCTGAGGATTCAAGTTGCGCCAGGATTTCTATAGGAATCTCCTCTTCTAAAGTATGAGTGTCGTTGCACAAGAGAAAGGAAAACGCAACGCTACCGAGTCGGATGCGATCGCCATCTTTGAGAAGAACACGTTTTTGTGCTGGTTCCCCATTGACAAAAGAGCCATTAGTACTATTCAGGTCAACTAGGTAGAAACCTTGGTTCTGAACGTACTGAATTGCCGCATGACGCCGAGACAACTTTCGGTCAGGAATTGCGATCGCTAACTGGCGATCGCGCCCAATTGTCCAAATGCCTTGAGGTTGAACTAGAGTTTGAGTTTTCCCCTCAACCAGGTTTGTGATCAAATATACTTGCTGACCTTGAATAATTCCGGTCACGCATCGACTGGTGACACTAGAGTATATTTGATTACTGGTTTTTTCTAGCTGGAGAATTTCATCTAGCAGACCGCGATGATGCTCATAGAGCTTGAGAAAAACCTGATATAGACCTAGTCGTTGTTCGATTTCCATAGCTTCGGATGAACTCGACAGAGGTAAGTATCTGTAGAGCCAAGGAATTAGGGTGAGTTATCGTACGGTAGCTGAGTCCCAACAATAGAGACTCTAAGGACATGCAACATCAATGGCCTAGTCACCGTGACTGCCAAAGACTAGCGTTGATGACTGGTAGAATTCTACCTCTTAACTTAGATTGCAACTACCAACCAAGTCACGCATCTACACTTTAACCGTATACTCCTAGGGCTTACGTTCTGCCCGCTGTTCTAAGCGGAAAAGCCAAACCATCAGAGCGATTACACCAACTTGCAATGCCAGGTTGGGGAGAGCTGTGGTAACTTCTTGACCAGCAGCTAACTGTGATAGAAAGACAACCGCCCCGATAAAGCCAGAGCCAGCAAAAGCCACATAAATAAATTTTCTCAAGCCTCGATAGGGAGCTTTGGCCTCTGCTTTCAATTTTGCATATTTTTCCGGGCTGAGTTGTTGCGGGTTGATTTTGGAATTGGGCTTAGGATTTTTTGAAGTTGAGTTGGTCATCAGTTTTTGAGGTAGGCTGTTTTATTCAATGTTGACACGACCACGGCAATCTTTCTGGTGGTAGTAGCGCCTGACAGACTAGTCGTTCGCGCTGGGAGTGTCAAAAATCTTGCTATATTATTTAATTGTGCCGGTGTAGCTCAGTGGTAGAGCATTCGATTCGTAATCGAACGGTCGGCGGTTCAAATCCGCCCATCGGCTTTGTGTCATCTGGCTGTCGATTGCCAAATTATGGGTCTGCGGTAATAAAGCTGTGGCGACTGCTATACATGGACAGGACTTACGCAAATTTCTCATTACGAACCGCCATTTGTAGGGGTGAACGGCCGTTCACCCCTACTATATGTGGTGTC
>DALYIW010000329.1:2542-9101 GCA_031970155.1 Coleofasciculaceae cyanobacterium CTOTU46601 | reverse complement strand
AATAAATAATGGTGCTTGAAATATCGAAGATTTCTTTTCTTCGACCTAATTAAATTCATGTGCTTGTACTCTCATCCCTCATCCCTCATCCCCCATCCCCCATCCCCCATCCCTCATCCTTTTTTGGTCAATGAGAATTTATGGCCATCGCCAGCTAAAAACCTTACCCGGCCAAACAACCCGCCCAACACTAGCGCGGGTACGAGAGGCGGTATTTAACATCTGGCAAGGCACTATTGCTGATTGTCGATGGTTGGATTTGTGTGCTGGTACTGGTTCAATGGGAGCAGAGGCTTTGTGTCGAGGGGCATCTCTGGTTGTAGGAATTGAAAAATGGCCTAAAGCTTGTGCCATCATCCAACAAAATTGGGAGCAGGTTGCTCAACCAGAACAGAAGTTTCAAGTGCTACGAGGGGATGTTGTTGAGCGATTAAAAACCCTTGCAGGTCAGAAGTTTGACCGCATTTACTTCGATCCCCCCTACACGAGTGACTTGTACCAACCTGTGTTAGAAGCGATCGCTTACTATCAGCTACTAGACGAGGGTAGTGAACTAGCCGTGGAGCATAGCCCCAACAACTTCAATTTGTCACCAGTTCCCACTCTGGAAATTTGCCGCCAGAAAGTCTACGGCAACACAGCCCTGACCTTCTATCGTCCTTTTTAATGATTAGAGACAGGGAGAAAGAGAGTCACAGAAGCAGAATTCCTCAACTTTAGCCTCAGGACAGGGAATAACCTTTACAGGGTCATCCCCTCACCCCCTCACCCTATCTTTTATTTATTAATACCCAGCTGATCGCCCCGCTTGTACTGCATATAGGCAGCGAAAAACAAGCCAGCGAGGGTTACTGGGATTAAGCCAAGGACGATTCCTGAAAGCAGCGGTTCAACCACGTTAGTACTCCTATTTGATAAGTTTTCTTGCTTAGTTCTCATCGTACTAGCTCTTCCGCCGAAACACTACCTGCTGAGCTATGGGAATTAATCGACGTTGTTATGGTACTACGACTAGACAATATCGCTTGTCTCGCCTTGTCTATTCCTAAGGATAAACTTTAAGCTATCTTTATTAAACGAAATATTTTTCGGTAAACTGTTGTGTTATCAGCCTCTTGAGTAACTAGATCGGTGTTTCGCCTTCATTCCTATTAAATACGCTTTGTAAATTCTACAATTTGACAGGAGATCGTTTGGAGAACCAGCTTGCCCAACCTGGAATTCTAGTTCGGCGGATTACCCTAATCGTGCTGACGGTGCTGCTGGTAGTCAGCGCAAGCTGTTTAGGTTTTCACCTGATTCAGAATTCAGATCCTTATGTACGTAAAGTATTGTCACTGAACGGCGATCCGGCACAAGGTCATGCTATGTTTCAAATCAATTGTGCTGGTTGTCATGGATTACAAGCAGATGGTCGTATCGGACCGAGCTTGCAACATGTATCTAATCGAAAGTCTAAAAGCAGTCTGATTCACCAGGTAACCAGCGGCGAGACCCCGCCGATGCCGAAATTTCAGCCTAATCCTCAGGAAATGGCAGACTTGCTGAGCTACCTGGAGAAGCTTTGACAATTTTTGGTTTTAAAAGTCACAATTGGGGGAGTTAGCTCTCAGGAGATGATGGCTGGACTTAACTCATTTGAGAAACTCCATGAGTACCTCGATTCATCAGGTGAGGAGTCAATAGTGAGCCAGAAAAAATATTGTCCCATTCTAAAAGAAAATGCTAGCCATTCAGGGCGATGCTAAAACAGTGAGGAGCGCACATCCATTATCAGTCAAAAGCATACTTGAGAAGTCCAGTTATTGACCGACTGGGCTTTTTGCTATGGATGCAAAAAGCGATCGCTCACACTCATCTTGAGTCGCCACTGAAGGATTCCCCTACACTTCATAGAACTTAACAAGAAGAGTTGTTGGTTGTTTGTATTTTGAACAAATAACTAAGTCAGCCGATGGCATTTCTCCCGCCCCTAAAAGAATGCGATCTTCAGTCCGACTTTCTCTATCCTAATTTCACAAATTATTCACATTGACTCAGTAGGCTTTAGTTGTGAGTGTAGAAGCCAGCCCTCTGTACTGCCTCTAGAGGGCTTTTTTAATACTAAATATCGCATTATACCATCAGCACCGAAGCTCCAGCCTATATCCTACGCTGATTGTATGACCAAATTGCAGAAAAGCTGATAGCGTCAGAAAAAGGAAAAATTTTTCTGGACATTACCACTTGAAGACCCAATCTAATTACTGGCAACTGCTGCCTTATATCCGCCCCCATTGGAAAACTATCACTCAGGCGTTTGTTTGCACCTTAGGGGTTACAGTGTTTTGGCCTGTACAAGCAAAACTAGCAGGTCAACTCGTCAGTTTAATTGGACTGGGTAATATGATGGGGCTTGCCCAGTTAGCTGGAACCCTCGTCATAGTTTTTCTTGTCCAGAAAATTCTGATGTATGGTCAAGACTCGTTGATGGCAAAAGCCGCCCTGTTTGTGGCTTTAGACTTACGCAAACAGGTTTATGCTCATATGCAACGTCTTAACCTTAGCTTTTTTGAAACAGCTCAGACGGGGGACTTAACCTACCGCTTCACTGAGGACATCGATCGCATTGGCGAGGTTGTAAACAAATTCTTCCATGACTTCATTCCTTGCGTGTTGCAGCTGATTGTAGTACCAGGCTACATGATTTATCTCAACTGGCAGCTGACGCTAGCAACGGTTGTAGTTGCCCCGCTAATGGGCTTTTTAATTGGCTGGTTTGGCGAACAGATGCTGAAGTTCTCTCGCCGCAGTCAAAATCGCATCTCTAATTTATCCGCATTACTCACAGAGGTGTTTAGTGGGATTCGTCTAGTGCAAGCATTCGCTGCTGAAGAGTTTGAGATTGAGCGCTTTGCTGATGAAGCCGAACAAAACCGTCAAGCCAAGTATGCAGCTGAACGACTCAGAGCAATCCAGTACCCAGTTGTCGGATTTGTGTATGCAATGAGCGTGTTGCTGCTGTTTCTCCTAGGTGGCTGGCAAATTTCTCTTGGAAACTTAACGGGTACCCAGTTTGCTACCTTTGTTGCAGCAGCATTACTCCTGATTGACCCCATTGCTCATATCACTAGCAACTACAACGATTTTAAGCAAGGTGAGGCTTCAGTTGACCGCATATTTGAACTGATGGCAATTCAACCAACGGTAGTAGAAAAACCTGATGCAGTTGTTCTGCCACCCATCACCGGAAAAGTAGAGTACTGTAACGTTTCCTTTAGTTACAAGGCTAGTGAACCTGTGCTGAAAAATGTGAGTTTTTTAGCACAATCGGGAGAAGCGATCGCGTTAGTTGGCGCATCAGGTGCTGGAAAAACTACTTTAGTTAACCTCCTGCCACGCTTCTACGACTATCAATCGGGTGAGATTCTCATTGACGGTATTAATATTCAAAACGTCACCCTGAAAAGTTTACGGCGTCAAATTGGTATTGTTCCTCAAGAAACTATCCTATTTTCCGGCACGATCGCACAGAATATCGCTTTCGGTCAGAAAGAATTTGACCTCAAAGATGTTCAGGCAGCAGCTGAGATTGCTAACGCCCACCAGTTCATTACTCAATTTTCCCAAGGTTACTACACCTGGGTAGGAGAACGAGGCGTCAATTTATCTGGAGGACAACGACAAAGAATTGCGATCGCCCGTGCTGTCCTTCTCAATCCCAGTATTCTTATCCTTGATGAAGCCACCTCTGCCTTAGATTCAGAATCTGAAGCCTTGGTGCAAGAAGCACTAGAGCGAATTATGAAAGAGCGTACCGTTTTTATCATTGCTCATCGACTGGCAACCGTGCGCCGCGCTGATCGCATTCTCGTTGTAGAGCAAGGGCAGATTGTTGAATCAGGAACCCATGAGGAACTTTTGGATAAAGGCGATCGCTATGCCCGTTTTTATGCCCAGCAATTTAGTTAAACAGTAAAAGATTCTGTTTCTTGGTAACTGCGATGAACAGCAGCAGCCAACAGACAGACTCAATTAATTAACTATAAAACTTCCAAAGTTACTGGCATGTTACCTAGTACAGATAAGATAGACCAGCCTTTATTTGATGGCAGTGATACTGTTTCTCCAGATTTCAGAATAATATCCTCTCCATTTACTGTTAGCCATGCCATACCTGACAATAGATGAAGCTCTCTGCATCTGAAAGGAACTCGAAATACCTTTCCTTTTTCAAGAATAACTTGAGCAGGAACTAAAGATTTTAGCTTCCTGTTAAACAGAGGATTATCAGCTTTAAATGACTGAAGGGCAGAGACTAAATAACTTGATAATGCTGAAAGGTGAAAACTCTTCACCAATCTAGAACTCATAGTTAAACGCATGAGGAAAAACCTCTCTTCAATTTCCGATCATATATTTAATGTATTTAGTCTCTTTCTGAGAATCTACTTATTGATTAAATGACAACTATGCAAAAAATAGATACATCCTTTATGCCGGGGGCGCATGGCAATGCTTGGTATCAACTTAATCTCTCTTTGGTTACTTCGGAGAGAGTAAAATCAGGACAAAACCTGAAAGAGTATGACCTGGCATAGTTACCCCATGCAGAACTTACGCAAATTTCCGGTTAAACTGCCATTTGTAGGGGTGAACGGCCGTTCACCCCTACTATATGTGGTGTCTATGCGTAAGTCCTGCCATGTTGAACCTCTGTAACAACGGTCGCCTTTGTAAAGGATTTTTTTGTCAACCTATAGCGATTTTTAGTTTTATTAAGTTTACTAACAAAAATGATAATATTAAGAAACAAATGAATATATTTTGTGAGGTTTTATCGGCTCAATTAGGGTTTTTCTAAACCACAAGACGGTAGATTTAAGTTAAATATTCCCTTCTGATCAAAGCAGGATGGAATATGGTAAACTCTCTGCGCGTAATTTTCTTTAGGAAAGGTAGCAACCCTACCCTCACTGAATAGTTCACAGGGTCGATTCTTGGCAATACCTCGTTTGAGCCAGTAGAGCATTTGCAGGCGCTCCTTGTCTGTTGCTCTCTTGTGGCTACCCAGGTGGTGTTCCAGCTCTTGTTGACTTTCGTGAAGAGTCAGCTGTATGGAACGTGCCATCGAGATGCTCTCCTCTAATCCTCACTCCACCTCAGCTTATAACCAGCTTGTTGGTTAGGCTCTATTATTGGGCGCATCTTTACAGAGAATTGGTGTTACCCAAAAATGCGGTTTTTCACCACAAGGGAAGGGAGAGCTATCTCTAACGGTATTTTGCCCTTATGAGAGTGTAAAATGGGTTGTCATGCTGCTCACTCAGCAGCTAAGAGAACCAACAATATCGCTTGACTTTACCAAGCTCTCAAAATTATCACTTTTGACCAGGTTACGGCTCAGGAAAATCTTTGGCAAGTGGGTGGTAATATAAATGACTCTGCCCCAATTAAAGATTCTTTCTGATGTTGGCGGAAAAACCAGGTTTGAGCTTGAACTAAAGCGCATTGCTGGTGTTCTTAACTAATCTTAATAGATTAAGCAAAAACAATCATAGAGACTAACTTTAAAGTTGAAATGCTTCGCCCAGGCGACGCCGAAATATTAAGTTTTCTTGAGCAAATTCAGCTAGCTCGAAATCTCACAGCGGGCTTGCGGTGCTACCGTCTGCGAACAATGTCCCTGAACTTAGCACGCTGGCTAAAGTTGAGTCCAGAGCAAATGCGCCAGCTAGTTTTCTTGAGCTACTGCCATGGCTTGGGGAAAATTGGCATTCCCGATGCTATACTCCTCAAGCCCACTGCTTTAAGCGAACAGGAGTGGACCAAGATTCGAGAATACCCAGTAGTCTCAGAACTTATCTGTAATCAACTTCCAGTTCTTCAAGAGTTTGCCAGCTTAGTGAGAGCTCATCAAGAACGGCTCAATGGTATGGGTTACCCTGATGGATTACGCGGCGATGAAATCCCCTATATTGTTCAGGTCTTTCAGCTAGTGAATGTGGCGGATGCGATTATTATTAAACGGCTACATCGCAAGAGCCAAGATTTACCAAGCGATCGCCCCTACTGGATGCAGGCTATTGACGAAATTACCAAAGAAATGAAGCAAGGGGCAAGAGACCCGGAACTATGTGAGCAGTTTTTTCGGTTTCTAGAGCTTTACTACCGAGGCGGCAATTAACCAACCTGAGAAACGAATCATGGGCAGTTTGAGCATTAATATAACAGTTGACTGTTGAGTGTTAACTGTAACGGGGTACTGGTGTTTGCTTGAAGTGCGACCATTACAGCGATCGCACGACAGACAAATGGGATTATCCTGTTTGCTGCGATCGCAGTGATTCTGAAGTTTCTAGCCAATCGAAGATGCGGTCTAACTGCTCGAGCGTAATTAGTCCATACTGCCAAAGAACCATGGGTAAAAGATTGGGGGTCTGTTCGGGATGACGCACCGCCAGGTCAATTGATGCAGCAGGAATTGCCAGTTCTTCTTCGATAAAGCGAATTAATTGAGACACGATGCTAGCTCCCGCAGTACAACAGTTTAAAATCCAGAGCTTTGCTAGACAGTTGG
>DALYIW010000329.1:0-2342 GCA_031970155.1 Coleofasciculaceae cyanobacterium CTOTU46601 | reverse complement strand
AAAAATTTCGCTTCCCCGACTCCCAACTCCCGACTCCCAACTCCCAACTCCCGACTCCCGACTCCCGACTTTCAAGTTAAAGCTGGGGTAACAGGAGACTATCAAATCCCTGTTTCTGCAAATTACGTACTCCTGCCGGGTCGGTGAGGTTGTATTGTAAAGGTGTCACAGTAATGTAGTTTTCGCGAATAGCTTGAACATCTGTTGGTAGGTCAGGAGGAAGATGAAGATGCGCTGGTTGTTCTACATCTTCAAGGACTTCACCGGCTAACCAGTAATAGGTTTTGCCTCGTGGATCGACTCGTTTTTCAAAGGTATCAAAATAGCGACGAATTCCTTGACGAGTGATTCTCACCCCTGCAATTTCTTCTGGCTTCACTGGCGGCACATTGACATTGAGTAACATTGCTTCTGGTAACGGCTGCTTAGATAGTTTAGTAACCAGAGTTTTGGCAAACAGTGCTGCGGATTGAAACTCCTTTGAGGTATGACTAGCAAGACTGAAGGCAATGCTAGGAATACCTTCGATTACGCCTTCCATTGCTGCTGAGACAGTACCAGAGTAAATGACATCAGTACCAAGATTAGAACCGTGGTTAATGCCAGAAAGAACCAAATCCAGTGGGCCATCAATCAATGCTCCCAAAGCTAGCTTTACACAGTCTGATGGTGTTCCTGAACAAGACCAAGCTTTGACAGCTGGGTGAAAATTTGACTCAACTTTTTCAGCACGAATCGGATCGTATAGGGTAAGACCATGACCAGTAGCCGATCGCTCTCGGTCAGGACAAACAACAGTAATGTCATAACCGACTTCTGCAAGAGTATTGGCTAGAGTACGAACACCGAGAGAGAAGATACCGTCGTCGTTGCTGATGAGCAATTTCATGAAGTAGTGTAGCGGCAAAGATGAAAGTCGTTGTTCGATTCTATCCTCAACCACCCTATCCCAGCCCTAGGGTTAATAGCACCCTTAAACTTCCACAGTCTTCTCGACAGACAGCGTAGGTTTTAAACTGGTAAAGGTAATCAGCTGTTTGACTTCTCCGAGCTTTGAAAAACTCGGATTCTGAAACGTTGTTACGCGACAGGCTTGGGCCGTGAGCTTCTGCCGAACGGTTAAAACTACGTCGCTCTACTTTACGAAGCTGTTTATAGTTCTTTGTGCCGTTATACTTCACAAGAGACCTGCTGATAGGGCTGCTGCAAAAGACACCAATTAAATTCTCTCATCACCTAGCATGACCACTTCGCTCCACGAGATTGAGATTCAACTAGCCGAACTAAGAGAAGAAGCGACCAAAGCGATCGCGGCTGTCGATACCTTAGAGCAATTAGAACAGTTGCGCGTCAACTACCTGGGCAAGAAAGGACAGCTTTCTCAGGTCTTGCGGGCTATGGGTAAGCTAGCAGCAGAAGACCGACCTCGCATCGGTGCGATCGCCAATGAAGTCAAAGAAGCCCTCCAAGAGAACTTGGAACACAAGCGCACAGACCTCTCTAACGCACAAATCCAGGCGCAATTAGAAGCTGAAACCCTTGATGTCACAATGCCGGCGGTTTATCGACCTCAAGGTCGGCTTCATCCTCTCAACAGCACCATTGACCAGATTTTAGATATCTTCGTCGGTTTAGGCTACACCGTAGCTCAAGGGCCGGAGATGGAAACGGATTACTACAACTTTGAGGCTCTCAATACCCCTCTTGACCATCCGGCGCGTGATATGCAGGATACATTTTACCTACCAGATGGTAACTTGCTGCGAACTCAAACCTCTTCTGTGCAGATTCGCTACATGGAAGCCAATGACCCACCGATTCGCATTGTCTCACCAGGTCGCGTTTATCGTCGGGATACGGTGGATGCTACCCACTCTGCTGTGTTCCATCAGATAGAACTTTTGGCAGTGGATGAGGGGTTAACTTTTAGTGACCTCAAAGGCACGGTTAAGGAATTCTTACAGCAAATGTTTGGCGAGGAACTCGACTTACGCTTCCGTGCCAGTTATTTTCCCTTTACAGAGCCTTCAGCAGAAGTAGATGTGCAGTGGAAAGGTAAATGGTTAGAGGTGGGAGGCTGCGGCATGGTTGACCCCAATGTACTCAAAGCCGTAGGCTACGATCCAGAGATTTACACGGGTTTTGCTGCTGGCTTTGGGGCTGAACGCTTTGCCATGGTGTTGCATCAGATTGATGACATTCGTCGGCTTTACAGCAGCGATCTGCGCTTTTTGCGGCAGTTTTAGCAAAAATGCTGGAAACCTGACCAAGCCAGGATGGGGGTAATGCACCATTATTTATGGGGCCAGGACTTACGCAAATTGCTGATTTAAACGCTACTG
>DALYIW010000328.1:0-9141 GCA_031970155.1 Coleofasciculaceae cyanobacterium CTOTU46601 | reverse complement strand
TCCCCCTTGTCCCCCTTGTCTCCCTTGTCCTTTTCCCAGAATCTACATACTTCATCCAAATGAGAACCGCCATCTTAAAGGCTGTCACGATAGCCTTTGGGTGTTGTGCCTGTAGCTTTGCGGAACTGTGCACTAAAGTGGCTCTGATTAGAGAAACCAACTCGATAAGCGACTTCAGCAACAGGAAGCCGAGTCACAGCTAGCAACATCTTTGCCCTCTCCATCCGCCGCAGGGTGACGTAGCGATGCGGTGGTTGAGTCGTAGCCGTCTTGAAGGCACGGGCGAAATGAAACGGACTCATGTGAACCACAGCCGCCATGTCGGCAATGGTCAAATCTTCATCCAAGTGTTCTTCGATAAACTCTTTGAGCTGGTTTAGTTTAAGAACATTAAGAGCTTCATCTTGTAAAGTGGGCTTAACGACTGACCCACTATAGTTTCGCAGCAGATGAATTGCTAGAACGTTTGCCAGGGATTCGGTGTAAAGCTTCCCTGCTAATCCACCGCTTAGAATTTCGGACTTAAACAAGTGCGCCAGATGCAAGATGGTTGGATCTACAAACATGACGCGATATTCAATTTCAATAGTGCTAGACAAAGCGCAATCTACCGCCACACGGTTGATCAGGTTGGGGTCTAAGGCCATGTGAACACACTCAGTTGGTTGGTTCCAATAAGACCAAATAAACTCACGGGACGAATAGAGGAAGACACTTCCTGGCGCAAGAGGTGTTGTTTGGCTTGAACCACCATCCACACGCCAGATTGTCTGTTCTTGGGGAGCAAAGGCAACGCTGACCAATTTTTTGGTAATCACCACATCACTTACGCCAGCAGGCATCTGCGAATACTCAACGGCTATGCCATCCCAGGAGGCTTTGAGACTTGAGGAAAGAGGTTGTGTGCTCAGAGGCTTCATTGGCGATCGCACTCAATTTAATTTAAAAAGTCTGTTTGATCTTGCGGATTCAGTATCATTTTGCTGCGTATTGGCAACTTTCCTAAATTTTAGGAGCAGCCTAATCACAAGAGGGCACGTCTTCCACTGTACTCATCCCTCATCCCTCATCCCTCATCCCTCATCCCGACGCTACGCATCGTCGCTACCGCGAGAGCTATCATTCCTCATCTGCTGGCGGCAAATACACCTGATTTGTTACGGTTCGCCCCAATCTCCTAAAGCGATAACTTTCATACATTAGACACAGTGAAAGCAATCATACGTAGTTAGCTACCGATTGCACTCCCTGAAAGAACGAGCGGCAGGAGCAATCTGAAGCAGAACCGTCCTATAAAAGGTTCGGGAACCCCTCCTTCATGAGATTGACCAACTCTGTTCAGTATAGAGATTGGTAGCAAATCCAATGGTATTGAAGCTGGAAAAAGCCGCTGATTGAACCCTTGGATGGTTCAATTTTGACGCTCCCCTACCCAACCATTTATTTGTAGTTGAACGAACCCGGAACACTCTTATGGCAAAAGTTGTTGGAATTGACTTAGGTACAACTAACTCCTGCGTAGCTGTAATGGAAGGTGGTAAACCTACCGTCATTGCCAACGCAGAAGGATTTCGGACTACTCCATCAGTTGTAGCCTATGCAAAAAATGGCGATCGCTTAGTCGGTCAAATCGCCAAGCGTCAGGCGGTGATGAACCCCGAAAACACTTTCTACTCCGTCAAGCGCTTCATCGGCCGCCGATTCGACGAAGTAAATAATGAAGCGTCTGAAGTTTCTTACAAAACCGTCAACGTTGGCGGTAATGTCAAAATCGATTGCCCCGCTCAAGGCAAGCAATTTGCGCCAGAAGAGATTTCTGCTCAGGTGCTACGCAAGCTAGTAGAAGACGCTAGCAAATACCTTGGTGAAAACGTTACCCAAGCCGTCATTACCGTTCCTGCTTACTTCAACGACTCTCAGCGTCAAGCCACCAAAGATGCGGGTAAAATCGCTGGCGTCGAAGTATTGCGGATTATCAACGAACCTACCGCTGCTTCTCTGGCATACGGCCTAGACAAAAAGAGCAACGAAACCATTCTGGTATTTGACTTAGGTGGTGGTACCTTCGACGTTTCCATCCTGGAAGTTGGCGACGGTGTGTTTGAAGTGCTAGCTACCTCTGGTGACACTCACTTAGGTGGTGACGATTTCGACAAAAAAATCGTTGATTATCTCGCTGCCACCTTCCAAAAAGACGAAGGTATTGACCTCCGTAAAGACAAGCAAGCGCTGCAACGCTTAACCGAAGCGGCTGAAAAAGCCAAGATTGAGCTTTCCAGCGTCACTCAAGCAGAAATTAACTTGCCCTTCATTACCGCCACCCAGGATGGTCCAAAGCACCTGGATATGGTATTGACTCGTGCCAAGTTTGAAGAACTCTGTGCTGACTTGATCGATCGCTGTCGCATCCCGGTTGAAAACGCCATCCGCGATGCCAAAATCGACAAGAGCGCGATCGACGAAATCGTCTTAGTAGGTGGTTCCACCCGGATTCCTGCCGTTCAAGAATTGGTCAAGCGGATTCTAGGTAAAGACCCCAACCAAAGCGTTAACCCAGATGAAGTTGTAGCTGTAGGTGCTGCTATCCAAGCGGGTGTGCTTGCTGGCGAAGTGAAGGATATTCTACTGCTGGATGTCACACCGCTATCTCTGGGTGTTGAAACCTTGGGTGGTGTCATGACCAAAATCATCCCTCGCAACACCACGATCCCCACCAAGAAGTCAGAAACCTTCTCTACTGCTGTAGATGGTCAAACTAACGTAGAAATCCACGTTCTCCAAGGTGAGCGTGAGATGTCTAACGACAATAAGAGTCTGGGTACCTTCCGTCTCGATGGAATTCCTCCAGCCCCCCGTGGTGTTCCTCAAATTGAAGTCACCTTCGACATCGACGCCAACGGTATTCTCAACGTCACCGCGAAGGACAAAGGAACTGGTAAGGAGCAATCCATCAGCATTACTGGCGCTTCCACCCTACCTGGTGATGAAGTAGATCGCATGGTGAGGGAAGCTGAAGCCAATGCCTCCACAGACAAAGAGCGTCGTGAGAAGATTGACCGCAAGAACCAAGCAGATTCTCTCACCTACCAAGCAGAGAAGCAGCTGACTGAACTCGGTGATAAAGTCCCAGCCGCTGATAAAACTAAGGTAGAAGGACTAATCAAAGACCTGCGGGAGGCGGTTCAAAAAGAAGACGACGAACGGATTAAAACTCTGACCACTGAACTACAACAAGCTCTCTACACCATTGGTACTAACCTGTATCAACAAGGTGGCGGTGACGGTGGTTCAGACGGTGGTTCTGGTGGCCCTGATCCCGGTGCAGGAGGCGCAGCTGGCACTGATGCCGCCTCGGGTAGCTCTGGTCCCGATGATGTAATTGATGCTGAGTTCTCAGAAAGTAAATAAGAGCGAGTCGCTAGAGGATTAGTAAAAAACATTACTAGTTCTTGGCGATCGCCAGTTATCTCCTCCCCATGCCACCGCTTAGGCGGTGCTGCGGGGGAGGCTCTTTTTTTTGGAGGGAAATCTAATCATCTGTCAATTTTTCAAGACTTTATCCTTGTCCCCCTTGTCCCCCTTGTCCCCCCAGGGCTAATTCATGGTCACAAGAGAAAATTCATCGACCTGCTGTGCTGAGTATTAATTTACTTCCCCTACTCCCCCTGCTCCCCCTACTCCCCCTACCTCCGGGAACTCCACTCTAAAAAAATAGTAAATTTTTTTAAGTAAATATGTAGTTTTATTGATATATGATGGGCTTCGATCTCAGTAAATACTCGCATTGACAAAACGGTCAGTAATCATAGCTGAGGATTGAATCCTAAACAACCAAAGCCAAAGGTGCTTTAGCATCTACTGAGGCAAAGCGAAAATCATGTGCTTACTGAGCTTAGGCATCATTAAGATATCCCAATCGATGGCAGAGTCTTCCAGGCTTGGGTCACAATCTCGCTGAGCCAGCGTCTTTGTTCTTGATCGAGCAAACTATCTTCCTCTAGTACTTCGGCGGTTAAATCGGCTAGAGACTGCCCCTGAGAGCGTGCAATCTGAATGACTCCTGCGATCGCTGCCGCCACTAATTCTTCATCAACAGGTTTTTGGCGAAGAGCCACAATTTCTTGAGAGTTAGCTGGGATGGGATAATTCATGGCTAGTTAACAATGGCACCCCTACGTTAGCAAAATGATAAAAGTGTAAAGTTTTCTTACTAATCTTAATTTAAACAGTAATCGGAAGCTTAGCGTACTTTGCTCCTTTTTCACCTCCGTCTTCCTTCGTAATTGATTACCCGCTGAGACTACCAAGATGAAAGCAATTCTCTACGTAGAAGTACCTACATCAGATACAGAAGCCGTCCGTATCTGGTTACAACAGCAATGGACGCAGCAGCTAGGGAAGAAAATTATCACCCCTGACGGTATCCGTTTGCAATTTGACAGAGCAAGCACAGGCGATCAGAAGCCTACAGCTCGAAGTGTAACGATTCCGGAAATTTCCATTTTTGTTTGGTCAGTGCAGCGTACTACCTACCTCAAAGCCTTTCGCTGGGCAGATCAAGCCATCGTTAATGAAGGTCAAATTCTTCAACAGCTGACAACAAGCCTACGGAACCAGTTTCCCTACCAATATCCTGAACCACCGAATGTTGACTTATCTAAGCAATCGATATTTGATGCTTTAGCTCCTTACTATCCCCAAACTGTTCATTTCTTCAAAAGAATGCCGAATGGGGAATATGACCTAAATCGCGTCTACTGGTGGGAAAAGCAGTGGCGTGAAGGTGTCCGCAATCCAAAACAACCAAAGCAGGTAGTATTTGACCGAAGAGAGAAAAACCCAAAAAAATTCTCTCCCTCATCTGCTCACCCTCTCACCCCCTCATCTTCGGGCACTTCCACTTACGACTTAATCTATGTGGGTGCAGCCTTGGGGGTGATCCATGCGGCAGTCATGGCACAGCGAGGCTACCGAGTACTGCTGATTGAGCGGTTACCCTTTGGGTGGATGAACCGAGAGTGGAATATTTCACGGGATGAGTTTCAAAGCTTGATAGATTTGGGATTGTTTACCCCAGCTGAATTTGAAACCATCATAGCTAGGGAATACATTGATGGATTTAATAAATTCTTTGATGGCAACAACCCACCTCATCTGAGAGCCAAAGTCTTGCATACGCCCAAGGTGCTAAACGTAGGGCTAGATTCTGAGAAGCTACTACAGCTGTGTGGCGAGAAGCTCAAGCGCTGTGGTGGAGAAATCTGGGATGAGACAGAGTTTATCCAGGCAGATATTGAACCAGAACAAGTTGTGGTTGAGTTGCGACACTTGCCTACTCAATCAATTCGACAAGTGAAAGGGCGTCTTTTGGTGGATGCGATGGGAACCGCCTCACCGATCGCATGGCAGTTAAATGGAGGTCGTGCTTTTGATAGTGTATGCCCAACTGTGGGGGCGGTAGTGGCTAAGGGATTTGAGCCGGAGGTTTGGGATGCTCGCTATGGTGATGTTCTTAATAGCCACGGGGACATCTCGCGAGGGCGTCAGCTGATTTGGGAATTGTTTCCAGGTGCTGGTGAGGAGCTGACGATTTACTTGTTCCATTACCATCAGGTGAATTCTGAGAATCCTGGCTCTTTGTTAGAAATGTATGAAGATTTCTTTACAATCTTGCCAGAGTATCGTCGTTGTGACCTGGAAAAGCTGGTGTGGAAGAAGCCGACGTTTGGTTATATTCCAGGGCATTTTAGTGTAGGAAGTCGCGATCGCATTGTGGCTTTTGACCGACTCGTTTCTGTTGGTGATGCGGCCTCTCTCCAGTCTCCTCTTGTCTTTACTGGTTTTGGCTCCCTCGTCCGAAATCTTCATCGCTTAACTGATCTTTTGGACACCGCATTGCAGCATAACCTCATTCGCGCCAAAGATTTAAACCAGATTCGCGCCTATCAAAGCAACGTCTCCGTCACCTGGCTGTTTTCCAAGGGCATGATGGTACCCACAGGTCGCCACTTACCACCTGAGCGGGTCAATGCTATGCTCAATACCTTCTTCGGGCTTTTGGCAGACGAACCTCCAGCCGTGGCTGATAATTTCATCAAAGACCGTGCCGACTGGTTAACCTTCAACCGACTAGCCTTAAAGGCAGCTAGGCGAAACCCTGCCCTCTTACCTTGGATTTGGGAATTGGCTGGTGCAAAAGATATCTTTCGTTGGTTAGGCAGCTACTTGAGTTTTACTCGTCATGCCTTAGTAAGCTGGTTACTTAGGGGGTGGTTTCCTGGAGTTGTTCAGCGTCTACAGCCTTGGATGGAAAAGCGTTATCCAGCTTTTTGGCTGCGGCTGTTGGCTCAAAGCTACGCCATTACGGCTGGCATAGGTTGTCCTGAGATAGTAAGGCGTGACCAGAGCCAAGTGACAAGTAAGCTTACTCCCGGCTAAAGCCGTGCTAGAAGCTGTTTGGTTCGGACTTCGGCGTGAGTTTTGACACTTCGACAAAGCTCAGTGCGAGCAAGCTCAACTGCCGCGCGGTAGTTGAGCCTGCGATGCTCTCTCGCGTGGCCGTTGAGTCGAAACTCAGCTCGTAGCTCTCGCTCACGACCGAAGCCTGAGCGCCAGCTGCAACCCTTACCTCTAAAGAGATGTAGTTAATCCAAACGTCAAAATATTCACTCCCAAGTAAGTTGACATTATTAATTTATTATGGTATGGGAAAAATAGGCGATCGCACCCTTGAAAGGTAGTATTCATTACCAAAATCCTGAAATCCACATAACTTAAAGCTTTCAAGGTTCCATATCGGCGGTACAGACTTTAGAATAATGCAGTGAAACTTCGAGCCTGTGGGGCTTGCAGGGATTTTAAGTTCAAAATCCCCGCTTTTTGGGCGACCTATCACCATCTCGAAACCGAGATTTTAGAGTGATACGTTGACCTGTAATGTCAATAACAAGGAGAATCTTGATGAATAAAGGCGAATTAGTTGATAAGGTGGCGGAGAAAGCTACTGTGACCAAGAAACAAGCCGATGCGGTCTTATCCGCTGCTTTAGAAGCGATTATGGAAGCCGTGTCAGAAGGTGACAAAGTTACTTTAGTCGGCTTTGGCTCTTTTGAGTCACGGGAACGCAAAGCCCGTGAAGGTCGCAACCCAAAAACTGGAGACAAGATGGAAATTCCGGCGACGAAGGTACCTGCCTTTTCTGCCGGTAAACTCTTTAAAGAGAAAGTTGCACCAACCAAGTAACCCATTGGTTTTAAACCAAACGTATCCTTGAACCGACCAACTCACGGGGGAAACATAGCCTGGGCAGCGGCACTGGCAGGCTGTGCCCCTTCTTTGATTCTTGATTTTTCTGCGAGTATCAACCCGTTGGGGCCGCCAAAAAGTGCGATCGCGGCGATTGAGTCTCACCTAAAAGACCTGATCGCCTATCCTGACCCCAATTACCACCAGCTACGGACAGCGTTGAGTCAGCTGCACCCAACGCTCACACCGGACTGGATTCTGCCTGGTAACGGCTCAGCAGAGCTATTAACCTGGGCTAGTAGGGAGCTATCACAGTTGGAGGAAACTTGTTTAGTCACTCCAGCCTTTAGCGACTACCAACGTGCCCTCAGAGCTTTTGGGGCAAAGGTTAGGGAGTATCCCCTAGAGTTGCAGGTTGAACAAGGGTTACAAATTGGCAGGTTGAAAGTTGAAGGTTTAGAAGACCACTTACTCTACTCTTCCAGGAAGGAACTATCCTCCGAAGTACAACGTTCTGACCTTCAACTCTCTCACCTGGGGCTGCTGCTGAATAATCCACACAATCCCACGGGTCAACTGTTTGACCGAGAGACAATTGAGCCTCTCCTCAAGCAATTTGCTTTGGTTGTAGTGGATGAAGCCTTTATGGATTTTCTGCCTCCTCTTGAGCAGCAAAGCCTGATATCGGTGGTGCAGGACTATGACAATTTAGTGATTTTGCGATCGCTAACCAAGTTTTACAGCCTACCCGGTCTGCGGCTAGGTTATTGTGTCGCTCACCCTGACCGACTAAGCCGCTTCCAACAGTGGCGTGACCCTTGGCCAGTAAATGCCCTAGCAGCAGCAGCGGCTATTGCTGTCGTACAGGATATGGAATTTCAACGGCAAACCTGGGAATGGCTGCCAAAAGTGCGATCGCAGCTATTTCAGGGTCTAGCCTCGTTACCAGGGTTGCGACCTTACCCCAGTGCCGCTAATTTTTTACTGGTGCAATCTGAGCAATCGAGTTCACAGTTACAGGAAAAACTGCTCAAGCACAGCCAGGTTTTAATCCGCGACTGCTTGAGCTTTCCTGAATTAGGCGATCGCTACTTCCGGGTAGCGGTACGTACACAAGCAGAGAATCAGTGCTTAATAGAAGGTTTAAAGACCATTCTTAAAAGTTCAGAATTTACGTAAGGGAGTAGGGAGTGGGGAGTAGGGATTTGATCAGGCTCATGCCGAGTCAAGAGTTCGGAGACTCCTGACTCGGAGAAACTCTCTGATCTTCGATTAAATGCGTAAGTCCTAAAGTTAACAATTAACAAGAACACAGCAGGTTGGCAGGTTAACAGGTTAAAGGTTAGAAGGTTAACAGGTTGCAAGTTATAACTTCCAACTTTCCAACTTCTTGCCAACCCTCAACCTTCCCACTTTCCCACTTTCAACCCTTTGAACAATGACCGTTGAATACGACCTCATCGTCATAGGAGGCAGCACTGCCGGTATCTATGCTGCTATTGCCGCTGCTCACTTGAATGCTCGCGTTGCTCTTGTTGAACATGAACAGCTACAGACAAATTGGCTAGGTTATGGCGCTCTTTATACTCAAGCATTAATTCAGGTTGGGCGTGTACAAGAGCAAGTGCGTGATGCCTCTCAATTTGGTATCGACTCTTCCTACACTGACTCAACACCGCAGCAACAAGTCCCATCGGTGCACTTCACTGAGGTGATGCAGTGGGCACAGGCCGTTGTTGCCACCTGCTCAGAACAAAATGTTTCTACTGTCTTAGCGTCTTTAGGCGTTGATGTGATTTCCGGTACAGGTGAATTTTGCCGACGCCCTCACTTGGGCTTTGTCGTCAACAACCGACGGTGGCGAGCTCGTGCTTATCTGATTGCAACTGGCTCTCG
>DALYIW010000327.1:0-9143 GCA_031970155.1 Coleofasciculaceae cyanobacterium CTOTU46601 | reverse complement strand
CCGATCGCTCTAACTGTGCAATCACCTTGCCAACGCTTTCTTCAATGGTTTCCTGCTCCGTATAGCACACTACTTCGGGATTGAGAGGTGGTTCATATGGATCGTCAACTCCCGTAAAATTTTTAATTTCCCCGGCGCGTGCCTTTTTATAAAGTCCTTTCACATCTCGTTGTTCGCAGATTTCCAGGGGTGCATTAACGTAAACTTCAACAAAGTTGCCAATTTGCTGCCGTACTTCTTCCCGAATTTCTCGGTAGGGGGATATCACTGAGACTAGTACTATAACTTGGTTACGAGTCAATAGACCTGCAACAAAACCAACACGGCGGATATTTTCGTCTCTGTCTTCCTTGCTGAATCCTAAACCCTTCGTTAAGTTTTGACGGACGACATCGCCATCTAATCTTTCAACTTTGTAGCCATAGGACTTTAGTTTATTTTCCACAGCCTGACTGATTGTGGTTTTGCCAGCACCACTTAAGCCAGTAAACCACACGGTTACACCAGGCGGCTGAGGTTTCATTAACTCAATTACGCTTTTGGAAACTGTTTCAGTCATTAGCTCACCTCTTTCATTAACTGAGCAAACACTACTAGGTAAAGGCTTGGCAACACTTAGCTTCAGGGTATCTTCATGAATCTCTGTATATTTATCGATTCCAAGTGGGAAGGATAAATAGAGATGGCTCAAACTAATCGTTTCGAGCTTGACGGTAGTTGTATTAAATAATACATTAGCAATTTACTGCTAGATTACGATGAAAGCCAGTCTAACCAATAAGTAACAAGCTGACCAGACAGGTTAAGGCATTGTAACCCGATGAAATAAGTAGGGAAGTACGGTCATTACTGAGTAACATAATTAACTTTGCAATAAGTCAATGGAAATAGCCTTTAGCTCAAAGACCAAATCTTTATTCGATTAACCTTTAACATTTTTATGCCAGCTGGTCTCCTCGACTCGTTTCCTTAATGGATGATGTCAACTTTCATTAACCTCTTCCCCCCTTTGTCTCTCAGCGCCAAAGATTATGTAAAAAAAGTTGGAAATATTGCGTAATATCTCTGAGGTCTAATGAAAGTTTAAATAGGCAGTTAAAAATACATCCCTTTACAGAAATAAAGTTATTTCTATTGAGGGTTGACATTATTCTTTTTCTAAAGTAAAGAACAAAAGATTTGAAATCCTCCTCAAGATTAAGAGACTGATACTGATGAACTCATTTCACTGTTTTTCCCTAAGTCCTATTAAGCTAGCCCATCCTGGTATCGCTGTGGCGACAAGCCGGGCAGGGGGGGTTGGGGTGCTAGATCGGGAATTTTGCAGCGATTCCCTACGAGATATTGATCTGGCAGGTAGCAGTCTAGATAGGGTTTTAGAGTTGGTTGCTCCTGATGATGCTGTAGGATTACGTCTCGGAGTAGACCAAATTGGAGGTAGCCAGAGTTTGCTGAAACGGTTGGAAAACCGTGCCCATTGGCTAATTCTGTGTGGGTGGCACTCTCAGGAGATAGAGGAGGTTATAGCCTCTCTCCTCACTAGCCAAGGCCGCCAACTTTTGCTGGAAGTTACAGATGTTGAGCAGGCTTTAGTCTTAGCCACTCTAAGTAAAGAGGTTCAAAGAGGGGTTGATGGACTGGTTGCTAAAGGGCATGAGAGTGGCGGTTGGGTTGGTGAAGATTCGGCTTTTCTCTTGACGCAGAAGCTTTTAGAAAAACAGCCGTTGCCTGTGTACGTACAAGGTGGCATTGGCATTCATACAGTAGCAGCTTGCCGCGCTGCTGGAGCATCTGGCGTTGTTTTAGACGATCAGTTGTGGCTGATGCCTGAATCGCCTTTGCCTAGCGAATGGCAACGCTACCTTAGCAATCTTAATGGTCAAGAAGCGATCGCCTTAGGCATAGCTTCGCTTAACGTCAATGACGAGAGACTACAGCACAATTGCCGTGTGTTGTCTCGTCCAGGTTTTCAGGTGATTGGGGCGTTAAAGAAGCTGGCAGAACAGTTAGAACTTCAGCATAAGCCAGACGATCGCAGATTTAACTCTTCACTAATGCGATCGCGATCGCAATCAGACATCCGCGAAGTTTGGCAGCAAAAGGCTCAACCCCTGATTGGCTGGGGAACTCCGGGAACACTGGCATGGCCGATGGGACAAGCTGTGGGACTGGCGGCGAAGATACGCGATCGCTACAAAACAACAGGTAGATTTGTACAAGCCCTGCTCAAAGCTAGTCAAGAACACATCAAAATAGCTAAACAGCTGCGACCATTAGAACCAAACTCGCCTTTAGCAGTTTCCCACGGCACAAAATATCCTATCGTGCAAGGGCCAATGACTCGCGTCAGCGATACAGCTGAGTTTGCCCAAGCTGTTGCTCATGCTGGTGCCTTGCCGTTGTTAGCTTTAGCCTTGATGCGGGGTGGGCAAGTCCGAGAACTATTGCAGAAAACCAAAACGTTACTAGGTGATAAATCTTGGGGAATCGGCATTTTAGGCTTTGTCCCTCAAGCGGTGCGAGAAGAACAACTCAAAGAAGTTAAAGCAGTTAAACCACCCTTTGCCTTAATTGCAGGAGGACGCCCAGATCAAGCTGCCCATTTGGAAGCTGAAGGCATTGCTACTTATCTCCATGTTCCGGTTCCTGCATTGCTAAAGATGTTCCTGGAACAGGGGGCAAGGCGGTTTGTATTTGAGGGGCGAGAATGCGGGGGACATGTGGGACCCTTGAGTAGTTTTCTACTCTGGGAAAGCATGATTGAAACCCTGCTTCAGGAAGTCCCTAAAGGTACAGCCAGCGAGGTGCATGTTCTATTTGCTGGTGGTATTCACGATGCTCGTTCGGCCGCGATGGTAAGTGCAATGGCAGCACCTTTGGCGGAACGTGATATCCGGATAGGTGTACTGATGGGGAGTGCTTACCTGTTTACCCAAGAGGCTGTGTCTTGTGGAGCAATTGTTAAGGGATTTCAAGAACAAGCGATCGCCTGTACTCGTACCATTAACCTAGAAACTGGTCCAGGTCATGCCAGTCGCTGTGCCGTTACGCCCTTTGCTCAGGAATTCTACTCAACTCGCAGGCAGTTGATGGCTAACGGCAATTCTCCAGAAGAAATTAAAAATGCCTTAGAAGATTTAACCCTAGGACGCCTCAGAATTGCCTCTAAGGGCTTAGTGCGAGATGGCAGCGATATCAAAACCGTTGATGAAGATAAACAAATTCGCGACGGCATGTACATGATAGGTCAAGTGGCGACACTACACGACAAAGTTTGTAGTGTCAAAGCATTACATCAAGATGTTTCGGAAACCAGTACAAACCTGTTAGCCACTCTATCTACTGCCTCTACCGACGAATCAGATAAATCTGCTAGTCAGCCCTCTGATATTGCGATTATTGGCATTTCTACTTTGCTGCCTAAAGCAGAGAATCCAGAAAGATTCTGGGAAAACATCCTCCGTAAGGTAGATACTATTACCGAAATTCCATCATCAAGGTGGGATTGGCGTCTTTACTACGATCCAGACCCGAAAACTCGTGACAAAATCTATTCCAAGTGGGGTGGTTTTCTAGACGATGTGCCCTTTGACCCCATGCGTTTTGGTATCCCTCCTAAGTCCCTGAAATCGATTGAACCGTTACAGTTGCTAAGTTTAGAAGCGGTTCGGCGAGCCTTGGAAGATGCTGGGTTAGCGGCTGGTGATTTTGACCGGGAGAATACTTCAGTAATCTTAGGATGTGGCGGCGGACTGGCTGATATGGGTCAGCAATATGCTACCCGTTCAGAGATACCTCGGATGGTAGATGCTCCATCTGAACAAGTGTGGGAACGTTTGCCGGAGTGGACAGAGGAATCTTTTCCTGGTTTGCTGCCGAATGTGATTGCTGGTCGAGTGGCAAATCGTTTCGATTTCGGTGGGTCAAATTTTACAGTAGATGCAGCTTGTGCTTCATCCTTGACGGCAATTGACTTAGCGGTTAAGGAGTTGGAAAGTGGACGTAGTAATGTTGTAATTGCAGGTGGTGTAGATACTGTTCAAAGTCCTTTTGCTTACTTGTGTTTTAGTAAGACACAGGCACTTTCTCCCCGTGGACGATCGCGAACTTTCGATAAGAGTGCAGACGGAATTGCCATCAGTGAGGGAATTGCGATTGTCGTTTTAAAACGTCTAGCCGACGCTCAACGAGATGGCGATCGCATTTATGCTGTGATTAAATCAGTAGCTGGCTCTAGTGACGGCAAGGCCTTGGGCATGACAGCACCGCTTCCAGCTGGACAGATGCGAGCCTTAAAGAGAGCTTACAACAAAGCTGGTTTCTCACCGAACACTCTAGGATTATATGAAGCCCACGGTACTGGGACGGTGGCGGGAGATAGGGCGGAACTGGAGACGATTATCAGTACGCTGGAAGCTGAGAAGGCAGGGAGTAAGTCTTGTGCGATCGCATCGATTAAGACCATGATTGGTCATACCAAGAGTACCGCAGGAGTAGCAGGGCTGGTTAAAGTTGCCTTATCTCTACACCACAAAGTACAGCCTCCCCACTTAGGAGTTGAAACTCCACTTGACCCCATTGCCAATCCAGACAGCCCAGTCTATCTCTTAAAAGAAGCCCAACCCTGGATACGTCACCCCGACTACCCACGTCGCGGTGGAGTGAGTGCTTTTGGTTTTGGCGGCACCAATTTTCATGCCGTGCTAGAGGAATACCAAGGTAACTTGTGCGAGACTGCACCGGGTAACCAGACTTGGCCGTATGAGCTTTTTGTGCTAAAGAGCGAGAATCGCGAAGCTTTAGCTAAAGAGGTGCAATCCCTAAGCGAAGCGTTACAAACTGGCGCACAACCAAGACTGAGGGATTTAGCCTATAGCTACGCCAGACTAGCACAAGAACGCTGTCAGCAAAGTGTGAGTTTAAGCATCGTTGTAGAAACTCTACAACAACTCCAAGACGCCCTCAACTCAGTTCTCACCCATCTCAATAGTCCAACCCCCACCGCCCTACCCCCCCACATCCAACTAACCTTATCAAAAGCCAACCCTCAAAACCCACCAACCTTACAACTCAAACCAACCAACAACCAACAACCAACAACCAACAACCAAATAGCCTTTTTGTTTCCAGGACAAGGAGCGCAATATCCAGACATGGCAAGGGAAGTAGGATTATACTTCCAGGAGATGCGTTCTGCTGTGGAAGTAGCCAATCAGCACCTCCGACCTCGTTTTCCCAAGCTTCTAGGTCAATTCATCTATCCCCCTAGCGAGTATTCTGAAGAGGGTGAAGCGCGTAACCAACAATTGCTCACAGAGACTCATGTTGCTCAACCTGCTATTGGTGCCGTGGAAGCCGGCTATCTGGACTTATTAGCACGTCTTGGTCTGGACGCCGATATGGTCGCTGGTCATAGCTATGGTGAGTATACAGCTCTACATGCAGCAGGCGTATTGTGTAGAGAGACGTTTCTCAAGCTTTCTGAAACCAGAGGGCGGGTAATGTCGGCAGCTTGTGCGGCAGCTGATGGTTCAATGGCGGCGGTTCAGGCGACTCGTGAAGAATTACTCGCACGTTTAGAGGGAGTTGGGGGCGTTGTGATTGCTAACCATAATGCGCCTTTACAAACTGTTATCTCCGGTGACAAGACAGCAGTGCGACAAGTCGTTGATGCTTTAAATGTCGCTGAAATTATGGCGCGGATGCTGCCTGTAGCGGGTGCTTTTCATTCTTCGTTGGTGGCATCTGCTCAAGCGTCTTTAGCTGGTGCGATCGCATCTGCACCAATGCAATCCCCTAAAATTCCGATATACGCTAACTCCACAGCTCGTCCCTACGACTGTGACCTTGACGCTATCCGCTACCAATTATCCCAGCACTTGCTCTCACCTGTAGAGTTTGTGGGTCAAATTAATGCGATGTACGAAGCGGGTGCGCGTATTTTTGTGGAAGTTGGCCCGAAAAATATCCTAACTAGACTCGTTGGTCAAATTCTGGCTGGGAAAGATCATACTGTTGTCTCTCTCGATGGTCAGGGTGGCGGACTACGGGGTCTACTAATGGCTTTAGGTACATTGGCAGTCAAGGGCGTTGACCTTAAGTTAACTGCCTTGTTTGAGGGACGTGACGTTCAGCCGCTAGATTTATCCAGGCTAGTGGAACTAACCCAAAAACCCCAGCTACCGCCCACAACTTGGCTAGTCAATGGTGGTAGTGCTAGACCTCAAAGCGAGGCAATTGGTTATGCAGGTAAACTTCCGCCCTTATCTCTGGAAACGGTTACACAGCGTCAATCTTCCAGGGTTGAACCTCAAGGGAAAACGGAAGAACCCCCCACTCGCCCTTCACCCTTGGTTACACACCAGAGTGAATCACAGCCTGCATCTACGCCTCTAAATTCAGTGCAATCTTCTGCAAATCTCACACCTCAATCTACAAAACCGTTACAGATGTCAACGCCAACCTCCAATAATGGTGCCTCTCAACCAGTAGTTCCACCAGTAGTATCTCCCAATCATCAGGCTCCAGTTTCAACAGACGCAGCATTAGTGGCTTACCAAGCCTACCAGCAGACGATGCGGCAATTCTTGACGCTTCAAGAACAGGTCATGCAGCAGTTTCTCAGTGGTGGTCAGATGGGTCAGATTGTACCTCCAGCCCCAGCTGCAACTCTTACACCAAGGATTCCTGCTTCTCAACCGAGTCTATCTAACGGCAAGTACAACGGTAACGGCAATGGTGCAGTGAAGCCTCCGGCTGTAGCGATGACAAATTCCGCACCTGTACCAGTGCCACCTGCCTTAAACACACCTCAACCTGTAACGCCCCCAGTAGTGGCGCAGACTCCGACGGTTGCACCTGTAGTTCCTGCTTCACCTCCAACGCCTGTTCAATCGGTTCTTCCTGGGCGTTCTGAGATGATTCAAATCTTACTGGAGTTAGTCAGCGATCGCACCGGCTACCCCAAAGAAATGCTGGGATTAGACCAAGATATGGAAGCCGAACTAGGCATTGACTCCATCAAGCGGGTAGAAATCCTGGGCGCGTTGCAGAAAAAGCTGCCCGTAACTATGGCTGAAGCCATCAAACAACAGATGGAAAGCTTGACCCGCATCAAGACTCTTAACGGCATGGTCGAGAAGTTGACAATAGGTGAAAATTATGCTGTCACCGCTGTGGTAGCAGAACAACCTACCAACCCTTCAACTATTCAACCGTCCAACTCCGCTTTGCCGCCTGTAGAAGCGCCAGACGTTGCCACCCTGCCGGATAAAACAACCCTAACTCAGATTCTGTTACGTTTGGTGAGCGATCGCACTGGTTATCCAGTAGAAATGCTGGGGTTAGACCAAGACATAGAAGCTGAACTGGGCATTGACTCCATCAAGCGAGTGGAAATCCTGGGGGCATTGCAGAAAAAACTGCCTTCAGCCTTAACTGCCAGCGTTCAGTCTAAAATGGAAAGCTTGACTCGCATCAAGACTCTCAACGGTCTAGTTGAGCAATTGCTGTCCATCCAATCTACAGCGCCTGTTACTCAGGAGGAAAATAGCCTGGGAAAGTTGACCGCCGGGGGCAGACCATTGGGCGCTACGTGATGCAAGCACAGCAGGAACCCTTACCCATCGTAGGGGCGAACGGCCGTTCGCCCCTACACCCCACGGGTTTGTTCCTGATTACAGAAGATGAGTTATCTGTAGCTTCTTGTATTTCAGACGCTTTGCAGCAACGAGGCGTCAAAACAGCAACGATCGCAATAGAGAAGTTGCGATCGCCTGAACAACTAGCTAGTGTAGTTACCGAATACCGTCAACTCTACGGTTCTGTTACTGGAATCCTTCACTTAGCACCCCTAGCAGCTATCCCGATGCCAGTTACTCTATTAGACTGGCGAGAATACACTCAAATTTACTCAAAAAGTCTGTTTCAATTGCTACAACTGTGTGCTGAAGATTTGCAACAAGCTGGGCAACAACAGCAAGGTCGAGTTTTAGCTGCTTCGCTATTTGGGGGGTACTTTGGGCGTGATAGTCAATCGAGTGATGGTCTACCGACTGGGGGAAGTAATACGGGTTTATTGAAAACTCTGATTACTGAGTGGCCTGGTGTCCATGCAAAAGCGATCGACTTTGACACTACTCTATCTCCCCCAGACATGGCACAGCACATTATCAACGAGTTGCTGCTGCCAGGAGGACGAATCGAAGTAGGCTATCCTCAAGGCAACCGCACGATATTCAAAACTGTTCCTGCATCATTACAGATAACAGAAACATCTCCCCAGCTGACACCCTCGGCTGACTGGGTAGTTTTGGTGACTGGAGGGGCACGGGGTATTACGGCTGAGATTACCGATGAGCTTATTGTCCCAGGTATGACCCTAATTGTGGTGGGTCGATCGCCTGAACCATCCCCAGAGTCGCCTGCAACAGCTGGAATTGATATCAGGGAAGTACGCCAAGTTTTGCTGGAACAAGCAAAAGCTCAAGGGTTGTTAGCTACACCGATGCAGATTGAGCGTCAACTCAAGAAACTGTTTTGCGATCGCGCTATCCGTCGAAACCTCAGTCGCTTTAGACAAGCCGGTGCTAAAGTTGAGTACTTGCCCGTAGATGTCCGAAACTCAGACGAATTTGGCTTATTAATCGACGGAATTTATAGACGCCATAATCGTCTGGATGCTGTTATTCACGGCAGTGGCATTATAGAAGATAAGCTGATTATTGACAAGACTTTAGCGTCGTTTGATCGGGTGTTTGATACCAAGGTAGACAGTACGTTTATCCTCAGCCGCTATCTACGCCCTGACTCCTTAAAAGCGCTGGTCTTATTTAGCTCCATTGCTGGTCGTTACGGCAATCGCGGTCAATCTGACTATGCGGCAGCTAATGAAGTGATGAATCGCTTGGCTTGGCAGTTGGACAAGTCTTGGACAAATACACGGGTTGTCTCGATTAATTGGGGGCCTTGGGACACTATCGGTATGGCGTCCGAAGGTGTCAAACGCCAACTCAGAGAACGAGGTATCATCCCAATTCCCTTAGCTGCTGGTAGGCAGTTCTTTATTGACGAACTACGTTATAGTCGCAAGGGTGAAACTGAGGTAGTTGCTGGTGAGGGACTGTGGGAAGCTGACGAAGCTC
>DALYIW010000326.1:6353-9199 GCA_031970155.1 Coleofasciculaceae cyanobacterium CTOTU46601 | reverse complement strand
TTTGTTGTTTGTTGTTTGTTGTTTGTTATTTGTTGTTTGTTATTTGTTGTTTGTTATTTGTTGTTTGTGAATATGCAACCAATGACCAATAACTCAGTGACTTGCGGGACTGGCTTAGCATTGATACTGTCTAATATTAAGTTGCAATCAAACATGTCACTTTATCGTTTTGGGCGATAGGCTATAGGGTGGTAGCCTCTTGACCGAAAAGAGAGGGGGTGAGATGGTGAGAGGGCGCTGCCCTGAGCTTGCCGAAGGGTGACGTAGCTTGCCCCATTCTGGGAAAAGAGTTGAGGAATTTTCCTACTCTTCCCCTCATATTCCTTGACAAGGCAACTTGGTATAAAAAGACTACTCAGGTCACAAACCCCCTTCTAAAGAAGGGAGCTTGTAGGAAGTAATTCTCACAGGCTCGAATGTGACCAGCCTAAGTGCCAGAGCGCACTACGTTACACCTAAGTGTTAAATTTCGTACCTACAGATGCGTAGCCAGTCTGTAGCTCTACAACCAAGCGGTTAAACAGGTCTAAAGGGTTAAGCCAGTGCTGCTTGGACAGTACCGGGATGTAACATTGGCGTTAGCGAAGCGGAACCTCTTAGGTTCGGCTAACTTTACCCCGCAAGGGAGTCCCGCAAGGGAAACAATTAAACGCCCTATCGATAGCGCAGCGTTAGCGAGCTAGCGAGCGTCGGCGGGTGCAATAAGCAACAATATCGATAGCTCCTCTAGTTAAGTGCGGTAGCTAGGTGCGACGGGGTTTCTCACCGGGAGTGAAGAGATTTCTTACAGGCACTTAAAAGTGCCATCTTGTTTTCATCCGCCACATAAATGATGGCGGTTTCCAACTGTGACAATAATGAAAATTCTGCTGGTAGAGGATGATGAGCCAACGGCTTGGGTGCTAAATGAAGCACTTAGAGAGCAGCATTATATTGTCACCATTGCGACTGATGGAAACATGGGACTGGAGCTGGCACAAGCGTTTACTTACGATTTGCTGCTGTTGGATGTGCTTGTCCCAAAAATAGATGGGATAACACTTTGTCGGCATCTGCGCTCAAAAGGCTATCAAAGTCCGATTATTTTGCTGACAGCTCTAGATACGAGTACAGAGCGCGTGATGGGTTTAGATGCGGGTGCAGATGATTATGTCGTCAAGCCATTTGATTTAGAAGAACTGACGGCTCGGATTCGTGCTTTATTGCGACGGGGGAATTCTACACTACCACCTCTACTCACCTGGGGAGATTTGCGATTTGACCCTAGTATTAGCGAGTTTAGCTATAAAGGAAAACTCCTACGTCTGACTCCCAAAGAGTACAGTTTACTGGAGCTTTTTCTTTTGAATCCTCGGCGTATTTTTAGTCGGAGTGCAATCATAGACCGACTTTGGTCTGATCGAGAGTCTCCTGGAGAAGAGACTGTTACCTCTCATGTCAAGAGCTTACGGCAAAAATTAAAAGCGGCAGGAGCAGCCGCAGATTTGATTGAG
Organism: Coleofasciculaceae cyanobacterium CTOTU46601; assembly: GCA_031970155.1. Classification (GTDB taxonomy): domain Bacteria; phylum Cyanobacteriota; class Cyanobacteriia; order Cyanobacteriales; family Coleofasciculaceae; genus DALYIW01. The sequence continues at coordinate 7,706 of DALYIW010000326.1, read as the reverse complement.
ACGTTGTACGGCTTAGGGTATCGACTGAAGTCTCTATCTGAGTCAGAACCATCGGTTTCTTCTGTTCCATCTTCACTTACGCCTGATACTCAGTTGCAGTTACAGATAGTAGATAGAGAGGGACAAGGGGGAGAGAAGGTACGAGGTGTGAATGCAACTTGGCATGAGATGGGTAAAGAGTTGCCTCAACAGCAGATTGCTGCCTCAGTATCTCAACTTTGGGAGAAGTTTAAAAGCTCTTTTACCGCTCAAGTTGCAGTGTTAGAGCAAGCCAGTAGAGAACTGTTGGAGGGAAGTTTTACCCTTGAGTTGCAGCAGCAAGCTAAGCAAGAAGCCCACAAATTAGCTGGGTCATTGGGAATTTTTGGTTTTGCAGAAGGCTCAAAGCTGGCACGGTTGATTGAGCAATTACTCCACACTGAGGGAACGATCGCACACAAAGAAGCTTGGCAATTTTCAGAACTGGTTGGGCGACTGCAACAAGAACTCAGTCAGCCTCGTTGTGTACCAATGCTCAATCAAACTCCTATCTTAAATTGTGCCTCATCAAGTCTACGGCTACTGGTAATTGATGATGATGTGGCACTAACAGAACGCCTCAAAAGTGAGGCACTAGCCTGGAATATGCAGGTAGAAGTTGCCGCAGACTTAAAGATGGCGAGAATTGCGATCGCTCAAACGTCTCCTGATATCATCCTGTTAGACCTCACGTTTCCCGATCCCACAGAGAATGGTCTGACGTTGCTCACAGAATTGGCTTCAGTAACCCCCCAGATGCCAGTAGTCGCCTTCACAGGTCGAGATAGCCTCACTGATCGGGTAGAAGTGGCTCGTTTGGGTAGTCGTGCTTTTTTACAAAAACCTGTTTCCATCCAGCAAATCTTCAAGACACTGACCCAAGTACTCAATCAAACTCATGCTGTTGAAGCCAAAGTCATGATTGTAGATGATGACCCAATAGTGCTGGCTACTGTGTGCAGCTCATTGAAGTCTTGGGGAATGGATGTTACAACTTTAGACAATCCTCAACAGTTTTTGGAAGTTCTGTCAGCAGAAGCCCCAGACCTGCTCGTTTTAGACTTAGAAATGCCTCGCTTCAGTGGAATTGATTTATGTCGGGTGGTACGCAATGACCAGCAGTGGAGCGATCTACCTATCTTATTCCTTACGGCTCACACAGAATCTGACCTGATCAACCGGGCATTTGCGGCAGGTGCTGATGACTATATTAGTAAGCCGATTGTAGAGCAAGAATTAGTGACTCGGATTGTGAATCGACTTGAGCGCCTACGTTTGCGACAAAAGCGAGGTCAATTGGAAGGATGAGGGATGAGGGATGAGGGATGAAGGATG
>DALYIW010000326.1:0-6302 GCA_031970155.1 Coleofasciculaceae cyanobacterium CTOTU46601 | reverse complement strand
GAGGGATGAGGGATGAGGGATGAGGGATGAGTATTGATGTTCTTCCTGATGTAGCGCAGTAAGCATGACACAACATCAGCGGACGATTTTGATAGTTGATGACTTTCCGGGAAATCGGGAAGCATATCGCTGTTACCTGCTTCAGGATAACCGATACATCTACAGGTTTTTGGAGGAGGAGGATGGGGAAAGCGCACTGCAATTGTGTAAGCAGATACAGCTAGATGCTATTTTGCTGAACTTTGCGTTGCCGGACATGGATGGGCTGGAATTTTTAAGTCGATTGCAGACTCAGATGAGTAGCACCCAATTGCCAGTAGTGATGCTAACCGAACGAGGGGATGAAGCGATCGCAGTCCAAGCCATAAAAGGCGGGGCGCAGGACTATTTGGTCAAGGGAAAGACAACGCCGGAACGTCTGTGTCTAGCTATTGATAATGTTATAAAACAGACTGAACTCAACAGACAGCTAGAACGAAGCGAAGCGCGAAACTGTACTTCTGTAGAAGCTTTGTGCCAGCGAGAGGAGCAGATGCGCCTAGCCTTGCAAGTTGCCAATATGGGGACTTGGGACTGGAATATCCTGACAAACCAGATTACCTGGTCAAGCCATTGTGAACAATTATTCGGTTTGCCTGCTAGTACCTTTAATGGCACTTATGAAGCCTTTGAAGCTTGCGTTTACCCGGAAGATCGAGATTCTATTTTGCCAGCCGTTAACCAGGCTCGCTTACTCAAGCATGACTTTCATCAGGAATTTCGAGTGGTTTGGACTGATGAGAGCATTCACTGGCTTGAAGCGAAGGGAAAATTTTTCTACAACGAGGCAGGTGAAGCCGTCCGGATGCTGGGCACGCTCATGGATATTAGTGAACGCAAGCAGACAGAACAAGCCCTGCGCGAAAGTGAAGAACAACTCCGCATGGCTCTAGAAGCGGCTCAGATGGGCATCTGGAACTGGAACCTTCTAACTAACCAAATTACCTGGTCAAGCGGCCATGAGCAGTTGTTTGGGATGGAACTCGGTACTTTTGATGGTACTTATGCAACCTTTGAAGCTCGCATTCACCCTGAAGATTTAGAAGCTCTTAATCAGGCGGTGAATCATGCAATTGAGGAACGAATAGATTATCATCACGAATTTCGAGTTGTCTGGTCTGATCAGAGTGTGCACTGGATAGAAGGTAAAGGGAGAGCATTTTATAACGAGGCAGGTCAAGCTATACGCATGGCTGGAACTGTCATGGATATCAGCAAACGACAATCTGCGCTTTGCGATCGCCAACACTCACAACAGGCACTGCAACAGCAATTTGAGCAGCAGCGATTGGTGATGGACATGCTAGAGCGCATTCGTCAATCTCTTAACCTCAATGAAATTCTCAATACTACAGTAGAAGAAGTGCGTCAGTTTCTCCACACCGACCGTACGGTCGTTTTCCGCTTTGAGCCAGACTGGAAAGGCACTGTGGTAGTGGAATCTGTCGGAGAACAGTGGCTTTCAATCTTGTCTACTACAATTTATGATCCTTGCTTTGGTGAACACTTTATTCAACCCTTTAAGCAGGGTCTGATTACAGCAAAAGCAGATATTTACAATGCAGGCATAAGTCCATGCCATCTTGAGCTATTAAATCACTTTCAAGTTCGAGCCAATCTGGTTGTCCCGATTCTGCAAGGGGAAAATTTATGGGGGCTGCTGATTGCCCATCATTGCTCAAGTCCTCGGCAGTGGCAGCAGTCGGAGATTGACCTACTCCAGCAACTGGCAACACAGGTAGGAATTGCTATTCAGCAATCTACACTCTTCGAGCAAGTCCAAACCGAACTAAATGAGCGTAAGCGTGCTCAAGAGGCACTGCGTCAAAGTGAAGAACGCTTTCGAGTCACATTGAAAAATTCACCGATCGCTGTCTTCAATCAAGATGTTGAATTGTGCTACATCTGGGTGTATAATCCTCCAGATGTATTTGATGCTAGAGCAATGGTAGGCAGATATGAAGGGGAATTTCTGTCTTATGAGGATGCCCAACGGCTAATTGCTATCAAGCATCAAGTTCTTGAAACTGGTGTAGGAACCAGAGAAGAAATATTTATCACACTTGGCGAAGAAGTCCGATATTACGATTTGACCGTAGAACCTCTGCGAAATCGGGATGGGGAAATAGTGGGCATTACCTGTGCCACGATGGATATTAGCGATCGCAAACAAGCTGAGAATCAAATCCTGGCTTTGAATGCTCAGCTAGAGCAACGGGTACTAGAACGAACCGCCCAATTAAGCCAGATTAATCAGCAATTATTTAATGAAGTTTTGGAGCGTCAGCAGGCAGAAATTGCCTTGCAAGAACGCATGGCAGAAGTTTACGACCTCTACAATAATGCCCCCTGTGGCTATCACTCCTTAGATTCTGAAGGTATCTTCATCCGCATCAATGATACGGAACTTAACTGGTTGGGCTATACCCGTGAAGAGGTAATTCAGAAGAAAAAGTTCACAGATTTAATTACACCTGAGAGTTTATCAGTATTTCAGGAAAACTTTCCCAAGTTAAAAGAACAGGGTTTTGGCGGCAATTTAGAGTTTCAGATGCTCCGCAAAGATGGTACGATTCTGCCCGTAAGTGTGCGATCGACGGCAATTAAAGATGCCGCCGGCAATTATGTAATGAGTCGCTCTATTCTGATTGATATTAGCGATCGCAAACAGGCTGAAGAAGAACGAGCCAAGCTAATAGCTATTCTTGAAGCTACTCCTGACTTCATTTCTAGCTCTAGCTTCGATGGTCAGATACTCTACTTCAACAGGGCAGCACGGAATATCCTAGGATTGACTCAAGATCAGGAACTAACAAACTTCACTATTCCCAAGGGTCATCCAGACTGGGCTTATGAGATGCTTCAAAATGAAGGCATTCCAGCCGCCATCCGAGACGGCAGTTGGGTGGGTGAAACAGCAATGTTAAGCCACGATGGACGAGAAATACCGCTTTCACAAGTCATCATTGCCCACAAAGAAGCAAACGGTAACGTGAAAATGCTCTCCACAATCGCTCGCGATATCACTCACCAAAAACAAGCCCAGGCAATCTTGCGAGAAACAGAAAGGCGCTGGCGTTATCTTTTGGAAAATGTACGTCTAGTGGTTGTGGGACTTGATAATACGGGTAAAGTTGAGTTTGCTAATTCCTTCTTCCTGCAATTAACCGGATACACTCAGGCAGAAGTTTTGGGTAAAGACTGGTTTGAAATGTTCCTCCCACTATCAGTACAACAGCAAGTACACAAAATCTTCCAAGAAGTACTAGAACAAGAATTTCATCCCCATAATCAAAACCCAATTCTTACGAAATCTGGTGAGGAAAAAATCATTGCTTGGAATAATACGCAGCTGAGAAATTTGCAAGGCGAAGTGATTGGCACCATGAGTATCGGGGAAGATATCACCGAACGTCATGCGATCGAAAAGATGAAGAACGAATTTATCTCCATTGTCAGCCATGAACTGCGAACACCTCTCACCTCGATTCGAGGTTCGCTGGGTATGCTGGCAACGGGTGCTCTCAACAACCACCCTCAACGAATGCAACGCATGATCGAAATTGCGGCAATTGACACCGAACGTCTGGTGCGTCTGGTGAATGATATTCTCGATCTAGAGCGGCTGGAGTCGGGTAAAGTTACTTTGATTAAGGAGTACTGTGATGCTGCTGACTTGATGATGCAATCTGTTGAGGCGATGCGATCGCTAGCTCAAAAACAAAACATTACCCTATCAGTTTCCCCTGCATCTGTCTTGGTATGGGCATCTAGCGACCACATCATCCAAATGCTCACCAATTTATTAAGTAACGCCATTAAATTCTCTCCTCCTAATAGCACAATTACGCTCACAGCTCAACCTCAAACTGATTACATTTTGTTTCAAGTCAAAGACCAAGGGCGAGGCATTCCGGCTGACAAACTAGAAACTATTTTTGGACGGTTCCAGCAAGTTGATTCCTCCGACTCCCGCGAGAAGGGAGGTACAGGTCTAGGTTTGGCTATTTGTCGCAGTATTATCGCCCAACACGGTGGGCAAATTTGGGTTCAGAGCGTTCTAGGTGAGGGGAGTACCTTTTGTTTCACTTTACCCGTATCATCAGACCAGGGATAGAAGCGAGCCAGCTAATCTAATGCTAGAAACCTAGCAACAAACCCCTTTCATGGCAGCAAAGCGAATTTTGGTCATTGATGATGAACAGCGCATTCAAGAAGTTATCCAGACGTGCTTGGAAATACTGACTGATTGGGAGGTACTAACTGCTGACTCTGGCAATGAAGGGTTACTTAAAGCCCAAACTCAACAACCCGATGGCATTCTGCTAGATGTATCAATGCCTGAAATGGATGGCATCGCCACCTTTCAAAAGCTACAGGAAAATCCTGCTACCCAATCAATTCCGGTCATTTTGCTGACTGCTAAGGTACTGCCTGCGGATCAGGCTCAATTTGCTCAGTTAGGCATAGCTGGGCTAATTACTAAACCCTTTGACCCCTTGACACTCGCTTCCCAAGTCGAAGAAGCGTTGGGGTGGAACCTTTGACCTTTGAAAGGATGAGGGATGAGGGATGAGGGATGAGGGATGAGGGTACAAGCCCCGTTATTTATTTATGAAGAAAAAAAATCTTCATTATTTTAAGCACCATTATTTATTTATGGAGTTATTAGTACATTCATCCTTCATCCTTCATCCTTCCTATTGACGGTTAAGTGTTCTGTGCCCAGCCCTCACACACTTACTGATCATTTTTGCTGTCTTCAGATTTTCTTCATTTTTTTCTCCTAACTTTAGAGCAGAACAAATTCGGTGCTCAACCTGAGCTCAGTTGAACCGCCTAAGCGTTTCTGTTGTGTAGCAAGGAAAAAAGTCTCATGGCTTTAGTATATTGGCAGTTTTTACAATCGCTGAATTACCTGCATCAGCACATGCAGAGCTTAGTAAGTGATCTGCTCAAAACTAGCTGTGAGTCCACTCTTTGGCTCACAGACAGTGGTACCACTGGCATCACTGCAATCGAGATAGAACAAACTGACTCACAAATCATCTTGAGAGTCAAAATTTCCAATGTCGCAATAGATGACCTGGAGATTCAAGTCAAGCAGGAAACGATCTTAATTCGAGGTGAACAGATAGAAACGGTTGATGTCCCAGGTTACTTTAACTTCCAGTTTTGTTCGGGTTATTTTCAGAGTTTGATTCCGTTGCCTAGCTCAGTTCAACCTGAAACGGTGAGAGTTCAGTTGGAAGATGGTTTTCTGGCTATAACCTTACAAAAAACCAGAGAAACTCCTAAGCAAATAGTTACGTTCAATCTTGTCAGTTCTACATCCACTCGGCTCGCTTCTTAATCAGTAGGTACAGACACTGGGTACCTCATTAATAGCTGAATTTAGTTTGAATACCACCCTGGTCAAACGCTATGAACATAACAATGACAGTGGCTATGACCACCAAACGAATTTTAATTATTGATGATGAAGTGCACATTCGAGAGGTCGTGCAAACTTGTTTAGAGGCGTTAGGTGGTTGGGATGCTCTACCAGTTGCCTCAGGTCGAGAAGGCTTGGTTAAGGCAGAGGTAGAGCAACCGGATGCCATCCTCCTGGATGTGATGATGCCGGACATGGATGGATATACTTTCCTCCAACAACTTCAGGCTAATCCCGTGACTCAAGGTATTCCAGTGATTTTGTTAACGGCTATGGCACATCGGCTCGATCAGCAACAGTTGCTGGTGTTGGGGGTGAAAGCTGCGATCGCAAAACCGTTCAATCCTGTCTCATTGATTAACGAAATTGCCAGTGCTCTCGGCTGGTCTTTGGAAACACAAAACTGACAAAGAAGGGAGTCGGGAGTCGGGAGTCGGGAGTGGGGGCAAATAGGAGTTAATTCAAAACTCAAAACTCAAAACTCAAAACTTTAAATTTTAATTCGTCCTTTAATAAGTTAATAATGTGAGAAGTACCATGAACAATTGTCTATGTTGCTCAACCCAGTTACTTCGCCATATTCGTCACAACCAACTTTACTGGTTTTGCCCTCGCTGCAAGCAGGAAATGCCAGTGCTTAGTACGATGAGAACCAATAATCACCAAGAATTGCCGAGCAAAAAACACCTAAACAATCTTGTTACTGGATAAATCTGATTAACTCATTTCTTGTAACCTTGTAAGGTAGGATGCAAATGTTACTGGTTGTTGGTTGTTGGAAAAACGAGTATTTTTAAACAAACAACCCAACGACCAAGCTCAGGGCAAG
>DALYIW010000325.1:0-9209 GCA_031970155.1 Coleofasciculaceae cyanobacterium CTOTU46601 | reverse complement strand
AAAGTGATACTGAGTAATTCATTACCCATTACCAAAAATGCGGTTTTTCACCACAAGGGAAGGGAGAGCCACAGTTTATCGTAGGTCTTTTCCAGGATGACGCTTCAATTGCTCGGATATACTAACTATTAGTACAATCTCTAACCTGCACTAAGACTATACTCCGAAAAGAGGGAGTTGCATTCTACAAAAGTATTATTTTGCTGAAGTTTAATCAGCTTTTCCAGCATCAGGCTCTACTGTCACAGGTGCAAGCTAGCCCTTAGAGTGCAAAAGAAGTACGAATAGTAGCTGTTTTTATTTTACTACTTAAAAAAAGAATATATTCCCGGCTCTTAAATCTCTCAAGTTCACTGAAGTTTGAGGCATTTAAAAAGGCTGAAAACCCTGAAGTTCGGATATCTATTCTAAAACAATCAAAACAATAGTAGTAGAAAAAAATCAGCGGCTCTGTTGGGTTCTATTTCCTTAGCACTCAGCGGCTCTAATTGAGTTGATCGGGCTAGCGATTGAAACCAACCGTCTTTTTATTTTCCAAAAAAGATAGAGGAAAGTTGCTGTGAGCAGAATCAGCGATTGGCTGGAACCAAATCCTTTAAAGAAGAAAATTTACCTACCAAAGGGGAATCCCCAATCTACTTTTGAGGGACAAGAAAAAATTATAAGAAAGGGAAAAAATATTTATTTTTTCCTTGTAAGTTTTTCTTTGTTTGTTTTTCCTGGTGTCGTACAGGCACAACCAATTGTCCCAGCCAATGACAACACAGGCACGGTGGTAACGCCGACTGGTAATCGTTTCGACATTACTGGTGGTCAAACCTCACAAGATGGGGCAAATCTTTTCCACAGCTTCAGCCAGTTTGGTCTGGACTACAACCAGACGGTAAATTTCCTCTCTAACTCAACCATCCAGAATATTTTAGCCCGCGTCAATGGCTCGAACGCTTCGGTGATTAACGGTCTCATCCAAGTAACAGGGGGTCATTCAAATCTGTTTTTGATCAACCCAGCAGGCATTGTGTTTGGTTCAAATGCCCGTTTGGATGTTCCTGCATCTTTCACCGCGACCACGGCTACAGGGATTGGTTTTGGTAACCTATGGCTTAATGCCGCCAGGCCGAATAACTACGCGACACTAGTTGGGACACCTAATGCTTTCACCTTTGCCACATCCCAAACGCCAGGAGCAATTATCAACGCAGGTCAGCTAGCGGTGGCACCTGGACAAAGCTTATCTCTCTTGGGCGGTACTGTGGTCAGTACAGGCAGCTTGGAGGCACCAGGAGGACAAATTATCGTAGAGGCAGTCCCCAACCAGAATACCTTACGCCTCAGTCAACCAGGACACGTCTTAAGTTTAGAGATTAATCCATCTGCTTCTGTACCTCTAACTCCCCTTTCCTTGCCTCAGTTACTAACTGGAAGCGGTCAAGACACTGGTCTTGCTGTTAATAGTACCGGACAGGCAGAATTGATAGGGTCTGGTCTCCCTGTAGAGAATGGAGATGTTGCACTAAAGAGTGTGACATCTCAGACAGCCACTCTATCAGCCCAGCATAACCTCACATTAGTGGAGAGCCAGTTACAAACGACTGGGAACTTAAATCTGCTGGCGCAAGATACAGTACGGGTGCGCGATAGTGTCGCAAATCCCTTTCTGGCGCAGGCGGGGGGGAACCTCTACATTCAGGGCAATCAGAGCATTGATATCTTAGCCCTGAATCATTCTCAAACTCCGTTTATTAGCAGTGGTCAACTTAGCTTGGTCAGTAATGGCAATATTTTCGTAGATGCTCACGCTGCCAGTGGTGGTTTCTCAATTCGCAATTTAGCAGGTGACCCTGGGAACTTTATCAGCCTTTACGACCCTATCATCAGTGCAACGGGTAATGTCAGTTTTGGCAACTATACAGGACCGGCACTCAAGGTAGAGTCTACAGGAAGCATCAGTACTGGAACTCTCAAAATCACCGGACCTGATACTACTCTGACTTCTGGTTCTGATCCAGATATTCAAATTTTGAAGACCAGTCCAGCCGTGATTTTACAAGCTGGTTTGACCACCTTAGCCAATCCCCCTAATGTTCCTATTACTGTAGGAGGAACCCCTGTCACAGTAACTAGTGCATCTTCGTCACCGGCAACAATTACCGTCAGCGGAACAATCGATACTTCTGCTGTGGGAAACGGTAGTGGTGGTCTTGTCAGGTTGTCCGCACCGGGTAACATTACTACCAGCGCGATTAATACGCCAGCCAATGGAGGAGGTAATGGCGGTAATGTCATTTTGTCGAGTACCCAGGGCAATATTATTACTGGGAACATCACCACCACAGCTGTAGGTCAAGGTAATGCTGGTAGTGTAACGTTGTCTGCTCCAAGCAATATTACAACCGACACAATTAATACGTCAGCCAATGGAGGAGGTAATGGCGGTAATGTCGTCGCGTCCAGCACCCAGGGCAATATTATTACTGGGAACATCACCACCACAGCCGTAGGTCAAGGTAATGCTGGTAACGTAACGTTGTCTGCTCCAGGCAGCATTACTTACGGCACCACTGGTGGCATTGACGCAAGACATAATGGCAACTCAGGCAGTGGCAATCAAGGCAACCAAGGCAGTATTACTTTAACAGCAGGCACCCAAAGTGTCACAGCGCCAAGCGTTGCAAATCCAACAGCCTATTTGAGTTCTGGCACGATAGGTACAACCAGCCCCAGTCCATCACCCAGCCCCAGTCCAACACCTAGCCCCAGTCCATCACCCAGCCCCAGTCCATCACCCAGCCCAAGTCCATCGCCTAGTCCAAGTCCAGCACCCAGCCCCAGTCCATCACCCAGCCCCAGTCCAACACCCAGCCCCTTACCCACCCCCATACCTAGTCCCAGCCCCAACCCTTTACCTAACCCCTTACCTAGTCCTAGTCCCAGTCCCAGTCCCAAACCCGGTTCCAGTCCGTCACCTAGCCCTAGTTCATCGCCTAGCCCTAGTCGTTCGCCTAGCCCTAGCCCAGTTCCGAGTGCTAGCCCAGTTCCGAGTGCTAGCCCAGCTCCGAGTGCTAGCCCAGCTCCGAGTGCTAGTCCAGCTCCGAGTGCTAGTCCAGCTCCGAGTGCTAGTCCATCACCTAGCGGCAGCTCTTCATCCATACCGGCAAGCCCCACAACCGAAGCGGCTAGTAGTCCAACTTCAAAAGCAGCTGAACCTGAAGTTAACTCGACAGTTGTTTCAGCGATTGAAGAGCATTTCAGGAATCAATTTGAAGAATATTTCGGGCAGGTTAAGAATATTCCGACTGCAACTCTGGCAGAGTCTCGCGATATTCTTCACAAAGTTGAAGAAGCTACTGGAGTTAAACCTGTACTTATTTATGTAACTTTTGTGCCACCAAGTGTTACGCCTGATCAGAATAGAGGTACATCTTCCACAACTCAAAATCCCAAATCTAAGGTTACAAGTCCTGAAGACCAATTGGAATTGTTAATGGTGACAGCTAAGGGTTCACCGATTCGTAAGCTAGTGGCTGGAACAACGCGCCAGCAAGTTCTGCAAGTAGCTCACTCCTTTCGTTCAGAAGTGACCAACGTTCGCAGTAGACGTGACTATATGGCTCCAGCTCAGCAACTCTATCAATGGCTGGTGGCACCCCTGGAAGCTGATTTAAAAGCACAAGGCGTCCAGAATTTAGTCTTTCTAATGGATAGTGGCTTACGCTCTATTCCTTTGGCTGCTCTTCATGATGGCCAGGAGTTTTTAGTGGAGAAATACAGTGTTGGCTTGATGCCTAGTCTGACTCTTACAGATACTCGTTATAAGAGTATTAAAGACATGCAAGTTCTGGCAATGGGAGCCGAGAAATTTGTTGATCTACAGCCTTTACCCGCTGTGCCTGTAGAGTTATCGCTCATTACACCTTCTTTGTGGCAGGGTAAGTCTTTCCTGAATGAAGCTTTCACCTTGGAAAACCTTAAGGTACAGCGACAGCAGAAGCATTTTGGCATGATTCACCTGGCAACTCATGCCAGATTTCAACCTGGACAACCTAGCCAATCTTACATTGAACTTTGGGATAGCAAGTTGCGGCTGAATCAGTTGCCAGAGTTGGGCTGGAACAATCCGCCAGTAGAGCTATTAGTACTTAGTGGCTGTAAGACGGCTTTAGGGGACGAGCAAGCTGAATTGGGCTTTGCTGGGTTATCGGTGCAAGCCGGAGTTAAATCTGCGATCGCTTCTTTGTGGTCTGTCAGTGATGAAGGGACTCTGGGACTCATGACAGAACTATACCAGCAGTTGAAGCAAGCACCCATTAAAGCAGAGGCACTGCGGCAGGCACAAGTGTCAATGATTAAGGGAAAAGTGGGGCTTAAAGGAGGTCAACTAGTCACTAGCACTAAAGCCGTACCACTACCGCCCGAACTAACCAAGCTAGGAAACAAAAATCTTGAACATCCCTATTTCTGGGCAAGTTTCACTATGATTGGTAGTCCTTGGTAATAAATTTGTTGTTTGTTGTTTGTTGTTTGTTGTTTGTTGTTTGTAAAAGAGCTGATTAGATTAAATGCAAAAAAGCTGATCAGACGATTTTGTTAACCAAGCAATTCGCTGCTGACCTGCTTGATTAGCTTGCCAAATTTTGCCACTGGTAACATCTAGACAGGTTAGCCAGCCTTTGCCGTAAACTCTGGTATCAATACAGATGGTGTGACCAAGATTGAGCGGGACGCCACTTTTTTGGCTGGTATGTCCACAAACCATAGTTTTGCCGGAATAGTGCGGTGCTGGATTGTTGAGCTTTTCCCAGAACAGCATATGGTTTGGTTGGTCTGCTAGAGGCAGATAAGGACAGGCATTGGCATGAACAAAAAAGTGTGTTTGTGTTTCGTAGCAGTCTACGCAAATATTCTCTATAAAGTTCCAGTGGGAGTCAGGCACGTTTGCTAACTTCCCGGCTTTGCGAGATTGGGAGTAAGAAGCTAAGGTGGCATCACCGCCCTTGCCAAGCCACTGCGATTTTTGATGATGACCTACTGCTTTCGATAGTGCACTGCGAACTGCCTTGGGCAGCGCTTCGCTAACGCGAACTTGTTGCATCATTACTTCATGGTTGCCGCGTAGAGCCGTTAATTGTCCAGTTTCATGCAGTGCGATCAAGCGGTCAATTACACCTTTTGAATCTGGCCCTCGATCTACGTAGTCGCCAAGAGTGATGATTTTATCGTTGGGCTGCGGCTTCACTGAGTCAAGGAGTGCATCAAATGCGATCGAGCAGCCATGAATGTCGCCAATTGCCAGAATACGCATGGTGAACTGGGAGCAGAGGATTCTGTCTCACTTTTGCAAAGATATCTATTGATTACTGACACAAACCCTACCTGTCGGGATTCTGCCGGCAGATATATTTGCTACCAAATTGGTTAGTTCCAAGTCAGTTTCATTCTTAAATTATCCTCCTGATGAGTTGAGATTCTCCATCGCGTTTTGGAGGTCTTGAGTTAGCTTAGCGACAGCTTGTCTGGCACCACGACGACTTTCCTGATAGGTTAGGTAGCGCTCTGAAACCGATAGGGGTTGCCCTACAGTCATTTGTACCCGTTGCTTGCCTAAGCGAGGACGTTGCAAGGGATTGCTGCCTTCGATTCGAGTTACTGTATCCCATAAAAGTAAGGCAGTTTCTGCAAACCGCTCTACCGTCGGTTTTTCGGCAACGTAGCGCCCTGTTACTGCTACAAAAGTTTCTACTAGCCGCATATGCCACATGCGAAGGTTGGCTTCTTCAGCAATGCGATCGGCTAATCCGCGTTCTAAGGGAGATAGTGCTTTAATATTTTTGATATCTTCTCGGTAAATGTAATTCCAACCAGCCTGCTCTAGGCGACGACAGCGATCAATTAGACTCCCCTTCGGCGGCAAGTGAAAATGTTCTTCTGCTATCTGAAGAGCAACATGCAGCAAAGCTTGAAGACGCATCCCCAGTGCTTCATTGGCGCTAGTCGGCGACTCTTGTTCTAAAGAAGGAGGAGTAACTCCACTCAGGGTTGGCACACTCTTATGATAAAAGCGGCTGTAAAACTCCTCCATTAATGACAATAAATGTTCGCCCAAACGATAGAGCCGTTGGTAGAGAGAGGCTTCAAAAGGTTGATTTAAACCTTCAATTTTTAAATCTTCAATCTTCAACTCTTCTTGCGGTAAGCCAGTGGCGGCTTCCAATTCACGTAAAAGCTGTTCTATAGATTTCCAGGGAGCATCAAGGTAACGGTATTGAATGCCTACTGGCACAATTACAACTTGCTCTGAACGATCAGCTTTGAGCAAATCTTCAACACACCAAAATCCTAATTGTGCAATACCTGGTTCTAGTGAGCTGATAACATCATTGTGACCATTGGTGGCTCCTTCTGGGGCAGCGGCCATAGGTAGGTGAGAATTGGCAAACAAATCACGAGCACAACGCAAGCCTCTCCAATCTGCTTTGCCCCTCTGGATTGGGGTACAACCCAAGTGTGAATAAAGCCAACCGACTTTTGAACCAGCCCATAGTGGAATCCCTCGGTCATAGATAAAATGGGCATGAATGGGTTGCTGTAGCGATATGCCTTGTTGTTTGGCTACCTGTGGGACTATCCGCCATAGCAAGTGAGCCATACAGAAAGGGTCATCAACGCTTGGATGGCGAAAGGCAATTAAGAAGCGGGTTTTACATTGCTGAAATTGGTGATACAGATCGACTAAAATCTCGGCGTTGTCGGCTTGAATGTCGGTAATCGCTGTTTGCGATCGCATCCAGAAAGGCAGCAGTTGCTTCGTGGCTTGCAGAACTAGAGGGTTAAGCGCTGGTGGGATAAATTCTAGGGGGGGCTGGGCGTGACTAATCAAGGCGGACAAAGTGGTTTTCTCCTGAGTTGCAATCTGCGCTAACGCTCTTGTCGTGAGAGATAACGCATATCCTAGACTTAACTGAAATAATGATTATCCACTCTGGAGATACAACCAGTGATGTGATCGTCACAACTGCTTTTCGTCATGCGATCGCCAAACCTAGCTGAAAGCGAACTCTAGCTGATGGGGATAGACAACCAGTGATGTGACTGTCATAAAGGCTTTACTGGACTAGAAGTTTAGTCATATTCAAGCGAAGCAGTTAGCTAAAGACCATAAATTCATGGAGCAAAAGATCGCGTTTTCATGTACCAACAACCCGTGTTCGAGCTTGTGAGCGAGATTTAGGTTTGGCTTTCACTACAATTTCCACATCACGACCTAAAGCATTCAAAAATCGGAACAGGCGCACAGTTGAAAAGCCTGATAGTTTTCCCCTCATCAAAGCAGAAACTTTTGCTGAAGGGGAGGCGTGTTATTCTGGCAAGCATTAGCTAGTGTCAAGTAAAAAAAGCATGAAAACTAGGAATTTTACAGTTCTTATTTACAAAGAAGACAATTTGTATGTGGCGGAATGTCCGGAGGTTGGTACGGTAGATCAGGGAGAAACTATCGAGCAGGCGATCGCTAATCTAAAAGAAGCAACTAGACTCTACTTAGAGGAATTTCCTCTACCTGAGACATCCCCTAGATACGTGACGAGTATTGAGGTTAGCTATGCCTAGACTGCCACGCATCTCTAGTAGGGATGCGATTCGGGCACTTGAACGTCTGGGGTTTGAGCCGGTTCGCCAAACTGGTAGTCATGTTGTGATGAAGAAGGAAACACCTGATGGTGTGGTTGGATGTGTTGTGCCTGTGATCGAGAGTTAAAGGTAGGCACATTGAGCGGCATTCTCAGGCAAGCTCAAATTACACCCGAAGAGTTTATTGAAAATCTATAAAGTCTTACATTCAGGTGAGCGAACTTATATAGGCGATCGCATCCCTCACACCAACAAACGCGATCGCACTCTCCACACCAACAAAAGCGATCGCATTTCCTACACCCACAAACGCGATCGCACTGCGTACAATAACAGGCGCGATTCCAACGGAATAGTTACGCTTGACGCACCCACTCTTCACCTCACCCTTACCTTACACAAAACAGCTAGAAAGGTGAGAGAGGGTTTATGTAGGATGGAGATTGCAGTGTCAGCGTGAAAGGAAACCAGATGTGGGTGATATCTTGTCTGCTTAATGTGACGCGTACTGCAAAAAGTCTCGCCAATCGTGCGCGACCAGATGAATGCCACAGGTGTTCAAGAGTGTCTGCTGCCGCAATTGCAACCCTCTAAGTGGTAACTCGCACCATAGGGTATCAAACAGGCAAAGCTATAATTACCGTGGCCTCTAGCCACGTTGCATACTCCTATGACTCACATTCTGACACTGGAACTCAACGATCAAATTTTCACCGCGATTCAGCAACAGGCTGAGGCAATCGGTGTTCCTCCTGAACATCTAGCTGCAAAGTTGCTAGAGCAGCAGTTTGGGCAAGTATTCAAATTGTTGCTGCCAGAAGCAGAGAAAGAGACAGCACGAGCCAGGTTTGAACGCCATTTTGGGACACTTAATCTCGAACATCCCACTGACCTGGACAATGAGAGCATTGATGCAGATTTGGTGAGAGAGTATGCAAGTACCCATGAAGAAGGTTAATGCTCCTCGATACCTCTGGTTTGCTCTGTCTGCACTATCAAACTGAGCCTTTGCATACTAAAGCATGTGTTGCCTATAAAAGAGCAACAATTCGATTAACTCATAGCTACATCATTGCTGAATACGTCGCCTTAGCCACAGCAAGATGTTTTCCACGTTCATCCGCCCTGGCTTTTGTCGTTGATTTGCTGGACAACCCTGATATAGAGACAGTTTGGGTTGATGAGCCATTGCATCGAGAGGCAGTTGAGCTACTGATTGGGCGGCAAGACAAAACCTATTCTATCAGGATATGTACCAGGCCTATAACAATATGATGCGCCGCAGTGGTCTAAAGTTCAGACCCGTAGAAGCTGACTCAGGAGCAATAGGTGGTTCGGGTTCTACCGAGTTCATGATATTGGCAGAAGCGGGAGAAGATGAGGTTCTCTACACCGAAGATGGTCAGTACTCTGCCAACGTAGAAAAAGCAGTTTCCTTGCCACCTGATGCCGAACCCTCAACCTTTACCACCTACGAAAAACGCGACACCCCCAACACCCCAACCATTGACTCCTTGTGTGAATTCCTGAAATGCTCACCCACCCAAATCGTGAAAAACGTCCTCTACCAAGCCATCTATGAC
>DALYIW010000324.1:0-9307 GCA_031970155.1 Coleofasciculaceae cyanobacterium CTOTU46601 | reverse complement strand
ACTCCCTACTCCCTACTCCCTACTCCCTACTCCCTACTCCCTACTCCCCATTCCCGACTGTCAAGAATTGAAGCTCTAGCTCAATTTCTTGCTGTACTTGAGCTACCATTTGGGCTTGTTCCATTTGCCCATGGTCGATAAAAATTTCCTCAGCTTCTTGATAGTACTCACGCGCTTGCAAGAGGTTGTTACGATTCCCCGCTTCTGGATGTTCGGGGTCATCGGGTAAGTTGTAAAAAGCGTTGGCTTTGTTGGAAACTGTGTTGGCGTATTCTAGAGGGGTATCCCTAGCGTTACGCACTTTCAACGCTTCATCGTAGGCTGCGATCGCACGTAAGTTATTCTCCACCGGATGCACACTAGGCAGATATTGTAAAGCGTTGCCCAGATTGTTCTGCAACATGGCATACTCGCTGGGATGGTCAATTAGCGTAATCCACTTTAGCGCTTCCTCGAAAGACTGCACCGCAAGGGCTTGGCGCAAGTCTTCCTGGTTTGAGGATTGGGTCATGGAGAGATAGGCGATCGCAATATTATTATGTAAAATCGCATATTCCTGCGGGTAAGCCTGCCAAGTAAAAACCCGCAGCGCCTGTTGATAAGCCTGAATACTATCTGAAATTCGCGCCAAGTTATACGGCACCAGTGATTGCAACACCAGCCCCAAATTCATTTGCGCTTCTGCGATTTCCTCTGGGAAGGCAAACTCTTGCAAGATGGGAATGGTTGCTTCATAAGCCTCCTTCGCTTCCATCAGCAAGTCGGCCCCCTCACTAGGAATTGCCCGTAATGCTGTACCCATCCCTGCTAAAGCACGAGCAAGCAGCAGAGGTTGTTCCTCGGCGCACAAGTCAATAGCACGTTGATAGAGAGAAACGGCGTCATGCAGTTCCTGAGCTCTTTTTGGCTTTTGCTGGAACAAAAACGCCATCTCGATCAGCATCTCGATTTTTTCGGTCGTCGTTGCTGATTCTGAGTCGATCGCAGCAAACGCTGCCTGAACTGCTGCATCTGTAATGCTAGGGGTCACTACCAGCCTCCTCTAGCTTTTTGTTAGCTAATTTTTTTACAAACATTTTCGCATTCTCCTACACCCTGATTTAATTATCAAACCCTACACCTCTAGAAATTTCTACGGTGTATTTGCAAATGTTTACAGAAATTTTTTTTGATAAAAAGTTTTAAATCCTCTGCATTGAATCGCAACTTTAACAATTAAACTGTTGCTTTAAATACATTTTTTTAATTCGAGCAAACAATTGTAATTTTTCTTGAAACCATCGGGATTTAACCAGCTCAAGCATTGTTGAATTTGCCGGAGATTCAGCATTTGTTCTGACGGCTTGCTGTACTCAAAGCTTCTGCCTGATTAGATTTCAGACCCAGTTAACAATAGAATCCTTGAGCTGGTGCTACTGAATGCTAATTTTTTCAGCTAGGTAAAGTAAATTAGAAAAATTATCAGTTATTATGGCATTTCAGTATCTTTTCTAGTTTCCATAGAATAATCCTAAGTTTTTATTAAACAATGATGGCTCAATCAAAACTGGACTGATATTTAAAAAATAAGTGTACAAACTTAGGTGGCGGCAGAAGCGATCGCCATCTAATTTAGGCATTGAAATAACTAGAAAAAACATAGCGTATGGCAAACCTACTATGGCTTCAAGGTGGTGCCTGTTCCGGCAACACCATGTCATTTTTGAATGCCGAAGAACCCAGTGTATGCGATCTGATAACTGATTTTGGCATTAACCTACTGTGGCACCCCTCCTTAGGACTCGAACTCGGCGAAAACTTACAGAAACTGTTGCGGGATTGCATTTCCGGTACAGTTCCCCTCGACATCCTAGTATTTGAAGGCAGCGTTATAAATGCACCCAACGGTACTGGCGAATGGAACCGTTTTGCAGATCGTCCCATGAAACAATGGCTACAGGAACTCGCCAACGCTTCTAGCTTTGTCGTTGCTGTTGGCGATTGCGCCACTTGGGGCGGCATTCCAGCAATGGCACCCAACCCCAGCGAATCCGAAGGGTTACAGTTTCTCAAGCGTAAAGAAGGTGGCTTTTTAGGGCAAGATTTCCGGGCAAAATCTGGATTACCCGTGATCAACATCCCCGGTTGTCCCGCCCATCCCGACTGGATTAGCCAAATATTAGTTGCAGTCGCCACAGGACGGATTAGCGACATCACCCTTGATGAACTCCACCGTCCCGAAACCTTCTTCCGCAGCTTTACCCAAACAGGTTGTACTCGCAACGTCCACTTTGCATACAAAGCATCAACAGGTGCATTTGGTCAGCGAACAGGTTGTCTATTTTACGACCTAGGTTGCCGTGGTCCGATGACCCATTCTTCCTGCAACCGAATTTTGTGGAACCGCGTCTCCTCCAAAACTCGTGCAGGGATGCCTTGTCTAGGTTGCACAGAACCCGAATTTCCCTTCCATGACCTCAAACCAGGAACCGTGTTCAAGACACAAACGGTAATGGGTGTTCCCAAGGAATTACCAACGGGAGTCAATAAGAAAGACTACGCCATACTCACGATGGTGGCGAAGGATTCAACGCCTGCATGGGCACACGAGGACATATTTACGGTTTAGTTGTTTGTTGTTTGTTGTTTGTTGTTTGTTGTTTGTTGTTTGTTGTTTGTTGTTTGTTACTAATAACTCATAACTCATCAATAATCACCATTTTAGCTGTTTGTTCGTTGCTAATAACAAATCACCAACAACTAAAAAATAATCACCATTTTAGCTGTTTGTTCGTTGCTAATAACCAACAACCAATAACCAATAAAAAAAAGGAAAAAAGAATGGTAGTTAAAACATTAGATATCTCACCAGTAGGACGAGTTGAGGGTGATTTAGATGTAAGAGTGGACATTGAGGATGGGCAGGTTGTGAATGCTTGGACTCATGCTGAACTCTTCCGAGGTTTTGAAGTTATCCTGCGTGGCAAAGACCCTCAGGCTGGCTTAATTGTTACTCCTCGCATCTGCGGTATTTGCGGCGGTTCTCACCTCACTTGTGGATCGTGGGCGTTAGATACGGCTTGGGGAACAGAAGTTCCTCGTAATGCAATTTTGGCGAGAAATTTAGGTCAGCTAACAGAATCAATCCAAAGTATTCCCCGCTATTTTTATGGGTTGTTTGCTATTGATTTGACCAATAAAAAGTATCAGCACAGCCCTTTTTATGAAGAAGCTTGCAGGCGGTTTGCTGCTTACACTGGCAAGTCTTATGAAATAGGCGTAACCATTTCTGGTAAACCAGTAGAAATTTACGCACTGTTGGGCGGTCAATGGCCGCATTCGAGTTACATGGTTCCTGGTGGCGTGATGTGCGCCCCGACTTTAACTGATGTTACTCGCGCTTGGTCGATTTTGGAATACTTCCGAACTAACTGGTTAGAACCTGTGTGGCTGGGTTGTTCTTTGGAACGCTATGAAGAAATCAAGACTTATGATGACTTCCTGGCGTGGATGGATGAAAACCCCAATCATGCGAATTCTGACTTGGGTTTCTATTGGCGCATGGGTTTAGATATTGGTCTAGATAAGTATGGGGTTGGTGTTGGTAAATACGTCACTTGGGGATATTTGCCTCATGAAGATAAATACCAGAAGCCGACAATTGAAGGGCGAAATGCAGCAATGATTATGAAGAGTGGGGTGTACGACAGTTTCACCGACACTCACACATTGATGGATCATACGTTTGCTCGCGAAAATACAACTCACTCCTGGTATGACGAGGGGACGGGTGACGTTCACCCCTTTGACCGCACAAGTAACCCCATCCAGAAAAATATCAAAGATTTTGATAATGCTTATTCTTGGTCAAGTGCGGTACGTCACCAAGACTTCGGGCGTTTGGAAGCAGGGCCTTTAGCGCGTCAGTTGGTTGCAGGTGGCAAGCATGGAGAGTCTTGGCAGCATTATGACGGGTTTATCCTCGATGCCTTCAAGCAGATGGGCGGTGCGAGTATTCATCTACGGCAGTTAGCACGAGTTCACGAACTTGTCAAGTTGTATCGACAAGCGGAGCATTGTTTGCGGGAGTTTAAGCTCAACGATCCTTGGTACATCAAGCCTAAGGAAAAAGATGGACGTGGATGGGGTGCAACGGAAGCGTCGAGGGGTTCTCTGTGTCACTGGATTGAGATTGAGGGCGGTAAGATTAAGAATTACCAGGTGATTGCTCCGAGTACTTGGAATATCGGGCCGCGTGACAGCGAAGGGGTACGAGGGCCGATTGAAGAGGCTTTGTTAGGAACGCCGATCGCTGATCAAACTGATCCAGTAGAGGTAGGTCATGTGGCGCGATCGTTTGATTCTTGCTTAGTTTGCACGGTTCATGCTCATGATGCCAAGACAGGTGAGGAATTAGCGCGTTTCCGTACTGCTTAATGCTTTCTCTATAGTTAATAATCTCTGGCTGATGCTGTGAGTATCGCAATTGCTTGCAATTCGATTGATACACGCTGCATAGAGGCTTGTTGTTGTTTCATGGCATAGCTATACTTTCCGTATGCGCTTCGAGTGGGATGAACAGAAGAATCGCGCTAACATTGGCAAGCATGGATTCAGTTTTGCGGATGCATGGGAAATTTTCACAGCTCCTATGCTTGAGAAGCTCGATGACCGTGAAGATTATGGTGAAGATCGCTGGATCGGGATTGGAATGCTTAGATCGCGAGTTGTCGTCGTAGTTTACACCGAGCGTGGTGAAGACACTATCCGAATTATTTCCCTACGAAAGGCACTAAGCTATGAACGAAAACAGTACGAACAAGCCCTCCGAAACAGACTGGACGCGGATTGATGCGCTTACGGATGACACAATCGACACATCCGATATTCCGCCTCTGACAGAATCCTTTTTCCAACGGGCGACTCTGCGGAAACCGAGACACCCTATCGCTGTAACGCTAAGTATTGACCCGGATGTTCTTGCATGGTTCAAAGCACAGGGAAGTGAGTACCAACAGCGTATTAATGCAGCGCTTCGCATTTATGTTGAAGCCCATCAAGCCTATGAGCGCGAGTAAAATCTGGTGTAAAAGCGATCGCACTGTTGGGTCGCTGTTAGATTGAGAGCGATCGCATCTAAACCCCGTTTGACTTCTCCTGTTAACCTAAAAAGCAAGGTGGCTCTCCCGTACTTGTGGTGGAAAACCGCATTTTTGGGTAATGGGTAATAGGTAATGGGTAATTCCATACCCAGTCAGCGTTTTGCTTCATTAATTAGTTTGTCTTATAACCATAACTACGGGAGAGCCTGGGCTGGGTAATAAAGGTTTATTGGGGAAGCGCTCGCCCGTCCGGTCGGAGGTAGATTAAGCAGCTATGAACAGGTTAAACACATTCTTAAGCAGTATCTTATCTTCTTGGGAAAAAGGGAAATTAATTGCTTTAACTTGTTCTGGTGTTTTATGACTTAAATTTAGAATTTCAATGCCTACGACTGCATTGTCTTTGTCAAAGTCATAAACAATGCCCGGTACAATCTCTTCAGACTCAACAATTGTAGAATCGTTGAGTCTAAAATAAATAGCTTCGGTTTCCTTGTCAAATTCTATTTTCATAAAGTCCCTCTACGCTTGCGATCAAAATACGCAGAGATAACACTCCAGGGGGTTCACTGTAATGTGTCTGGATCAATGCCTAACTCGCGCAACTTGGCGGCCAATGATTCATTGCGCTGTTGCTCTGCTTGAGTCTGAGCGATCGCAGCTTCTGCCCTCTGGCGTTCTTCCTCAGCCCTCTGGCGTTCTTGTTCAACTTGCTGTGCACTCCACAACAACAGATTCCCTGCCTCATCCCACCAACGCAACCAGTTAATTGTTAACCCCAATCTCGTGCCGTACCAAACGCCTAAAAATAGTTCAAGTTCTGGAATCCAGTAACGTCCTTCCTCTGTGGGTTCCTGCAAAACATATTGACTCTCTTGGAGACGGCGCACTTCTAACGTCGGTTCGTAAGGATCGAAAATCACATAGATAGGAACCGAAAGAATCTGCTCGTAAAAATACAACTTGCCGTAAGGATAAGTAGGCCGCAGCGAGTATTCTCCTGTGTCAGTATCTGAAAGGAACTCCATCACTACTGCAACCGGCTTATTCACAGTGACCAGTGATCAGAACAAGGTATTGCTCATAAAAAAAAGTGGCGATTTGTTCCAGATGCGATCGCACACTGTTAAGCATCTCTTCTGTCAAGGTAACTTGGAAAAGAGAGCCATCACTGCGTAGAGGATACCTCAAGGATACAGAATCCGGGTCGAGGTTCTGAAAGTAGGCGATCGCATCTGCTACATTTTCTGGGGCGCGATCGCACCTATCTAACCTATCGATTAACTGCTGACAACTGCAAAAAAGGTAATCCAAAGAGTGCTTTTTTTGATAACCTTTAGCAAATTCTTCAAATGGCAATTGGAGTATCTCTAGGGAAACCAGAATATGTCGCTTAAGCAGCAGTTCCACGCACTGACGATACAGAAAGATTGCAGGCATTGCTACTGCCTCAGAATTGTTGGAGGATAGCAGTAAATCACCGGCGGTTTTGTATTGCACAATCAAAGGCGTCCATGTATCTGCAAGATAATCCATCTTTCTTTAAGGTTCAGCAAACAACAATCTTATGCTTACTATTATTGGCTGTGGCAATCTCAACCGCAGTGACGATGCTGTGGGTGTATTAATTGCACAGCGCCTACAGCAATTTCTAGCTGAACATCCTTGTCCTGATGTCCAAGTTTATGACTGCGGTACAGCAGGAATGGAAGTAATGTTCCAGGCACGAGGCAGTAAAAGTCTGGTGATTATTGATGCTTGTAAAACAGGTTCAGGCCCTGGTGCTGTGTTCAAGGTGCCTGGTTCTGAACTAGAAGCGCTACCAGAACCAAGTTATAATCTACACGATTTTCGTTGGGATCATGCCTTAGCGGCTGGTCGTAAAATCTTCAGAGATGACTTTCCTGAGGACATTACAGTTTACTTGATTGAGGCAGAAAATCTTGCATTTGGTCTGGAACTGAGTTCAGTTGTAGAGCGTTCTGCTGATATTGTTTTCGAGGAAATTAAGGCCAGCATCAACCTCTAATCTCATTTTGCTTTTAACAGGCTACACATTAACCCCCCAACCTTCTTTTTTTGTAAGTCCTATGTTGATTAACCCTTATATTGATGAGGCAGCACCTAATGTCTTTAAAGTTGCCCACTGAGCCTCTGTTAAACCTTGAATACCTCTAATTTTCATGTCTTCGTAGGGGCGAGGTGTTCTCAAGGTTTGCCAGCACTTGTGAGCTTGCAAGTCCCAGAGTTTAATACTTTCGTCTAAGCTGCCACTAAAAGCAGTGAGACTTGCAGATGCTTTATCTCCAAATTGCACAGAGGCAACGAGCAAGGTATAAACGAGTTCGGAGTGACCCGCCAAAGTTTGATAGCATTGCCCCGTCCGGATATCCCAAAGTTTAAGAGTGCGATCCACACTGCCACTGACAATACATTGACCGTCTGGACTAAATCGAGCAACCATAACAGCCCCCTCATGTCCTGTGAAAGTCTGGAGACATTCTCCTGTCGAAACTGACCAAAGTTTAAGGGTTTGGTCAAAGCTACCACTCAGTAACCATTCTCCATTAGGGCTAAACGTCACTGACCATACGCTATTGCTGTGTCCTTTAAAGGTTTGGCGGCATTCCCCAGTGTCAGCGTCCCACAGCTTGATGATTCCATCAAACTCGCTGCTTGCTATCAGTTTTCCGTCAGGACTATAGGCAACGCAGACAACTGGACTGGTATGTCCTCGGAGAGTTTTCAAACATTCACCTGTGCCAATGTCCCATAGTTTAAGGGTTTGGTCATAGCTACTGCTAGCCAGTTGCGTTCCATTAGGATTAAAGGCAATGCTCCATACCCAACTCGTATGACCCTGTAAAGTTTTTAGGCAGTTTCCTAACTTCGAGTCCCATAATTTGATGGTATAGTCGGCACTGCCAGTGGCAAGTATTGGGCGCTGGCTAAGGGGTTGAAACGCCACCGACCAAACGCGATTAGTATGCTCTCGTAACGTTTGTACCAAGGTACCGCTTTTGATGTCCCACAATCTTACAGTCTGGTCTTCGTGACCGCTTGCTAGATACCCGCCATCGAGACTAAGGGCAAGGGATAGTACGGCATTGGTATGGCCTTTGATGGTTTTCTTACAGCGTCCCGTTTTAAGGTTCCAGAGTTTGGTGGCGTGGTCATCGCCGCCACTGGCAAGTTGCTGTCCGTTGGGATGATAGGCAACTGTCCAAACTCGGTTAGTATGTCCCAGAAATGTTTTTACGCATTCTCCAGTCTGTACGTCCCACAATTTGACGGTGCGGTCAAAACTGCTACTAGCCAGTAAGGGCGCAAAGCCTTGCGCCCCTACACTGTCGGGACTAAATGCGATCGCCCCTTGGGCGCTGCTAAAGGCGATCGCTGTTACTGCCTGTCGATGTCCGCGCAAGATTTTGAGACAGTGTTGTGTCTTGACATCCCACAGTTTAATCGTCTGGTCATAGCTACTACTAGCAAGGGTTTGACCGTCGGGACTATAAGCTACTGAACGCACCCAGCGACTGTGCGCTTGCCACATGCACTGACAAATTCCTGTAGCGACATCCCACAGTCGAATCGTACAATCTTCTCCGCCACTGGCGAGGGTTTGACCATCTGAACTAAAAGCAATTGACCAAACACGCCCCTCATGACCAATTAAGGTTAAGGCCTGAATTTCTGATGAGGGCGGGTTTTGATTGGCAATTGAAGGGTTGTTCTCAAATTTATTGGCTAAACCCGCCCCTACATGGGCAACCTGCCACAGACGAATGGTGGAATCTTGCCCACAACTAGCGATGATTTGCCCATCTGGACTAAAGGCAACGGCATTAACTGAGTAGGTATGTCCAATGTAGGTTTGCAGACATTGCCCGGTTTCGACATCCCATAACTTGACTAGATAGTCATCGCTGGCGCTAGCAAGATACCGTCCGTCTGGACTAAATGCGATCGCCCACGTCCAATGTTGGTGTCCCCGACAGCGAACCAGTTGCTCTCCCGTGCAACTATCCCAAATCTGAATATCGCCTTTAGTATCACTGGTGGCAAAACGCTGTCCGTCTGGGCTAAACGTTACACAGACTACACCACCAAAGGTTTCAGCAAAGACTGTTTGGCTAATTTGGCTATTGGTAAAATCAGCGTCGTGCAGTACGGCATTAGCTAAGTAAGCTTGACGAATCACCAGATGAGAAAAATCAAAGCCTTTG
>DALYIW010000323.1:0-9419 GCA_031970155.1 Coleofasciculaceae cyanobacterium CTOTU46601 | reverse complement strand
TGAAACGTTGCTGCGGCGAAGATACTTTGGGGGTGACTCCACGGGAAAATAGCTCAGTGCCAGGTCTATATTCACAATCAGCCTCTTTCCTTTGATTAGAACGAGGCTTTTTGCATCAGCACTAGACCAGGCTGGCAGAAATAAGTGATACCAATTGGGTTTGAATTTGGAGCAAATGACTCTAGATCTCTAAATCCCTGCTAGGATTAGTGACTCGATAATAAACTGCCATCCGGTAATAGATGTAATCAGGGTTTGATTTAAATTCTGTAGAGCCTTTTTTACTCCAAGCCTTAACTCATCCAAATTAGTAAACTACTTGTCTCATTATTAAACCCAATTGGTATGAATCCTTACGAATGATCTTCAGTAGTCAGCTATTTAGGGCTTGCTGAATAACTAATGGAAGACCCAGAGGAGGATTGATTATTTATTTAAGCCGCCGAAACTATAAGTTCATGTTTTCTCTCATTAACCGCTTGATAACTTTTGATAATCAATAAGCCAGAAACCAGCGTTGTTTTCGCCAATAGACACAAAAACACACAAAAAAACCGCCGGAGAGCGGTCGAAAGATTCATGACTAAAAAAGTAATAGCAATTGCAGTTTGAGAAGTATTGGGAAGTTTAGCCATGACTCGCTCGAGACTAAATCTTCGTTTGGCTTGTCCGAACTTTCCCTCAATCTCATTGCGAATCTTCTCCGAATTTAAAGCTTGCTTCTTTTGTTCACGACTGACATAGGCTGGGGGTCTGCCTAAAGGCGGTCCACTAATTCTAATTCCTCTTTCTTTACACCAAGCT
Source organism: Coleofasciculaceae cyanobacterium CTOTU46601 (assembly GCA_031970155.1). Lineage (GTDB taxonomy): Bacteria > Cyanobacteriota > Cyanobacteriia > Cyanobacteriales > Coleofasciculaceae > DALYIW01. The sequence continues at coordinate 8,615 of DALYIW010000323.1, read as the reverse complement.
CGGTTCTCTCTCGTCCGATAAATTTTATCGACATGAACGGATTCTGGATAAAAACCTGTGAAGTGACGATAGGATTCTATTTGAGCTTTGAAGTCTCCCGACTCGTTAAAGTTATCCCAACTGATCCGCTCTAAAATTACATATCCCTCAAAGCAGCTCGCTGCCAGTTTAGCTCCAAACTCTACAGGTTTCCCCGCTTTCCCTCTGACTATAGGACGAATCTGGGGTTGGCTTAAACTTACAATTCGGTCTTCAATACTTTGTTTGTTATTTTTGAATAACCACAACTGTTGCTGATAGACTTCAGACACCACAAGCAACATTTTATATTGCCTTTTACTGAGACTTAAGAGGGATACTCCTGACTCGATTAGTTGTGAGATGTGAAATAAGTTTCTTTTGAGATACTGAAGTTGTTTTTTAATCGCTTTTCTTTTCTGTTGACGAGAAGGTCGTCGTTGTTTGGCAACTTTTAAGTAGTCTTTTCGGGCAATCTTGCGGTAAGTTCTCGGTTTTGAAAGGATTTTCTCTTTTAGCGGTTCATAGAGGACATCTAGGATTTTTTCCGTATGAACTCTTGCTTGATTTAAGAGCTTTAAGTCCGTCGGATAACTAATATCGGCTGGAGCACAGGTGGCATCTAGAATTAATTTTCATTGATTTAAAGGCGGATTGATTTCTGCTTCTGGTTTTTTTTTTCGGAGTCGGAGCAGCCCGCTTCGCGCAGTCTCCTCACGACTTCAAGGTTGACTTTGTTGACGAGTTCAGCGCTAATTCGTTGTCGGAAATGAACTAATAGGGACGGGTCAAATGGCACTTCATTGCTATAAGATAACTGACCTATAAAGTATTGCAGGTAAGGGTTCTCTCGGATTTGTTCGACTGTTTCTCTGTCGCTGACTCCCAGTTTTTCCTTAATGATTAATGCTCCCAATGCCAGCCGAAAGGATTTAGCAGGCGGACCCATTTCTGGAACGAAATTTTCAGCATACTCTTGTTCAAATTCTGACCAAGGAATGAGTTGGGCTAGCTGCACCCAACGGTTATCTGCTGCCAACTTGCATCCGTTGGAAAGTTCAAACTATAAAAGCTGGGCTAGGAGCTTGTTCCACTTTTCGGTACATTCTTCGTCCAGGGAGATGCACGACTTTTGAGCAATTTTATCGGTTTTTCTGGCATTTGACTACCCCAGCCGCGCTCCGAAACCCTCTTAGTGTCACTTTTGTCTCGTTATTCAGCAAGCCCTATTTACTAAACTTTTCCAGCTTGTGGCGGACGGAACTTGTATACATCTTTGATTACCTGAACCCATCCATCAGAGACGGATTCTAAGAGGCGATCGCCTTTTTCCTTCGTCGCCACCGTCGCATCACCCATCACCCCACTTTGGGTTAACTCTCGCGTTAGCCAAGCAAAGGGCAGTTTTCCTTCCATACTCAACAAACTATCTTCAGGCAATCCCTGGGGATACTCAGTTACTGCTCTTTCCATCTTCACTTGTTCCGGTAGAATCGACAGCAATAGACTAGTTTCGGCATCGCCTGCATGGATACCATACTCCAACTCTTTAGGAGTGAATAATTCCTTGGCAATGTGCGGCACTCGCCAAGTGAATAACGGGAAAACCAGGAAATCCTCGTACTTTTGATGCAGATCTCGTGCAACAATTTCCATCACCTGAAGCTGTCCGCCGTGGGCGTTCATCAATACCAACTTACGAAATCCTGAGCGATAGATGCTTTGGGCCATTTCTGTTAGTACTGCCAAAAGCGTCTCGACGCTTAAAGTAATCGTACCGGGGAAATGCCAATGCTCATTGGATTTGCCGTAGTACAGGGGTGGCAAAGCATAGGCGGGGACAGCTTTCTCGAGTTTGGCTAAAGCTTTGCCGAGGACAGCAACTGCGATCGCAGAATCTACAATTATCGGCAGATGTGGTCCATGTTGTTCAATTGCACCTATCGGCTGAATAATTACGACATTTTCCTTATCCGGCATGGCTTGAATATCAGTCCAAGTGAGATAAGAGAAGAAGCGTTCTGGAGGAATGAAGCCGTGCATCATAAGTTTTGAGATTATATATTTCTAATTACTGCTATCAACCTCTAACCGCTACATAACATTGAGGGTGGCATAGTTCAGAAAGGGTTTTGAGATAAAGCTAATTCTACGGCGCGATCAGCTTGAATGAAGCCATGGCCACTAGCAAAGTCATAGCTTTCATCAAAACCCGGAGTGCCTGGGTCATCCATATCCAAAGCTGTTTGCTCCACAATTGAATAGACCTCGCTAGGACTGATATGGGGATTGGCTTATAGTATCAGTGCTGCCACGGCAGCAGCATGAGGGGCGGCAGCAGACGTACCTAGGTTTTCTGTGCTTTCTCAGAAAGTTTTAGGTAACACTCATCTGTTGTTCAGGATGAACTCATAACAGTGATTCATCTTGGTAATCAAGTAAAGAAATTCACTGACTCCACTCAATACATACTCGGAGATTACATTATGAAACGTCTAGTACTTGGTGGCTTATCTGTTTTACTAATGTCAGCAACGGTAGTACCAGCTCTGAGAGCTGAAGTCATTGCAGAAACTGTGCCAGCTAACGTAGCACAAACCCCAGTCACAAACGTGCCACCGAACATCGCAGCTCGCATGGCAGTAACACCCTTTAACCTCGTTTTCTTAGCTTTTCAAGGTTTCTTCGAAGCAGAGGGAATTCCCAGTTCTATGAGCTTTCTTTCTGCTTATCGCACGAAGCAGGTGACTGCTGTTGATCTGGTTAAAATCGCTGTCAAGATGAACAGGCTCCCCCAAAGCACCCTGGATGATCAGAGATACATCAAAGCTGTTAACTCTCAACTGGAAGCTCTCCTATCTGGATCTCGATAAAACCTATACTTGGAGGGGGCCAAATGAGGCATATTACAGGCTATCGCTTGTTTTGCTCAAGATGCGATCGCTCTAACTTAAACCGACTATGACGCGACGGCCCCTCCTCTACATCTCACTTAATAGATAGGGGTAAAAATCATCTAAGAACTGGAGATTTGACTAAAGTAAAAAAATGTGCATTTTCCTAAAGCAAGAGGTCTAGTAAAGACGTTACCGTGGAACGTCTTTACGACTCCTCACCTTTTACTCTTTCTGACCAAGCTCTCATTTTCCCCGGATTCATCAGACCATAAGGGTCTACCATTTCTTTAAACTCCAATTGCTCTAGATTAACGGTTTTCATTCCCCCATCTTCCAGGATATAGGTGTGAGGATTGGCGATAAAAGCACCTTTCTCTTCGTGATAGTGAATAATCTCGTTGAGACGTTCCTCGGTTGTGTAGCGCACGATTTGTAAGGCAGCAGGAGCCATTTGTCCATTCATGCGGAGAAATTCTAAATGTATCAGCACTTCATCACCAAAATGATGATACATATGCTCCACTAAAGTGAGATTTTTATCAGCAGGAAACAAGGTCTGCAAATAAGTTAAGTTTGGGTCAATACTTCTGGCATGAAGAGTCGTGTGATTCCAGGTAAATTCATACAACGCTGTGCCTTTACTCGCTTCTTTTGCCGATTTTTGATAAGTAACAGTACCGCTATATTCCCGGATTAAATGTTGCAAAGTTTCTAGGCAAGATTCAGCAATCATCAGTAAAGCACAGTGTTTGCCTTCTGGAAGATGACTCTTTAACGCAGCAAAGTAAGAGGGTATCGGCCAGGCATTGATGCTAATGAGTTTCTTAATTAAACCATCGGACTCACCCAGCGCTTGACCAAATCGAGCGGCCGTCATGAAGTCGTCAAAGGTTACAATTAGCTCTGCCCAGGCATAAGCAGGGCCAAGGGGAATTTCTAATAGGGTGATAATGCCGTTGGTGCCATAGGCATGATTGACTTTCTGTACGTCATCACCGCGTAATTCGATGACACGGGGTTCATCTTCCATTGTGACGACTCGGACGGCGTGGAGATTTCCGCGATCGCGTAATTGCCCATAAGTAATCGAACCAATTCCCCCGCTACCCCCTGCAATAAATCCTCCAATCGTTGCAGTACGGTAAGTTGAGGGAGCCATCCGTAATTCCCAACCTGTCTCCTTTGCCTGTTTATCAAACGCCGCCAGTTTCACCCCCGGTTCAACACAAGCTAACCCGGGTTTAATCCAGCGAATCCCACTCATTTTCGTCACATCCAGAATCACCCCACCCTCCAGGGGTATGCATTGCCCATAATTGCCCGTACCTGCTCCCCGCACAGTTAGCGGCACCTTGTATTTAACACAGACTGCTGCCACTCGCAAAACTTCTGCCTCACTGGCAGCACGAACTACTAAATCTCCTCGCTTATCACTTAACTGAGGTTGCAAGACTGGGCTGAAGTGGTAGTAGTCTAGAGACAACTTGGCAATCTGGGTGGGTTCGGTGATAATTTCTAGCCCACTGAGTTCTGAGGCTATAGCATCCCAATCCAACGGTTTAGAGGTAGTAGAGGTCATGCGATTTTAGAGTTGAGATTTTAGATTGTCCCCACAGGAGGAAGTCATCTTATGGCAAGCTGTAGTGGGTGAAAACAACCGACTGCCGAATCAAGCCCTAATTCTCCAGCGAGGCGTGTTTATCCTTTCAACCCACAAATTTACACCTAACCTTAGACGCTCGCACGGGAATTATCAATTTAATCGTTTGATTGGCAGTTTTGTTGTTATCACACTCAAAACCGTAATCACAGCGATATGGATAAAACACTAATAACAGGCAAATTTGCTATTCTTGCATCTGTACCAGAGGAACACCTGCTTTCTTGGCACAAAGACGGACAAGAAAAAAAAGTAGCTTTTGGCAGCATGGCTTTTGAATTGTTCCGTCAAGCTGATGAACTGCGAGGAGAGAGATTTGTGAAGGTTTTGATCTATGCTTCCTTAGCAGAAGATCGACCTTTGAATTCACAGGTATCATGGCAAGGCTGGTATGTTGGCCATGTGCCGTCTCGTAGTGGTAGATACCCTCAGGGCATGAAATATCGTCCTCCCTCTACTGCTGGTGAGAAGCCAACTTGGGCAATTTTTTGGGAAGTTGAAGAACTTGAACCCTTATCATCACCGATCGCGATCGCATCTTTAAAAGGATTAGGAAAGAAATCTAACTTCCAGTCTCGCTTTACGCCTGAAGGACCATTGCTGATTGAATATCGTTAACTCGTTATGGTGCAAACAATTCCAGCTCAAGCTGTAGATTTACGCTACTTAATCGAACACTTCGCCATCCAACTGGTTGAAGATGATCAATTCTTTCGAGAGTGGCAGGATAACTTACCAGAAATCTCCGAGGCAGACAAACAACTATTAGACAAAGTTAAAGCTGGTTTTCTCAATCTGCTTAACTACCCACCGCTGCTAGAAGATGTGGTGAGAATGGCAGTCTTAGATCCCATTCTCTTTATTGGTGATTTTTATCTCACTCCTTTTTATGTCAAATCCGAACAATCGATTGATATTGCTACGGAAGATGACGACTTAGTTATCAAAGGAAGACTTGATACATTGGTTTTAAAAGACCAACTTTGGGTAATGATTATTGAGTCTAAACAAGCCTCCTATTCGATTGAAGCAGGACTGGCTCAAATTCTGACCTATATGCTGGGTAACCCAAATCCTGAGAAACCTAGCTATGGCATGATTACGACTGGTGGAAGTTTTGTTTTTCTCAAGTTAGTCAAAGGAGAAACACCCCGGTACGCCACTTCAAAAGTGTTGATTACTCGCAATCCTGGGAATGAATTATATGACGTTCTCAAAATTCTAAAGCGTTTGAGCCAAATCGCAATTACTAATTAATAACGCCAGCTGTACATGTAGTAGTTGTTGCGTTCAATTATAGCGACCGACTTAAAGACTAATGACCAATACATTAAGTCTCTTGTCCCACTAAATCATCTAGTTCTGCGTAATCCGGTAATGTTGTATCAATCGGCTTACCATTTCTCAGAACAATTCGGTCATGATTAGCACGAGACAAAAGTTCGCTGAAGCTGCGCCCTTTGAACAAAATTAAATCAGCAGGTAATCCCACACCAATCCGCCCTACAGTTGGCAAACCCATTAAGTCAGCTGCCGTCTTGGTAACAGCACAAGGCCAATCGCCGTAAGGCATATCTAGTTGGGCAATCCGCACAGCTTGGGTAAAGACTTCCAAGACATCATGATCGCCAAAACCATAGAATGGATCGCGGCAGTTGTCGCTAGCAACAGTAACAGGAATGTCATGTTGTTTGAGTTCCTGTAGTAGCGTTACTCCGCGCCAGCGTGGTGTAGTGCTGGGGGTTCGGTCTTGTAGATAGAGGTTACACATTGGTAGGCTGACAATGCCAATTCCAGCTTGCTTAACCAAATCCAGTGTTTTTTCGACTACCTCTGGTGCCTGCACAGCTAAACTACAACAATGACCACAGACAATTTGCCCGTTGAACTCGTGACGAAGGGCTGCTGCTGCTACCTTTTGTAAGCAAATCGAATTTGGGTCACCGTTTTCATCAGTATGGAAGTCGAGGTTTAGATTTCGTTCTTTAGCGAGGGTAAATACTGCATCCAGTTGAGCATCTAAGTCTGGATTCATGTAAGCCACACCTCCTAAAATGCCCCCTGCTTCTGCAATTTGGTCAGCTAGGGCAATTCCCTCAGGAGTTTGGTAGTAGTCGAGAGTGACGAGAGAAACGGCTTGTAGTGTGAGTCTGTCTGCCCATTCTTTCTGAAGTGTTTTGAATACACCTAGACTAATTGCTGCTTGTTCTCCAAACGAGTCAAGGTGGGTGCGGATGGCTTGGGTGCCGTGGGCGTAGCTGCACTTAAGAGCAAATTCCATGCGGCGATAGACATCTTCAGCTTGCCAATGCTTTTCGCTATCAGCTTTTGCTGTTTCTAGAGCACTCTCGAATGTACCATCTGGATTAGGCGATCGCTCCCAAATATGACCCTTATCCAAGTGAGTGTGCATATCCACAAAACAAGGCCACACCTGCCCTCTACACCAATCAATCGCTTCGATGTCGCTAGAAGTACAAGTTCCTGCGGGTAGTATTTGCGCGATCGCCCCTTTCGCTATTTCCAAATCAACTAAGCACAACTGTTTGTTTGTGTGATTCAAGTCACTGCTGACGAGCAGAGAAGCTGGCACCTGAGCATTTTTTATCCAGTAATTCTGTGAGGTTGGAATCATAAAAAAGTCAAGGAATAATACTTGAATTTCAACAAGTCTTTAACCAAGACTACTATTGTTTAAAAATTTGATAAAGCAACCCAACAGGCAATTTTGTGATTTTTATCCTCCAAACTGCGTCCTGCTGCACTTTCTAGGGTTTTCTACGATAAAAACACCAAAACTTGATGCTGCATACCTATTTTTCAGTAAGAGATATAGCGAGTTAAGACAATCATCCTCCTATCTCTTAACGAAAAACTTTCATGAAAAAGAACAATCGAAGCTATCTGCTGCTAGCCGCCGCCATCAGTCTGACTTCGGTTCCTCTGGGTTCAAGTTTGACAAGAGCCGCCTTTTTGCCTACCACCATCCTGAATCAGGGCAGCAACATTAATATTAAGTTGCAATCAAACATAGTAGATAGGGGAGACAAGGGGGACAAAGGAGAAGAAGTACTATCTACGAATGCAACTTCGTATAAACCATTAACCTGGACGACACAGCCTCATATGCCAGGGGCTTCCCAATTTTGCAAAAATACTCAGGAGTGGGAGCATCTTGCTCCCTTGTGTTACAGCAGCGTGCAAGATGCCCGCACTACAAATTTACAAAAACGGGATGCTCCCCGTACGCCTGAGCTGATTGCACGAGCCAACCGTAGCTATAACAATCAGTTACTATTTCTGATTAATTCTGAACGTAGAAAAGTCGGTGCACTTCCGCTAAGAATTAATTCCAATTTAACTCAAGCCGCACTGGGTCAATCTCAGGATATGGCAACTCGTAACTTTTTTTCTCACACTGGATCGAATGGCTCCCAGCTATCGGTTCGAGTTAGCGCCACAGGTTACAATTGGAGCGCCGTTGCTGAAAATATAGCAGCTGGTCAATCTACCCCATCACAAGTCTTTCAATCATGGCTTAATAGTCCTTCACACAAGCAGAATATGCTCAATCCTACCTATAGAGATGTTGGTTTTGGTTACGCCTCTAATACTCTATCGACATACAAAACCTACTGGACTGCTACTTTTGCCAAACCTCGCTAAAACAACAATCTTCAGGAGCTATAGCAATTTTCATCAACCCAATTGAGAACCGCTATATACATGTAGAGTGGGCAATGCCCACCCTACGACTAGCTTTTACTCAGATCAAAAATACAATGGGTTTGGATGTATTAATCAGCTATCAAATTGTTGTAAACAGACATGAGAACAGTTGAGATAATATTCAACCTTTTGTATTGAAACAGAGTTGGCAATCTTGCTTACCAATCGCTCTAAAGCACAATGGCTCACCTAACTTTCTCAAGTTGAATGCAACTCTACGATACGCTATTCATCATCCAACCAGTGCATCTTCTTGGTGAGTTGTAATCGTACAATCAGACTTAGGATAGGCAACACAAGTCAGCACAAAC
>DALYIW010000322.1:4867-9427 GCA_031970155.1 Coleofasciculaceae cyanobacterium CTOTU46601 | reverse complement strand
ATTACCCATTACCCATTACCCATTACCCATTACCCATTACCCATTACCCATTACCTATTACCCATTACCCATTACCCATTACCTATGTTTCAAGGTCTGCGCTGGCGTCTTCTGTTGTCTCAGCTGATAGTAATGACGACAATTTTGAGCGTATTTGGTGCAGGAGTATATGTTTTCTTAAGCCGCAATCTCTATCGTCAACTAGACAAAAAGCTGCTAACTTTAGCTCAGTCTGCGGCTCCCTATCTCGTACAAGTAAGAGCCAAAGGAAGCCAAACTCTTGAGCGGGTTGATGAAGTCCCTTGGCGCGATATTTTCAATCGAGATAAACAAAGCCTGGAATGGTTCAATGCTGAGGGGAAACTCATAGCAAGTAGAGGAGTTCTGGAGCTTCCTGTTCCACCAAAAGTCGGGTCTAATACGTTACAGAGAACCCAAAAGCCGACTCAAGTTCGGACTTTTACTATTTCCGTTTTTAAAGATGGCTCTAACCGAAATCATCCATCCTTAGAAGGATATATTCGAGCTAGCCAATCTACGCAGGATGTGGAAACAATACAGCACCAACTCCTTTGGGGATTAGGAATGGGAGGAATGATGACTCTGGGATTAGTGGCTGTTGGAGGACTTTGGCTTACCCAGAATGCACTTGAGCCGATTGAGCAAAGTTTTGAGCAGCTTAAACAGTTTACGGCTGATGCTTCTCATGAACTGCGCGGCCCCTTGAGCGTGATTCAAAATTCTGTTGAAGTGATGCGAAATCATCCCGAACGAATTCATCCTAAAGATGCCAAAAAGTTAGCCTCTATTGCTAGCGCCACTACTCAAATGAGCCACTTAACACAAGATTTACTATTTTTGGCTCGGACAGATGCCGGAGTGTCAATTTTAGCTCGTGAGTGGAAACTAATTTACCTCGATAAAGTGTTGCATAATTTAATGGAATTGTTTGAGTTATTGGCTCAAAGCAAAAAAATTGATCTTAAGTATGAGAGCATGGCAACAGTATCTGTAATGGGGGATGAAGCTCAACTAACTCGTTTAATTTCCAATTTGCTAGAAAACGCCCTCCAGTATACGCCTTCTGAAGGTCAAGTTATCTTGAGTCTCACCAAACAGGGTCGCTTTGCTATTGTCAGTGTTAAGGATACTGGCATTGGAATTGAGCGAGAAAACCTACCGTTTATTTTCAACCGCTTCTGGCGTGCTGACAAAGCGCGATCGCGTAGAGAAGGAGGTACAGGGCTAGGATTAGCGATCGCTCAAGCTATAGCTAAACGTCATGGAGGAAAAATTACAGTCAGCAGTCAGGTTGATGTCGGTAGCTGCTTTCAGGTGCGCCTTCCGGCGTGCAGTGAATCCAATCATAAACCTATCTTAAAAGCCGGAAGTGGAAAGTAGGGAGTAGGGAGTAGGGAGTGGGGAGTAGGGAGTGAGGAGTAGGGAGTAGGGAGTGGGGAGTAGGGGAAAAAGACTTTCATGTGAGCAGTTTTGTACTCGCGTTCATGGGGTAGATTTAAAAATATCAGAGAAGGCAGACTAGGGGGATAATTTTGCTTTTTTAGCCCGGTTTTCTTGATACCAATGAGCGACAGCTGGAGACCATTTTTCAAAATGAATATAGAGAAGTTCACAGAATTTTTGTGCTTCTAATTGAGCATCTTTTTTCCATCTCAAGTCTAATAGATGCATTAGCGATCGCATGTTACAACTCAGGACAAAATGCTGCCTAGCGTCGAATGGAATCAAGCCTCTAGCGTGTTCTTCTGACAACCCTTCGTCAAATCGTTTCTGATAGTGTTGACACGCCTCTAGGCACCATTTCAGGTCTTCAGCACGTTGTTCTTCAGAATAGATATACCGCTTGCCTTGGCGATTGGTGTATTTTCCTACAGGACGAAGGTAGAACACGTCTTCCACATCTTGCTTACCTTCTGCAACATTAATAATTCTCTGCCCTGTATAGCGAAATGATTGAACATCAAAGCTAACCCCAACACGATGAGTGCGTACTTGCTGCATCATTGAGTGTGGGAAGTAACCCACATTAAACGTAATCTGGGGATGTTCTATCGGTCCATAATGTCCGCGATCGCCTGCGAGTAAATGCTTGACAATTAGTTCACCACTATGCTGTTCATCCGGCCAGCGATCGCGACTATCCCAGACAAAGTTCTCTGAGTAATCTTGGTGCATTGCTGCCCAAACCACTTGTTGAGGATTAGGTGTGGCACTAATTACCTCTATACAAAATTTTTCCACGTTACTTAACTACTAATATCTGAACACAATATTCGTCATTTCTAAAAATGATTTAACCCTTCCATCTGAAGGAAATTAAATACGAGCAATAGTCACAAATTCTGGTTGATCTTGATATTTACCCCGGCGAGCTTCGTAACTAATCGCACAAGGTTCTCCTTCCAGAAATAGCAATTGCACCACGCCTTCATTGGCATAGATTCGACAATCAGCACTAGAAGAGTTAGAAAATTCTAGGGTCAAATGACCTCGCCATGCTGCTTCAGCAGGAGTTAGGTTGGCAATAATTCCACAGTTGTGAACAAAAACTCCTGCTTCTAGAGCAAAATTTCCGGCTTCAGGAACTGTGAGACAATAAACATCGTGAGTACCAGGTACATCTTCCACAGAGACAACTTTGTGATTTTTGAGCGGCTGGCTGGGCGATTGACCTCTGAATGCTTCTATAACTTCAGAAAATCGCCTAAATACAGAGCGATCGCAATCTAGTAATCGAGCTGCACCACGAATAGAACCAGTTTGGTCTAAAGCCGCTCGTACTACATCTGCGGTGATTTCATGGCGAGTTTTGGATGCATCCGCCAGTTTTTTCATCAATTGTGATTGCTGAGAGCGTCTAGTGCCATCGTCCTCTACCCAAACTTGTCTGCTGAGTTCTCCAGTTAAAGCCCTTGCTCTTGGGTCTTTATAGTATTGAATCATTGCTTCACGATGCGCTTGCCTAGTAGTATCAGAGCAATTTTTTCTATCTTCTATAACTCTTTGACGGACTTCAGTATATTGGGGATCATGCCAAAACTTCAGAGCTTTTTCTTGCTGCTGCTGAGAAAACATGGCATTCCATTCAGCATCCTGTTTTAGTCTGGCAATGGCTTCCTTCACTGATTGTCCATGCTCATTGCGATCAAACTCTGAACCATAAAATTCACTGTTATGAAGTCGAATATGAGCCGAAGCATCCATCCTGGTGATATTCCATGGATTGTTATTCAACCGATTAAAATCAATATGATGACGGTGAGTGTTAGCAATATCTTCATAGATACCGTAACGCAAGTTCCATTCATCGCTCAGTCGATGAGTAGGATAGAGAAATCCATTAAGGGGCTGATATACCATCTCATAACCACGAGCAACTTGGCGGTACAGAGGCATTAACGAATCTTGTGGCCTTAGAGTATGTGCTTCAACCATTCGACCATCCCTAGTTAGGAAGAGATGATCGGGTGTACAAAATATAGATTGGTGATGGTCTAAGGTCACCTTCAACAGAGAATCTTGACCAATGTATCGAGGACTATCCAAAAGCGTGACATTGACTCGTCCGTGTTGACCAATACTATAGCCCCAAAATTTCTCACCGCATTCAGCTCGTTGAGCCATCTCCTCTAATGTAGGAGCTGTTCCATCAACCAAAGCTACGCGAGTATCTCCTCGAAAGCACCGTGCATAAGTCGATTTTCCTATACAAATTACTGTAATATTGCCTGGAACCTCTAGCCTTTCCAAGGCAACCCCAAGCCCATAAGAGTGAGCAGGTAGGATAAAGAAACTACCAGAAGCATCGGTGTGCAGTTGTGCTGGTTCTAGATTCTGAGGATTAAAGTTTTTTGGATCGACTATGGTGCCTGGAATATGTCGAAAAATGCGAAACTCCGCTGGAGAAAGGCGTATATCATAGCCATAAGAAGATAGACCATAGCTGAGTACACGACGCAGCGGTAAGGTTTCGTCTCCTTTGTGCTCTCGAATTAGACTTGGCTCAAAGGGAGAGATCATACCCTTTTGGGCCATTTGAGCAATCCAGGTATCGTTTTTAATCACAAGTTCACAGATATTCCTAATCTGAAAATAGGGAGTCGGGAGTCGGGAGTCGGGAGTCGGGGAGAACAGAAATAGTCATCCCTTCTTTGTGCGCTCCTCACTCATGATGTCTAATCGGAATACTAACTTGAAAATAGGGAGTCGGGAGTCGAGATTTGGGGAGAAGAAAAATTTTCATCCCTTCTTTGTGCGCTTCCCGCCTTCATTATTTCAACAGGACTTACGCAGAACCTCTACATGTAGGGTGGGCTTGAAAATAGGGAGTCGGGAGTCGGGAGTCGGGAGTCGGGAGTCGGGAGTCGGGAAGAACAGAAATAGTCATCCCTTCTTTGTGCGCTTCCCGCCTTCATTATTTCAAGCACGGTTGTTTATTTAAGGAGCTATTTCCACGTTCATCCCTCATCCCGGACTAGCGTCCCGCTGCGCTATCATCCCTCATCCCTCATCCCGACGCTCCTTACGTCGCTACCGCTG
>DALYIW010000322.1:0-4788 GCA_031970155.1 Coleofasciculaceae cyanobacterium CTOTU46601 | reverse complement strand
CGCTGGAACACTGGGAGGCGGCGCTGGTGATACACTCGGTCGAACGATCGCCGGGACGCTAGGAGTCGGTGCTGGCGATATACTTGGTCGAACGATCGCCGGGACACTGGGAGTCGGTGCTGGTATGATACTCGGTCGAACGATCGCTGGGACGCTGGGAGTCGGTGCTGGTGTCGCACTAGGGGGAGCTCCTTGAGCTAATAGCGGACGAGCTGCAATTGCTTGATTTTGAAAATTTTGAAGTATACAAATACTTATCCCAATAGGGCTAAGTACCATGCACCCAGATACAGCAATGAGACAGACTTGTTTGATATCTCTGGCAGTTTTACTTGGGGGAGTCATGGCGCGATCGCTCCTACATAATTACATCGTCTCAAACCAAGCTTCTAGCTGCTTTTTCAGAAATCCCTCATCCCGGACTAACGCCCCGCTGCGCTATCATCTCTCATCCCTCATCCCTCATCCCTCATCCTTTTAAGGTTGGTGGCTGCGGCGGATTTCTGTAATTTGGTCGGCTACATCCAGAATCGCTTCAGGCATTTTTGGGCCTGTCAGAATAATATCAACGTGACCGGGGCGTTTTTTGAGAAACGCTAGGACATCATCTTGTGGAATTAAACCAAAGTGAATGGCTAAACTCAGTTCATCGAGAACAACTAAGGAGTATTTTCCTTCGGATACAACGTCCTGGGTATACTGCCACAACTGCATTAAAGAATGACGTTCTGTCTCGTCCAACTCGGGTGTATCTATGTAACGAGGCAAGTCACAGCGAACCCAATCTAGGTGCTGGCCTAAACGTACTGGATGCTCATGGCCTTGTCCAATTCCGCCTTTGAGGAACTGAACCACCAGCACTGGAGTACCTTGACCTGCAATTCTCAGGGCTTGAGCAATCACATTGGTAAAAAAGCTGCGGTGGAAGCTGGTAAATACTTGTACCAGTCCTGGAATGTTGTAGGGAAGGTGGTAAGACGAGTCAATTGAGGGAGCTTCTAACTGGGAAACCATAGTCAACACTTAATTGGCAACGAATCTCTGTAGCTGATGAAACAACTGTAACTACAGGCGTGCCGAGAACAAGATATAGCGTACTTTTTGAGTCCGTCTACCTAGTCAAACACTATATCTATGAGTCCGTCAAGTGTATTTTGTTGTTGGTTGTTAGTTGTTGGTTGTTTGTAAAAAGGACGAATACTCTTAACTGAGATTGATGCTCATCTTCCCACTCCCTACTCCCTACTCCCTACTCCCCACTCCCCTCGCCTTTGAGTGTGACACTTTAAGGTGCCCAATGGGGGTTGAGGACATTTCAGACTGGGAATTTGTGCAAAATTGAGCTATAGAACTTTTAGGCGCGGGAAGTAGGAGCGGTTTATGGTGAGACTGGTGATTCTTGGAGGGCCGGGGGCAGGTAAGGGCACACAGGCTAAACAGTTGGGCGGCCAGCTGAATATCTCAGGGATTTCTACCAGCGACATCCTACGAGAAGCGATCGCTTCCCAAACCGACTTGGGCCGTCAGGCACAGGTGTATGTTGAAAAGGGCGAACTAGTCCCCGATTCAATCATGATTGAATTTATGCGTCAGCGTCTTTTACAACCTGATGCTGCTAGAGGTTGGTTATTAGAAGGCTATCCCCGTACTGCTTTTCAGGCAGAGGAGTTGGATTTTTTATTGGATGAATTGGATCAGAAGCTGGATTGGGCAATTTACTTACAAGTATCAGATTCTGAGATGATGAGTCGTTCTGTGGGGCGATCGGGTCCGCTTTCTGAGAATACAGAGGAAGTCTTGGTAGCAGCAGATTCTCGCCCAGACGATCAGCCAGAAATTGTCCAGCGCCGCATTAATCTCTTCCTTGAGCGCCTTCCCCTGCTTTTAGAATATTACAGTTATCACCAAAGGCTCTTGACAATCAACGGAGAGCAAGCTCCAGAGCAAGTACAGCAGGATATTTTGCACAAACTCAAGGTTTAAAGGTCACGAAAGGTTGTAGGTTAACAGGTTGGCAGGTTTGTAGGTTGCAGGGTGAGCAGGTTACAGGTTACAAGTTATAACTTTCAACCTTCCAGCCTTCCAACTTTCCAACCTTTAACTTAAAAAGGAGCAGGATTACAATGTCTTGGCAGCGCCCTGATAACCGACAACCCGATCAGTTACGTCCGATCAGCTTTGAGCGAGAATTCACTCGATTTGCTCTCGGTTCTGTCTTAGCCAAGTGCGGTGATACCCAAGTGCTTTGTACTGTGACGGTTCAAGAGGGAGTACCTAAGTTTCTTGAAGGTACCGATAGTGGTTGGCTAACTGCTGAGTATAGAATGCTGCCAGGAGCTACACCCAAACGCCAAGAACGGGAATTTCTGAAGCTATCAGGTCGTACTCAGGAAATTCAGCGGTTGATTGGACGTAGTTTACGTGCATCTTTGGATCTCAAGGCACTAGGAGAACGTACCGTAATTGTCGATGCTGACGTTTTACAGGCTGATGCGGGTACTCGCACCACCTCAATTACAGGGGCTTATGTTGCCCTTGCTGAGGCCTTGAATAAATTGGTGAAAACTGGAGTGATCGAGCGATCGCCTTTATGTCATCAAATCGCGGCTGTTTCAGTAGGACTGTTGGAAGGTGAGCCGTTTTTGGATTTGAACTATATCGAAGATGTCGCCGCTGAGGTGGATTTCAACATCGTGATGAACGAGCAGTTAGGCATCATTGAAGTCCAGGGAACTGCCGAAGCTGGAACATTTAGCCGCACTCAGCTCAATCAAATGATGGATTTAGCAGACAAAGGAATTCAGGCGTTATTAGAGGCTCAACGTCGCACAATTGGGGATATTACCCAAGAAATATAAGGTTATTCGTAGGGGCACGATATATCGTGCCCTTACCCCATGTCGATATCGTGCCTCTAACCCATGTAGAAACGTTAAGAATCGTTTCCTTAAAGCAACACTAATGTTGTTTTAATCGTAGGCTGAATCTCAATCAGGACGAAGGATTAAGCACTTATCAAGCAAGTTGAGTTTTCGTAAGTCCGCACTCATAAAGACTTCAAGTCTGAGAAAATCAGAAACGTCTCAAAACAGAGCAATCATTTCCCACGCATTCTCATTAGAGATTATTTTTTGACCATAAGGGAGAACACTGTATGAAATTGGCTTACTGGATGTATGCAGGCCCGGCTCACATTGGCACCCTTCGCATTGCCAGTTCTTTTAAAAACGTCCATGCCATCATGCACGCGCCCCTAGGCGATGACTATTTCAATGTCATGCGCTCTATGCTAGAGCGGGAACGGGACTTCACGCCAGTGACAGCCAGTATTGTTGATCGGCATGTCCTCGCCCGTGGTTCCCAGGAAAAAGTGGTGGACAACATCACCCGCAAGGATGCTGAAGAAAACCCCGACTTAATCGTGCTCACCCCAACCTGCACCTCCAGCATTCTGCAAGAAGA
This sequence comes from Coleofasciculaceae cyanobacterium CTOTU46601, assembly GCA_031970155.1. Lineage (GTDB taxonomy): Bacteria > Cyanobacteriota > Cyanobacteriia > Cyanobacteriales > Coleofasciculaceae > DALYIW01. The sequence goes on along the minus strand of DALYIW010000322.1, from coordinate 1,326 downwards.
CTTACAAAACTTTGTAGATCGTGCTCAGTTGGAGGCTAAAGGCGATGTCCTGTTAGCGGATGTCAACCACTACCGGGCGAATGAACTGCAAGCGGCCGATCGCACTTTGCATCAAATTGTTCAGTACTACATCGAGAAAGCCCGCAAGCAAGGCAATCTCCCAGAAGGCAAAACAGAAAAGCCTTCAGTTAACATCATCGGCATTTCCACCCTCGGCTTCCACAATCAGCACGACTGCACTGAGTTGAAGCGGTTGATGGGTGACTTGGGGATTGAGGTTAATGAGGTGATACCAGAGGGCGCTTCAGTTAAGAACCTAAAGAATTTACCTCGCGCTTGGTTTAACCTGGTGCCTTATCGCGAAATTGGCTTACTGGCAGGGCGTTACCTGGAAGCAGAGTTCGGGATGCCTTGTGTGGATATTACCCCGATGGGCGTTGTAGAAACAGCTCGTTGTATCCGCAAGATTCAGCAAGTAATCAACGCTCAAGGTGCTGATGTCGATTACGAAGAGTTTATCAATGAGCAAACCTTGTATGTTTCTCAAGCAGCATGGTTTTCTCGCTCGATTGACTGTCAGAATTTAACGGGTAAGAAGGCGGTAGTATTTGGGGATAATACCCATGCTGCGGCTATGACTAAGATTCTGGCGCGGGAGATGGGAATTCATGTCGTCTGGGCTGGTACTTACTGTAAGTACGATGCAGACTGGTTCCGCGAGCAGGTGAGTGAATACTGTGATGAGGTGATTGTTAGTGAGGATAATGGGGCAATTGGAGATGCGATCGCACGTGTCGAACCTGCCGCCATCTTCGGCACTCAAATGGAACACCACGTCGGCAAGCGCTTAGATATCCCCTGTGGTGTAATTGCCGCTCCCATTCACATCCAAAACTTCCCCCTCGGTTATAAGCCGTTCATGGGTTACGAAGGCACCAACCAGATAGCTGATTTGGTCTACAATTCCTTCACCCTCGGCATGGAAGACCACTTGCTAGAAATCTTCGGTGGACACGACACTAAGGAAGTAATTCACAAGGGTATTTCTGCTGATTCTGACCTTTCTTGGAATAAAGAAGCTCAAGCGGAACTGAATAAGGTTCCTGGTTTTGTCCGGGGTAAGGTAAAGCGTAATACTGAGAAATTTGCTCGCGATCGCGGTTTTAGTGAAATCACTCTGGAAGTCATGTACGCGGCGAAGGAAGCAGTCGGCGCATAAACTGACCTTTGAAAGGATGAGGGATGAAGGATGAGGGATGAAGGATGAGGGTACAAGCCCATAAATTTATTCTTCCTACTCCCTACTCCCTACTCCCTACTCCCTAC
>DALYIW010000321.1:0-9467 GCA_031970155.1 Coleofasciculaceae cyanobacterium CTOTU46601 | reverse complement strand
GACCCAACATCTGACAAAAGAGGTGTCAACCTACAATTCATAACTAATCAACCGGGCATGATATCAGGAGTCAGAAATTAGAAGTAAAATTTGTTCTATATCTGACTCTTGAGTTGAAAAGGTGTACCTGATTAACTGGCTTGCCTGCTGTATCTTTTTCTAACCAACTGAGTATTGTTTCTCAGTTGTTAAAGGTTGTTTTTCAAGAATGACCAGAAAAATAGTTTAAAACGCAATCAAACCAGCTTCAGTGAAGGCTTTATCTTCCTGTAAAGTTAAACAATTCCTCTCAAAGATTGAAACATCTCCTCCCCGTCGTCTCATATATTCTTGACACATTTCCAAAGGGGTTGCTTTAGGGTGTTGAGAGCGAATTGCTTCTAAACAACGATGGCGTAGTGACTTGTTGAAATGGCTGACACGCTGAATTTTTTGAAGTGGAGTTAACTCCCTTAGTAGCTGGAACATCAACACATCAACATCAATGCTGGTGTCAGAAGATTGTGGCTTGTAACCAGAAAGAACCGTTGAATTAGGGATATTCGGCATAGCGATCGCACCTTTCATTAACAATGCAAGTGCGCTTAATAACAATCAAACCCTAAGTCCTTCAAATAGCGAATCAAATCCTTGCGTTTAATCGGCCCTATAGGTGGCATCAGGCGGCTTCCTTGCGAATGCTTAGCCCGCTCTATTCGATCCTAAGCTATACCAGTTGTGTACTCGAAGCGGTTTAGGGTTGCGATCGCCTAGAGTACACTCTATTTGCAATCGCCCTATTCTCCATAGGACTTACGCAAATTTCTCATTACGAACCGCCATATGTAGGGGTGAACGGCCGTTCACCCCTACTAGATGTGGTATCCATGCGTCAGTCCTGTCTCACAGAAGCTGCACGGCTCATCAACAAAAGATTTAAAAAGGAAATCTTCTGCGAACTCTTTCAATTCTGTCAATCGTATTCACAACTCGATCTGCTGTGTTTAAGACACTATTGATGTCGTCGATTTGGTCACGGGAATCTGGCTTGGCACCCGCAACATAAGCCGCCCCTAACTCTGGTGCAGGTGAGTTTTCAACTTGCAGTGCCAAATAAACCCCTGACTGGGGTGCTAGCTGCAAAAATGTATTAATCGGAATCGCATAGTTGAAACCAGGCTTAATTAAACCGGCGATACTTCGAGCTGCTTCTGGAGTCAGTCCTTCCCTCGCCCGCAGTCGCTCTGGATCTTCCGTATCTCCCATCCCATGAATGCCAATCACTCGCCCTGCGGTATCTAAGACTGGTCCTCCACTCATGCCAGGGCGAGTGACGTTGGTATAGATCATCTTGTAACCGCCCAAAGGCTGCTCTAGAAACCCTGAAATCCGCCCATTGGTAAACTGACGAATCAGTTGTCCGCCAGCGTCTTGACCTACTGATCCTAAACTCGGCCACCCAGAGACAAAAACTTCTTTGCCCTGTTTTGCCTGGTCGGAATTGACGAGTTTAGCTATTTTGTAATCTTTATCGCTGGTAAACTCTACCACGGCTAAATCAACCCCAGGCAAACGTTTCATTTTGCTGTAGTCAATTTTATAAGCTTGTTTGTCAGAAGTTACGACCTTGTAGTCATCCTTGCGGCTGACCACATGGTGGGCAGTGAGTACGTAGTAGGTCTTGCCATCTTTTGCAATAATTGCTCCGGAGCCAAAGCTATTGGGTCCTGTGATCAAAACGGTAATTTCACGGGCAATATCGTTGACTTGTTCCCCACTCAGAGCCATCACTACAGAGGGTTGTACGATTACAATGGCACTGGTAATCGCAGTGCCGACAAGTATTGCTGGCAATCCACCATAAAACTTCATCCTTAACCTCCAAAATCACTAAATACATGTTGGAATTACAATTTAGCTTCTATTAAAGGCTTTTTTGTTGGTAATTTTCTAAGCAACTCGTTGGATTACTTCTCCATCTGTGCTCAAGCCCTATACTGGAGTTTGCATTTGGAGTCAGAAAGGAGTCACAGCATGGCATCCATTCGCGAATTGCATAAGCAACTCATCCGCAAAGAACGCTCAAGCGTGGAAATTACTAAAGAAGCCCTAGATCGGATTCAAGCGCTAGAGCCGAAACTACATAGCTTTTTATGCGTGACAGCAGAACAAGCCCTAGAACAGGCGCGTCAAGTGGATGCCAAAATCGCTGCTGGTGAAGAAATTGGATTCTTGGCAGGGATTCCGATTGGCATCAAAGACAATATGTGTACTCAGGGAATTCCTACTACCTGCGCTTCCCGAATTCTGGAAAATTTTGTGCCGCCCTACGAATCAACCGTGACGCAAAAGCTTAAGCAGGCTGGAGCAGTCATGGTGGGCAAAACCAATATGGATGAGTTTGCGATGGGCAGTTCCACCGAAAACTCTGGTTATCAAGTTACAGGTAATCCTTGGGACTTGGGGCGAGTGCCTGGAGGTTCCTCAGGAGGTTCGGCGGCAGCAGTGGCAGCAGGAGAGTGTGTAGTTGCTCTGGGTTCGGATACTGGCGGTTCGATTCGTCAACCGGCCTCTTTGTGCGGTGTTGTTGGATTGAAACCCACTTATGGTCTGGTTTCTCGTTATGGTTTGGTCGCTTATGCTTCTTCTTTAGATCAAATTGGCCCACTAGCGCAAAGTGTAGAAGATGCGGCAATTTTATTAAGTTCGATCGCCGGTTACGATCCCAAGGACGCCACCAGTCTCAACGTCAAAATCCCCGACTACGCCAAGTTACTCCAGCCCGATCTTAAACCCAGAAGAAGCCTCAAGATTGGCATCATTAGTGAAACCTTTGGTCAGGGATTAGATCCCATTGTTGAACAAGCTGTCACTCACGCGATCGATCAGCTGCAAAACTTGGGTGCTGAAATTCACGTCGTTTCCTGTCCTCGGTTCCGCTACGGTTTACCTGCCTACTACATCATTGCCCCTAGTGAGGCATCTGCCAATCTCGCTCGCTACGACGGTGTTAAATATGGCTTCCGGACACCTGAGGCCGAAAATCTCCTCTCGATGTACACCAAAACTCGCGCTGCTGGGTTTGGCAAAGAAGTCAAACGCCGGATAATGCTGGGCACTTATGCCTTGTCTGCGGGCTACTACGACGCCTATTATCTCAAAGCTCAAAAAGTTCGTACCCTGATTAAGCAAGACTTTGAGGGTGCTTTTGAAAAAGTAGATGTCTTGGTGTGTCCCACTTCTCCCACCACCGCATTTAAAGCTGGGGAAAAGACAGAAGACCCTTTAAGTATGTATCTTTCTGACCTGATGACTATCCCAGTGAATCTTGCTGGATTGCCAGGGTTAAGTATACCCTGTGGCTTTGATGAGCAGGGATTACCAATTGGGCTGCAATTGATTGGCAAAGTTTTGCGGGAAGACCAGCTGTTTCAGGTAGCCTATGCTTACGAGCAATCGACAAAGTGGCATTTTCGCAAACCACCCCTATAGGGGTTTTCAAATGTATCCAACACTGCTACATCTGGGACAAGGGAAGGGGGACAAGGAGGACAAGGGAGACAAGGAGGATAAGGAGGACAAGGGAGAGATGAGCTGCAAGAGTCTCCCTGTTCTTGAATTCCAGATTCGTTGATAGAGCAGGGTGCTTTACCTGTGTTTATCTGTAATTTCTAAAAGAAAATGAATTATCTCGCGCATTTATATTTAGCAGACGATTCACCGGAATCAATTGTTGGTAATCTTCTAGGAGATTTCCTAAAAGGGCAAGGTACAGAGGGTTACTGTGATGAAATAAAAAAAGGAATACGATTGCATCAGAACGTTGATACCTACACCGACTCACATCCTATTGTGCGAGAAAGTAAAAGATTAATTAGTCCGGGTAATCGGAGATATGCTGGCATACTTATTGATGTTTTTTACGACCATTTCTTAGCTAAAAATTGGTTAAATTATTCAACAGTTTCCTTGCAGGATTTTACAGTCAAAGTTTATAACATACTCCAGAGCTATCAGGAAATTCTTCCTGCTTCTCTCAAGAGAGGATTGCCCCAGATGATTACTAAAAATTTATTAATGTCTTATGCTGAAATTTCAGGGATAAACATGGCTCTACAACGACTTTCATTAAGATTAAAAAGAGAAAACAATTTAGGCACAGCTAAAGAAGAGTTAGTAGCTAATTATGAAAACTTTGAAGTAAATTTTAGTCAGTTTTTCCCCGAACTAATTGACTACGTTAAAACCTTACGATAAAACTTAGTTTTCTATAGATAACATCACAACTATTAAGTAAAAATATATGTCTTTCGTTGGTTTGCATATTCATAGTGATTACAGCTTGCTGGATGGTGCCTCTCAGCTGCCAGATTTGGTAGGGCGAGCAGTGGAATTGGGAATGCCTGCGATCGCACTAACTGATCATGGTGTCATGTACGGTGCGATCGAACTGATTAAAGTCTGTCGCGGTCGGAATATCAAGCCGATTATCGGCAACGAAATGTATGTGATTAATGGCGATATTGAAAAGAAGGGACGTTACCGCAAATATCACCAAGTTGTTTTAGCAAAAAATAACCAAGGATACAAAAATTTAGTCAAGCTGACTACAATTTCTAACCTTAAAGGTATCCAAGGAAAAGGTATTTTTGCTCGTCCTTGCATTAATAAGGAACTACTTAAACAGTATCGCGAAGGTCTGATTGTTACGAGTGCCTGTCTGGGTGGTGAAGTTCCTCAAGCAATTCTTAAAGGTGACCCGACGCTTGCTCGTGAAGTTGCTCAAGAGTATAAGGATATATTTGGTGATGATTACTATCTTGAAATTCAAGACCATGGTTCTATAGAAGACCGCATTGTTAACGTTGAAATCGTCAAGATTTCCAGGGAATTAGGGATTAAAGTCGTTGCTACGAATGACTCTCATTTTATCTCTTGTTATGACGTGGAAGCTCATGATGCTTTGCTATGTATTCAGACTGGCAAGCTGATTGAAGAGGATAAACGGATGCGCTATAGCGGTACTGAGTATCTGAAGTCGGCACCAGAGATGGCGCGGTTGTTTCGGGATCATCTGCCGGATGATGTGATTCAAGAGGCGATCGCAAATACCCTAGAAGTTGCAGACAAAATTAAGCACTATGACTTGATGGGGGAACCACGCATCCCCGATTATCCTGTACCTAGTGGTTATACCGCCGATACATACCTAGAAGCAATTTCCTGGAAAGGTCTGTTAGAACGCTTGCGATGCCGTTCTCGTAACGAAATTGACCCTGTTTATAAAGAACGCCTGGAATATGAGCTGAAAATGATGCAGCAGATGGGGTTCTCGACCTACTTTTTAGTAGTTTGGGACTACATCAAATATGCCAGAGATCAAGGCATTCCAGTGGGACCGGGACGCGGTTCTGCGGCTGGTTCTCTTGTTGCTTATGCTTTAAAAATTACTAATATAGACCCCGTTCATCATGGACTTCTCTTTGAGCGTTTTTTAAACCCAGAACGGAAATCTATGCCAGATATTGATACAGATTTCTGCATTGAAAGACGTGATGAAGTGATTGATTATGTTACTCGTAAGTATGGCAAAGACCGAGTAGCGCAGATTATTACGTTTAACCGTCTAACTTCTAAAGCCGTATTGAAAGATGTTGCCAGGGTGTTAAATATTCCCTACAAGCAATCTGACCAAATGGCCAAGTTAATTCCAGTAGTGCGAGGGAAACCCACCAAGCTCTCGGTGATGATTTCAGAAAAAACACCAGCGCCAGAGTTTAGAGAAGCTTACAAAAATGACACTCAAGTCCAACATTGGATAAATATGGCAATGCGGATTGAGGGGACAAATAAAACATTTGGTGTTCATGCTGCTGGTGTAGTTATTTCAGCAGAACCCCTGGATGAAATTGTGCCGTTGCAAGTCAATAATGATGGCTCTGTAATTACTCAGTATTTCATGGAAGATTTGGAATCACTGGGACTGTTGAAAATGGATTTTTTGGGTCTGAAAAATCTAACAACTATCCAGAAAACGGCGGACTTAATTAAGAAAAATCAAAACATTAGTCTTGATTTAGACCAGCTACCTCTTGATGAAAGAAAAGCTTTTCATATATTGGAAAAAGGTGAGTTAAATAAAGTACCCAAAGATATCAAAAATACCTACAAAGTCTTAGAACAAGGTGATTTAGAAGGAATATTTCAATTAGAATCTTCTGGAATGCGTCAGGTGGTGAGAGGTCTTAAACCTTCTAGTATTGAAGATATTTCTTCAATTTTGGCACTTTATCGTCCAGGTCCTCTAGATGCAGGTTTAATTGATAAGTTTATTGAACGTAAGCATGACGTCAAAAAAATACAGTTCGATCATCGGCTATTAGAGCCTATTTTAAAAGAAACATATGGAATCCTTGTCTATCAAGAGCAAATTATGAAAATGGCTCAGGATTTGGCAGGGTATTCTCTAGGTCAAGCGGATTTGCTGCGGAGAGCGATGGGAAAGAAAAAGGTTTCTGAGATGCAAAAGCATCGAGAAGCTTTTATTGATGGCTCAGCAAAAAATGGAGTACAAAAATCAGTAGCAGAACACTTATTCGAGCAAATGATTCAATTTGCTGAATATTGTTTGAGTTATGACACTGAGATACTCACCGTTGAATATGGTTCAATACCTATTGGCAAAATTGTAGAGGAAGGTATTGAATGCACAGTGTACAGTGTTGATAGCAATGGTTATGTTTATACGCAACCCATTGCTCAGTGGCATAACCGTGAACAACAAGAAGTCTTTGAATATTGTCTGGAAGATGGTTCAACTATTCGAGCAACGAAAGATCATAAGTTCATGACGATTGATGGTCAGATGCTCGCGATCGATGAGATATTTGAGCGAGGCTTAGATCTAAAACTTTTGCAGGGATTGCCATCACTGTTACTCGACAGAGCAAGTTAACGCCATAGGCTGATCGTTAGAGAAATCAAGGAGAGATGATCGCTTATTTCCTGTCAGGACTTACGCAGAACCTCTACATGTAGGGTGGTCCTCCCGTCTGTTGCCTTAGCGCTAAAGGGGGTTTCCCAAAGATCGGAAGTGCTTGGAGCACTAATGCCAATCAGGATGATACGATTCTTCACAGACTCCAATAACTCAGGCTTAATCTGGTCATTGAACTGATCTAGCTTTGGCTCTACTAAACATTAACGTCTGACAAAAAAATGGTCAGATTACAAATGCCTCAGTCACGTTAGTGTTACTGCAAGCTCCTCTATGTTACACCAAGCACCTTCTTTGGCCAGATCGGACACAAGTGTGATTCGACAAGCCGAAGCTCAAGGGAATAAACCCACTATCTTTATCAGTATCGATAGGGTAATCGCGAGGAGGGCTATTTCTGTAGTGATGTCGTAACAGATTACCAAGCGGATGCCAGCTAAAGGTTTTTCTGGGGCAAAGCGATCGCGTTGAGTCTATTTGCGATCGCTCCTAAAAAACTGTCCAGAGTATCGCTCTTAAACATGTATAAAACGAGGGATTTATGTTTAATTATGTCTACTTCTTTGCTGATTAACTCCTACTCTGTTAATCAAGTCAAAAAATAAGGGTAAAACCTTAATACAACAGTAGTATAAAGGCGAAATTTGCTCCTCAATGATTTATAATCGCGTCCGTAACCGTTGTAAGAATTCAAGGGAGAACTAGACAAATCTCATTAAGTCTATGAACAGTAGTTTACTAATCCGCGAGGCGCTTCCTAGAGATGACGAAGCCGTCGGTGAGCTTTTAGTCGAGGCTTATGTCAAGGCTTATGCTCAGAAAATGCCCGAAGTAGTGGTAACTGATGAGCGCAAACGCGAACTTCGCAGCGTAGCTGCAAAAAGGAAGATTGCCACAGTACTCGTTGCCGAACTTGATGGCTACCTTGTGGGCACAGTCGCAGTTTTTAAACCCGGTACTCCGGAATCTGAAGCGTGGCTTGCCAATGCGGCGGATATCAGACATCTTGCTGTAGACTCTCGTCTACATGGCCGAGGTTTATCAAAGCCTCTTTTGGATGAGGCAGAGCGCATCGCCAAAAGCTGGGGTATTGACGCAATTTGCTTGCATGTGCGTCGCGGGAATTATGGCGTGGCGCGACTTTATATGAAACGTGGTTATGTGCGCGACTGTTCGGGGGATCTTGATTATCCCTCGGTCTCCCTTGAAGGATATGTCCTGCAATGCCAACCCAGTTCATCGGAACTTACTACTGAGTCCACCGCACCGCAATACAGCAGCACACTACAGCCAATTTCCCACTAGAACAAAGGGTGCCCAGAAATATGGACTTTTTTGAGAGGCAAAAACAGCAAGTTGGGCACGCTGGAGGGCTTCAGCTTTATTCACTCCAGCAGTTAAGGCGTTTAACCGTACCTGTTGCAAGGGTTTGGGATTAAGGAGTTGCAAACCTGGGGTTAAGGCGATCGCATCCCGAACAACTCCCAAATACCTCAGCTGCTTGCTTGTCACTTTAAGAAGCAAATCATAAGCTGTTCGTCATTTAAGCTTGATTGTCAATAATGGTGAAATTCTTGTAGTGCGACCATCTTGGTCGCTACTTATATCCAATTTAAATGCGTGACAGCTTAATAAGCGTAACACTACAGGAGTTAGACGCAGGCTGCCTACCCAACCCACAATGTACAAAAAAAAGCGTTTATTTCGTCTGAGCTTATTATTATGTCTCATCGCTTTGGTGGTATCGCTAGCATTCAACGTGATTGTGTTCATCCAAGCGAGACACTACTATCTGCTACTGAACAAAACTAATTTAGATCCCTTAGGACTGCGCGCCTTTAGTGCCGACTCCCTACCACAGGGTATTTCTGGCACCTCCACAGCAACCGTGGTATTTTTTGGCGATTCGCGAGCCGAAATGTGGCAGGTTCCAGCGAATCTCAAGGGCTTTTCTTTTATCAATCGAGGCATTAATACTCAGACCTCAGCCCAGGTATTAGGACGCTTTGATGAGCATATTGTGCCGTTACATCCCAATATTATAGTTGTGCAAGTTGGGATTAACGACTTAAAAGCAATCCCGCTATTTCCTGAGCGAAAAGCTGCCATTATCACCAACTGCAAAACTAATATTCAACAGCTCGTCGCACGTTCGGTAAATAGTGGTGTCACTGTTATTTTGACAACCATTTTTCCTATTGGTCCGGTACCGCTGACTCGTCAACCGTTCTGGTCACCAGATATCGCCAAAGCAGTATCGGAAGTAAACGCTTACCTGTACTCGCTCAAAGCAAAAAATGTCTTGATTTTAGATAGTTACTCACTCCTAGCACAAAATGGTCAAGTACAAAGCAAGTACGTTTACGATACTTTGCATATCAACGAGAGGGGGTATAAGGAGCTAAATCAGGAACTAACAAAGGTACTATCCACTTGGTTGAAGGAATATTGGAGAGATTATGAAAGACGTGAAAATGCCAACAAGTAGAAG
>DALYIW010000320.1:0-9474 GCA_031970155.1 Coleofasciculaceae cyanobacterium CTOTU46601 | reverse complement strand
GTGAACGGCCGTTCACCCTTACATATAGCGGTTCAAAAGAAAATTTGCGTAAGTCATAAGAGTGTTGAGTTTAGAGTCATGAACCCACCGCTTAAAAGCGGGGGCTTGTAAGAGGACAGCCCGACTCTTCGAGCGGGTTTAATCTCAAGTGAAATGCTTCTAATTCAAAACTCAACATTAAAAATTTTTTTATAGCTAAACGTCCCCACTTCTTCTGTCAGCGGGGATTGAGGGCGTAATCAACTAACTGAGCCAGTTTCTGACGCAGATTTTCCAGCCCAAGCCGCTTACTCGCTGAAATGAATACACCCTGAGGGAATTCTTCTTGAGCCACAGTTAGGGTGTCACTGTCTACTTGGTCGATCTTATTAAACGCCACCAGTATCGGTCCTGGTGTAACGGGCATTTCCGACAGGATAGACATGACTGAGCGAATGTGATTTTGCCATGCCGGATGGGATAAATCCACTAAATGAAGCAGGGCGTCGGCTTCGGTCACTTCTTCTAGGGTGGCGCGGAAGGAGTCTACTAGTGGTGGGGGAAGTTCGTGGATAAATCCAACAGTATCGGTCAGCAGAATTTCAAGATGTTCGCCTGTTACCGCCTCATCAATGGGCAAGCGTCGCGTGGTAGGGTCTAAGGTGGCAAACAGCTGGTCAGCTGTATAGACTTCGGCATTAGTCAGTGTATTTAACAGGGTAGATTTGCCAGCATTGGTATAGCCAACTACTGCCACTGTAGGAACTTCGCGTTGTTGACGGCGTTGCCGCATTCGCGAGCGATGGGCTTGCAGTTGGTTTACTTCTTGCTGAAGTCTGGTAATGCGGCGCTGAATTGCACGGCGTTCAGTTTCTAGTTTTGTTTCACCCGGTCCACGAGTACCGATACCGCCACCCAACCGTGACATGGCCTGACCACGACCTGTGAGGCGAGGTAGCATATATTCCAGCTGGGCGAGTTCTACCTGCAATTTACCAGCGCGGGATTGGGCACGTTGGGCGAAAATATCCAGAATGACTTCGGTACGGTCTACAACTCTGACACCAGTTTCAGATTCGAGATTGCGGATTTGTGCGGGTGAGAGATCGCGGTCAAATACTACGAGATTTGCTCCTAGTGTTTGTACAGTCAGGGCAATTTCCTGAACTTTACCTGCACCGACAACAGTTTGAGGATGGGGACGCGATCGCTTTTGCTGCATCGTCTGCAACACTTCTCCACCAGCTGTTTCCACTAATCTGGCGATTTCTGCCAAGCCATCTTCAAATCGTGCTTTGGTTATGTCATCAGTCATCAACCCAACAATCAGTACCCGATCTTGATCAGCATCGACTTGTTGGGCGACAAATTCCCTTCTAAATTCGGATTCTATTCCTTCTACTAAATCCAGGAAATCCTGCTTGGTTAGCACGTCCAAGCTTAAGGGTGGCGATACGTTACAGCTTAGTGCTAATCCAGATGTCTCCAGAGTTTCGTTTAGATTTTGAATTCCTTGTTCGGTGGGGGATATCAGGTGAGCCAAATAAATTTCTTTGACATAACCTGTAGCACCACCACCTCGCCGTTCAAATCCTGATTCTGTAACACTCAGCACAACTAAGGCATCAAGTCGCTGAATCGCCATGGCGGTTAAGGCAGATTCTCTGGGGGTTTCTGACTTAAGCTGGGTGGCCAGACAGCGAATTCCGCTCAATCGTTCTGCACCGTAGCGGGGCAATTCTAGGGGCGGAATCTTCGTCTGAGAGGGTGTGCCGACGCCAACACGAATGACTTGTCCTCGGCGATTGATGTAGGTACACAATGGCTGTTTGATGTCAGCACTAATCGCTGCCAGCCGCTGAGCGAACTCTGGCGTTGTCAAGCGATCGCCCGGAAGTCGTTGATGATACAGCCGTTGCAATTGCTTGATCTGACTGGACTTTAAACCCTGAAGATTACCGTAGATAGTCTCTATAAGCGCAATTGACCAGTAAACTGGCCCCCGAATCCATTGTCTATATTTTACAGAAGTCTCTAAGAAAGCTAACTTCTTAGCCCTACAAGAGGACAGGAAATCTTTTGGTGTCTGATTAAACAAAAATATTGAAAGGGCTTATTCCAATTAGACAATTGTCTACCCCCAGATGACTGTGCTGCCCAATAATTTGGCAAAGCTAGCCGAAAGTGACTGTCATTTGAGCAAGTTGCACATTGTTTCGTGAAACCGGAGTGTCGCTGCCTACAGTAGAAGTATGAAGCAGTTGAGCTTGAAAAATGCATTGAGTTCTAGGCTGTATCGTTTTTGGCTCTTTCAGAATTATTGCCGCCATTGCCACCGCTAAGCCGCAATCTAAATTAGAAGCTCACGAGAAACAAACGAGATAGCCCACTCACCCAGAGGCGTCTTTTCAAGGCAACTCAAAACTACTAATCAGGAGTTGGACAATGAATGACGCTAGAGAGCATGACCTATTTGCGCTACGTGAGCGAAGGCACAACTGTGTGCCACTCACTCAAAAGGAGGCCGCGTTTTTGCGTCTAGCTCATGCCTATGGTATATCAGATCTAGCCGCTGCTAAAACAATTCTCTTGTTAAGAGCCAGGAAACAAACGGCTACCTCTAAGAGTAAAGATGCAACTTCTTAACTAGAGGTCTTGGACATCGTTTGACATTACCGTCAAAGGTGTGGGGACGTTAGGGTTAGCGTGAAGCGAAGCTACCTGAGTGTTTGAAGGGGTTACTGCCGTCTAGGGTAGGCGATGCCAAGCTTAAGGATGTGATGTCTAGGCGATCGCACTTTGCCTATTGATATCCGGGAAATTGGTCGAGATTTTTTCCGTTAATGTGTTACCAGTGGGACGGCAATGTATAAGGATATAAGACAACGAATTAATCGGAAACTATCCCCATGTCAACACCAGGTAAATTGGAGCTAACTATAAAGATCAACGAATTTCCAACTGATGTAAAGACTGTAGACAATGGCTGGAAGGAGTTTGATCTCGACTGTGATGGTCAAGTGGTTACGATCAAAGTCAGACCGAAAGTATTTAAGAAGCTGGAACAGGCACAAGAGAACTATCCCATGTGGGTAGCTGCGATCGCTGGCAAGATGGGAGAATCTACAAAGGTAGGTTTTGTTCTCGATCAGCCAAATATTCAGGTATTCGAGCGCAAACCGAAGGAACCCAAGGAACCCCAAGAAGCTGAGACGGCTGCTGCCCAATCGAGTTAGACAGCGGTTTTGTAACCTCACGACATTTGACTATTCTCCACGGTCTATTACTTCTTGAGGCCGTGGATTATGATTATTGCTGAGGCTCCTAGCTTTGGCTCTCTTTCAACCACTTGTCAGAAGTTCTCCCATAAATGTTTCTCGTACTTGTAGGCGTCTCGCAAGTGTTGCACGGCGGCTATGGGTAGCACAGATTTAATGACGGCGACTAATTTTCCCCAAGCCACTAGCTGAGCTTCTGTAGAAGCTTGATTAAAATAGTGCGAGTATAGTTTTTCCCAAAACTCAGGTGCAACCTGACGTTTCCATCTGTTTTTCCAGCGTTTGCGCCACCGCACAAAATCTGATGGGGTCGGTGCCTCTACTCCTAAAATGGGTGGAAAGTCGGCATAGCTGACAAATTTGCTGACTCCCTTGCCGTGGACGTAAACAACATGTCGCCAGCAGTCGATGCGGTAAATCTCTTCTAGCTCTAGATTGAAGAGCAAAGCGACTGTCTCTTCTGTTACGAAGCGGACAAGCGGGTGGGGGATGCCAGACTTGTGATTGATTTTCGATGCTCTGATGATGGGCATTTTCAGTGATGGTGTTGATACCATAGTAGGTGCGTCCCTTTAGTGCTATCGGGGCTTTGTGGCGATCGCCCTGCGTCTGCTAAACTGGAGGGCGATCGCTTTTTAGATTCAATTATTAAACTACAAAGTTTTGTAATTCGTCAAGATGGGCAAGGGCTTAGTTAGGTTACGGGTTCGGGAGTTTGCCGCACAGAAAGGCTGGACACTCCAAGAAGTTTCTGACCGTTCCGGCATAGGCTACACCACAGTTAGAAATTATGCTCACTGTCCAGGGATGACAGCCGTTAATTACACTTACCTTCACAGGTTGGCTCGGATTTTTGATGTGATGATTGAGGACTTGGTTGAGATTTTGGAGGAGTAGACTAAGCAATGGGCGGGCAAGATGCCCACCCCTCAACAGAAATTTCTAAAACTTCTTATAAAATCTGATGGGTCGGTTGTCATAGGTATCTAGTTCTGGGCGATAAGCCTGACGACATGATTGGCTAACGCACTTTCTTTCTACGTATGCGATCGCTCTCTTGCCACCATCAACATATAGGCGATCGCACTTTCTCTCCACTATGCGTTAGCTCTCGCGGTACTCTGTTCGCATCACTCTCTATACTAGAGTTCTGAGGTAACTCATCAGAGGTAAACATGATAACGACAGTTGACATCGGCACATTGATTGTCCGTACCCCTGGAGTCTGTGGAGGCCGTCCTCGAATTGCTGGAAGAAGACTGTCCGTGCAACAGATTGCTGTTTTATCTAAGCAGGGATTGATTCCCCAAGAGATTGTCCGAGAGTATGAGGGACTAACTTTAGCTCAGGTTCATGCAGCGCTAGCCTACTATTACGCTAATACAGAGGAGATAGAAGCATATCTTGCACAAGAAAAAGCCGAGTACGATCGCAAAGTCGCAGAATCTATAAATTAAGTAAGTGAGTCAGATTCATTTGTATCTGGATGAAGATGCTCAGAGACAGGCGTTGGTGCAAGCTCAGAGCTTGGGTTAAACTCCTAATAGCCCTGATATTCATGCCATTGTAGGGAGTACTGTCATGATGCCAATACTTCACTGAGGATAACTTCAGGCAGATTGAGAACATTACGAAACCCACTGTCATTGGTTAGAAATAGCGTACAACCTGCATCTAGTGCCGTAGCAGCATGAATAGCATCGGGTGTTTTGAGGTTAGTAGTAGCCCTTAAATTCGCAGCAGCTTTAAGTACAGATCGAGTAACGGGAACTAGCTGTATCTCTGAGGACAAGAGAATTTGTTCGTAATCACTCACTAAAGCATTGTTTGCATTTCTCAAGGGAAGAATAAGAGTTTCCATCAATGTCAATTCACTGGTAACTAGGTCAATTTCACCTGTTTGAAACTTCAGCCATAACGGTTGAAGCAGTGAATAATAAATGGGGTTTGCCTCAACAGTGTAAATAATGACTGATGTATCTAAATAAACAGTGGCAGAAGACGGAATAGTTAGTTGTCCCATGAGTTTCTTTCTGCTTGAAGTTCGCGATCAATTTCCTCAATTGTTCTAGATGGATGACGACTGCGAATTTCTTCTAGTAATTCCAGCACCCTACGCCGTCCAGGTTGAGGTTTTTCTGGCAGAATGACAAATACTTCAACTTCTTCACCCGCTGAGCCAGGTGGCAATTGAACTTCAATTTTGTCTCCTAAAAGGACTTTAGTTGTAATTCGGATTGCTGAGTGCATAATTTCTCCCTTTTTCATTTCCTTTCTAGCTTTGATTCAACCTTAGCGCGATCGCATCTTCTCATCTAAGTCAGGCGATCGCTCTCCAATTCCCTAATCCCTACTCCCCATCTTCCACTGCGCCTAAAGCTTTGAGCGTGGCTTTCTCAGCTTCCGTTAAACCCGTAACGCCCGTGATATTCATGCCCTCATAGGGTCTTTTAGATCTCAGCGTTTTTAGACACTCACACGTCTTAACATCCCATATTTTAATTGTGCTATCCATGCTGCAACTCGCCAGAATTTCCCCATCTGAACTAAAAGCGATTGAATAGATCTGACTAGTATGACCCTGCAAAGTGATGAGGCATTCTCCTGTGGTCACATCCCATAGCTTTATCGTTTGGTGAGAAATGCTGGCAAGCAGCCTACTTTTAGGACTGAAGGCAACTGCACGTATCAAATGGCTTGGCTGTGACAAAATCTTCAAGCATTCACCGCTTTCAATATCCCATATCCTTACGGTTTGGTCGTAACCCCCACTGGCAAGCATGTCACCAAAAGGACTAAAGGCAACCGAACGTATCCAATTGGTATGGCCTTGCAAAGTTTTGAGGCGTTCACCGCTTGTGATATCCCATAGCCTTACATTTTTGTCATAACTCCCACTAGCCAGAGTTTGACCATCTGGACTGAAGGCAACTGATAAGACTGCCCTGGTGTGTCCTTGTAAAACTTTTAGGCATTCACCGCTTTTGATGTCCCATAGCCTTACAGTTTTGTCATCACTAGCACTGGCAAGAGCTTTTCCATCTGGACTGAAAGCAATTAAACGTATGCGATCGCTATGTCCTTGTAAAATGTTAAAGCATTTACCTGTGCTGACATCCCATAACCTTACTGTTTGGTCATAACTCCCACTAGCCACTATCTTCTCAGAAGGACTAAAAGCAACTGAGCGTACCTGATTGCTATGCCCTTGCAAGATTTTGATGCACTTACCATTGCTAAGATTCCACAGCCTCACCAGTTGATCATAATTCCCGGTAGCAATGAGTTGTTTATCTTCGCGATCGAAGGCGACTGAGTAGACCCAATCTGTATGTCCTTGTAAGGTATTGAGGCATTCACCTGTGCTGACATCCCATAGCCGAACTGTTCCGTCGTCAGCACCACTAGCAAGTATCTTTCCCCCAGGACTGAAGGCAACTGACTGTACTTTGTCAATGTGTCCCTGCAAAATTTGCAAGCATTTACCAGTACTGACATCCCACAACCTGACTGTTTGGTCGTCACTTCCACTGGCAAGCATCTCACCAGCAGGACTGAAGGCGATTGACTGGACTATAAAAGTGTGTCCCTGCAAGATGTACAAGCATTCACCCGTGCCAACATCCCACAATCTCACCGTTTTTTCATTATCGGCACTGGCAAGCATTTCACCAGAAGGACTGAAGGCAACTGACCGCACTAAACCCGTATGACCCCGCAAATGAGTCAAGCATTTTCCAGTACTAACATCCCACAGTCGGACTGTTTTGTCACCGCTTCCACTAACAAGCCGCTCACCACAAGGACTGAAGGCAACTGACTTTACTAAACTTGTATGCCCCTGCAATAGTTGCAAGCATTCACCCGTGCAGATATCCCAAAACCTGACTGTTTTGTCATAACTTCCACTGGCAAGCGTTGCACCAGAGGGATTGAAAGTCACGGAAAAAACTGTTTCGCTATGCCCCTGCAATAGTTGCAAGCATTCACCCGTGTGAATATCCCATAACCTAGCTGTTTGGTCATAGCTACCACTGGCAAGTATCTCACCAGAAGGGCTAAAGGTAACTGAAGTAACCACACCGTTATGACCTTTACAGGTTAAAATTTCTCTCCCACTGGAAGCTTCCCACAAGTGAATCATGCCATTACTATCACCTGTAGCCAAAAGTTTGCCATCTGGGCTAAACGTGACGGCTAAAACATGACCTAAGTCTTTAGTGA
This sequence comes from Coleofasciculaceae cyanobacterium CTOTU46601, assembly GCA_031970155.1. Lineage (GTDB taxonomy): Bacteria > Cyanobacteriota > Cyanobacteriia > Cyanobacteriales > Coleofasciculaceae > DALYIW01. The sequence goes on along the minus strand of DALYIW010000320.1, from coordinate 1,993 downwards.
AAACAGAGTCAGCCAGATTGGCGTTAGTGAAATTGGCATGGCACAGGCTGGCATTAGTAAAATTAGCGCCTAAAATTACAGCGCGGGATAGGTTTTTGCCTGCGATCGCACTCTTATCAACCTTCACCAGCAACGTTGCCGCATTCCCTCCGACATAACCCACCTCATCTTCACTTTTCCCCCGTGTCGCCTCCAGAATTTCCAGTAAGGGATTAGCAATTGGGGATTGTTCACCATCTGTAGGGGCGAACGGCCGTTCGCCCCTACCCCATACATTAATATCCAGCATCGGTACAATCAAATCCATAACCGCTTTCGTCAGTGGTGCTTGTCCAAAAGCATCGCGAAGCGGCGCTAGAGATTCACTTGCAAATGCATTGAGAGGCGCAATAGGCACAATCTTGCCTGCCTCATCCATCTGACGACGAAAATAAGAAGACCAAGTGTAATTTAAGGGCGTAGCACTTTCATTTAGATGTGACTGTGCTTGAGCCAAATCAGTAAAATCAGAAGCCAACGCCCCCAACTGGGCAGCAAACTTATACGCAACAAAGAATTCTAAAAGCGATCGATGAGCCGGAGTATAATCCCCATCAGAATTACGGATTAGCATCGTCTGACCCATCATGTCATAGTGCCAGTGGTCTAAATCCTTCTCCTCCCGTACCATAGAACCGAATAGGCGACGAATGCGATCGGGAAATAGCCGATAATTGAGACTCATCTGGTCAGTTGACACCATCTCCCAGGAAAGCTCAGACAAAAAGTAAAGCTTATCTGCTAGGGAAGTAAACGTCCGTTCTGCCCTAATATCTCGCTCCATCTTGCGCCGCACTGCATAAAGGTAAATCCGCGACATATCCACAGGTTTACCTGCCTCAATATCCGGCAACGCTTCCAAAATTAACTCCGTCATAATCGGGCGACGTGCCAAATCCAAAAGTTGAGGATTGCCGATCACCTGCTCTACTGTGGTGGTTTCAGCTTGGAATGACAACACCTGACGGATTTGTTCGTGGTTAAATTTCTCTAGTTCCAGCACCTCAAACTGTGGAGTTTCACCCGTTAAAGCAGCAGTAGACGCTTGCAGTTCAGCATTCAGCAGCGCTCGTCCTTCCTTCGCTTCTGGGAAATGCTCGGTGCGACAAGTGAGAATAACTTTAGCCCCCGGCACTACAACCTTCGCCAACTCCCAAAAGTTATTGATCATTTCTTGGCGATCGACTCTAGCTGCCATCTCATCAAACCCATCAAAAATCAGCAGCAGCTTACCCATGCGGTTGAGTTGCTCGAAGGCAGAATACCCCGCTAACGGTATCTCATGCTTGCGAAAGAAAAACTCGGAAAACAGCGACTCGACACTCACCGCCTTGGCATAGTCCCGCAGTGGAATCACTAACGGCAGGCGAGGACGTTCAACACCGCGTTTTTGGGCATCCCGATAGCGTTGCAGTGCCGTCCAAGCATAGTGAAACGCAAACCAAGTCTTGCCTGTGCCGAATTCTCCCAGAATTGAGATATGCTCTTTAACTGGGTCATCCAGCCAGAGGTCGATGTAACCGTCAATCCAGCCGTCGCGTTCATCATAACGACTGACTGCTATCCTGCGCTTAGTAACGGGGTCGGACTCTTCTTTAGTACAAGCGAGAGGGACATATTTTTTCTCAATATCTCGGCGTTTCACCTCTTCCTCTAGCCAGTTGAGATAGCCACTGAAATCAGCATCCTGATCCAGTAGTTCATCGAAGGTATAGCAGCCAAGGTGACGATTTTCCTCCTTCTCCACTTCATCACGCGCCGCCCGACTAATGCGCCTTGCCGTCACCAACCATCCTTCATCCGTTCGTTGCTTCTCCACCGACTCGCGCAACGCTGCAATATCTCGGAGTCCTGCTTCTCCCTCAATGCCACGCACAAGAATGCGATCGTATCGATTCCGCCGTACTGGAATATTGACAACCCACTCAAAATATGCATTATCCCAAACCTCATA
>DALYIW010000319.1:5008-9485 GCA_031970155.1 Coleofasciculaceae cyanobacterium CTOTU46601 | reverse complement strand
TTTCACCCACCCCATGAATGACGGTGGCTCTCAGCTTCTACGAAGCTTTGGTAGTAGGAAAGCTCAATTGTAGTCTTCGGCTCTAGGATGGAGACTTTTGTCTAGGCGATCGCTTCATAACCAGCTTGTATAGCGCGATCGTACATTGTTGCTAACACTTGGTAGTCCTCAGACTCTACAGCAACATAGTGTCGAATATGCGATCGCTCCATTGCTAATTGTAGTTCTGTATCCGGCTGGCATAGTGCTGACTGTAGCGTATCCAGGAACTGAGTACCAAGGTGCTGTGCTGCAACCACTGGCGGCATTGGGCAAGGGCCGATTGAATCAATCACTCGTAGATGATTGGATAATTCAGGACAATCACGTAATTCTTGTTCTAGCACTGTACTATCGATCGCCGCACAGTCAGCCAATCCATCAACCACCTGTCTGATGGATTGTTGGTGTGAACCTGACTGGATAACCTTACCGAAAAAGCTACTGGGATATCCCCCCTCAATCAGTCGTTGGTGTACCAGGTTATAGCCGCTGTTCGACCCTGGATCGTTATAGCAAAAGGTTGCTCCCCCCAAGTCATGAAAGCTCAGAAGGTTACTTTGTGCATTAACAATCATATCTGAGAAGTAAACTGGACTCTCTTGATAGCGACTAGCTTGCATCACTGGCGCAACTAACGCTTGTAATTGATTTGTGACATCTCGATGACGCCTTGCGAAGGGCAAACCACAGATAAATGCAATATCCAGTTGATCTTGCAACATCATCGGGTCTTCTAAGGGGTCATACTGGCTCTGTACTAACTGGGTTTCTATACCCACGACACGGCTCAAATATGCCCCCACTGCCTCGTAGAAGCCGAACATATTGGGCGCTAGATAAGAAACTAAACTGAGTTTGTCTGGTTGGCTTATCAAGACAGTGCTCCTACTTTTCCTCCTATCATGACATTCGCCCAATGCTGCCCTTAGCGCTCGAAAACTATAGCTATTAAAGAGCTTTGCCGAGAAATTAGACATTTCGATAGCTGTTAGCTTGCAGGTGCTAAAACTGAAAACTTAGAGAACACTCGGATTTTTTCGATAAAAACCACACTTTATCCATCGTTTAACAGTATTTTATTGTTAAAATTGCCTAAACCCATCTTTGACTAGCTCCAGGCACTTGATGAGGTAACAGCTTTTTAACTACACAAGGATATGCCATGACTGTTTCTAGGTTTTTATCAGCCGCTACTATAGACTTCAAACGCAGAAAGTTTGCACGTCGCTCTCTACTTTCCCCAGAGAAAGAATATCTTTGGCAAATTGAATCAGGGGTAGTTCGTACTATGACTTGGCTAGAGGATGGAACAACTATTACTCTGGGACTATGGGGGGTAGGGGATGTTGTTGGTCGAACACTATCAAAAGCGGAACCTTTTCAAATGGAATGCCTCACCCCTGTAGAAGCAACCCTAGTACCCTTGGACAAGTGGCACGAAGTCAATGAAGCCATCATCCTTCATAGCCATCAATTTCAAGAGTTTATGGAGATTCTGCATTGCCGATCGGTTGACGCTTCTCTCCTGCGTTTGTTAAGTTGGTTGGCCAAAAAGTTTGGTTGTGCAGTCAAGCAAGGGCAACTGATCGATCTGCGCTTAACTCATCAAGAAATTTCTGAAACTATTGGAACTACAAGGGTTACAGTAACACGGCTCCTTAATGAATTTGAGAAGCAGGGTATGATTCAACGCCTTCCTCGAAAATTCATTATTTTGCATGACAAACAGCCGTTTTGGCACTATGAAATTTAAGTCAAGAAAGTTTGATAGGAAGACAAGAGAGATTGGTTCTTCTCTATGGTGCGTTCCGCTGTAAATCGGTAGCCAGTTAACCCATGATTGAAGGAGGATAAGAGATAAATTATTGGCGTTTGATTGTACAGAGTGGTGACGAGTGAGCGATATACAAAAGCAAGGGCGGCAAAATCCGTCTAGGGTACGGGATCATCTAGCAAACGAGCGCACCTACTTGGCCTGGATGCGAAGCGCGATCGCACTGTTAGGCTTTGGGGTGGTTATCGTGCGTCTTCGCTACTTCCAAATTCCCCAATTTCCCCGTCCCGGCACTGGCTGGAAACTAGGTTTACTTTTCTCTTCGGTTGGTCTGATGACGGTGTTACTCTCAACTCTGTACTACTTTGTCATCCGCTACGCCATTGATGAAGACACCTACGAACCCTCAACCCGCCGGGTGATCTTCTTCAGCCTTACCGTTACACTTCTAGGAGCTGGGGTAATCTATTACGTGTTCACAACCACCGCCAGTCCAGGCAGTTTTCTGATACCGGAATAAATACGGGTGATAGGTTAACCATTACCCACAAGTAGAAACCCACTCACTGTTCGGTTATTTTTTTGGTGGGTGATGGCACTGGATCATAACCACCAGGATGGAAGGGATGACAGCGCGATATGCGCCGTATCGCCAGCCAGCTACCGCGCCACGGGCCAAACCGTTCTATCGCTTGGATAGCGTAGGTAGAGCAAGTCGGATGAAATCGACACACGGGTGGAAATAGTGGGGAAATTAAAGCTCTATAACCCTTAATCAGCCAGACTAGTATTATCTTCATTGCTTTGCACCAAATCTCGATAAAGTGATAAATGAGGTTTTAGTTTCCGCTTCATCAAGTCCTTGTTTCACTTTATCTCTTGGCTAGACTCAATCCCGGATGTATGGCTCCATGTTGGTCTGATTGGACTGGGCTTAGGGGCTATTGTGCTGTTAGCAGAAACGCTGCATGACCGTCTCTCTACAAGTTCAGAACTAGCACGTAAGATTGTCCATATTGGCACTGGTAATGTAATTTTAGTGGCTTGGTGGCTACAAGTACCAACTTGGGTAGGTATCTCGGCTTCAATCATCGCTAGTATTATTGCGCTGTTGTCTTATTACGTCCCCATCCTTCCAGGTATCAACAGCGTTGGACGCAAAAGCTTTGGCACATTCTTTTATGCCGTGAGTATGGGCGTCCTAATTGGCTGGTTTTGGCCTCTACAGCAATTTCAGTATGCCGCTATTGGTATTTTGGTGATGACGTGGGGGGATGGACTTGCAGGGGTAATCGGTCAGAAGTTTGGTAAACATCCCTACGAAGTTTGGGGAATGAAAAAAAGTTGGGAAGGCTCTGTGACAATGGCTCTCGTTAGCTACATGGTCAGTAGTCTGATTCTTTTGGGTGTTCAGGGCAATGTTTGGCAAACTTGGGTGGTGCCAGTGGCGATCGCATTAGTTGCAACTAGTTTAGAAGCCTTCTCCAAGCTAGGCATTGATAATCTTACTGTTCCTCTAGGTAGTGCCGCTTTGGCTTTTTACTTAAGCCAACTTATATAAATTAGCAACCGATAATCACAAAGTAATGGGTAATGGTAAAAATTCCCTTGATTACTTTTGCTTATAGGGTGTTGTACCAATAGGACTTACGGAAATTTCTCATGACGAACCGTCAGTGGTCGGGGTGAACGGCCGGGGTGAACGGCCGTTCACCCCTACTATATGTGGTGTCCTGCCTAAGTCCTAACCAAATCCGGGTTTCTCATACTCCCTTTATTCTCCTCTTTCTTTGTTACTTAGCTTTTTCATAACAAGAGCAACTACATCAGCTGACGTCAATGCTCTAGAATGCTTGACCTGACTGACTTTGAGACAAATCAGTTCCTCGCCTCGGCAAAATTACGTAATGCTTAGCTACGATTTTCAGCCATTTTGCGGAAGTTTTGTGTCACAGATCGTTTTATTTTTGAAGCTACTAGATGTAAATCGCGTTTTCAAAAGCTACGCCTTTTCGACTAACTAGGTTTATGCCTGTTAATCACAAGGTAATTCATCTGAAGTTATCAATAAGTCCTAAGCTGTTCAACTCGAAGTCAGCCCTTAAATCGAGGTCATGACACGTACAACAAGCCCAGCCATTCTAACCCCATTTGCCGCCAAAAGCTGCCCAAGCCAGATTAAGGAAGTATTCGCGGCACAGACCAACCTCTGGCTTATTTCTTCTGTCTGCGAGCGACAAACTCTCTCTAAAAAAATGCTGAGTTTTCCAATAAAACGATAACTCGGACATTTAATTATGTATTATCTTTAAGATAAGTAAAGATATATTTCAAAAGTTCACCGCTTTGTAACAAATATTCACACAATCGCGACACCTGATGAGTTTTTTTAATCCCTCAGAGCCAATTATCCGAAGTAAACAAGAATCGCTCGACTTTCAAGATCGTCAAGGGTTACTACGCATCCACTTAGAATTAGGAAATAAAACGCTAATTTCAGCCTTTTATACTCGAATTGACCAAGTTTTTATTCTGTGGGGGTTTATTTCAGCGATTATCTTTGTCAGTGCTCAATTTGTCCCGATTAGCTGGGTAATTCAAGCGGGCTTTTGGTCAGTACTCACTCTGTTTGGAACAGTAGCCATGGTAGTGTTAACCCAC
>DALYIW010000319.1:0-4998 GCA_031970155.1 Coleofasciculaceae cyanobacterium CTOTU46601 | reverse complement strand
TCTGGGTACAAGTAGAGCGCCTCAGGTGGGTACTCTACTGCTGGGTTATCTTGATGGTTACTGGTGTAGTCTTGACAGACCTCAGCATCTTCCTCAGCTGGGGACAAGTCTTGGTGAATTTGTGTCCGATGTGGTTGGGGTTGAGTGCCTTTGGCTATTTCTGCACGGGTATCGGAATGCGATCGCGTGCCTTTATCCTGGCTGGATTGATTCACCTGCTAGGTATCGTCCTATTACCCTGTGTGTGCAGCTGGCAGTTTCTCGGTACTGGTTTAGTGATGGCAGTGAGTCTACTAATGTTTGCTGGCGTCCAGTGGGATATGCGACCCCCAATTGAGTACGATATGCTATCTCTAGAACAAAGACAGTTCAACAAAGCACAGTATCAACTGCGTCAGCTGCCTCTGTAACAGGGTCAATTCTCAAGACCGAAAATTGATCCCTCGCCCAATTTCGCTATGGTTACGCTTGACGGGGTGGTTATTATACCTGTTTGGAAAATTCAATTGTTACAGTAACGTTTCATTTCTCCCCCGATCCGGGGGGAGTGCTTTATATCTTTTAAGAAACAAACTCCTGTTTTCGTGCGACTATTTTCATAGTCGTGGAGTGGATTTATCCCTCTAGGCTGACAGCCAGTTAATTATCCTTCCTATCTTTAGCTTGATAAAGTCCAACTGGCTAGTTGTTAGTCTAGTAGACGAATAAAAAACGTACCGGATGGGAGTTATACCGCAGTGACCCAGAACTGTACATCAAAGGAGAGCGACGTCAGATGTACAGACGGTGCAAATAAGAAAATAGCTGACTAAGGCGGTGTGAAGTTTTTGTCGCTTCCTTCACCTTATTGCTACCAACGGGGGACTAAACTCCCCATCAGAGCGGTCAGAGGTAGTAGACGTACATAGGTCGGCTGTGTAATACCACTCATTAAAAAACGCCGCAGGAATTCCCACCCCCCAACTGGGGGCTGGGATGAAGGCGCTAACTTAAAAAAGAATGGCGTAAGCCAGTACGTATTTTATTTAGAGTATAAGGTGAGACTCATTTCAGTGACACTTGTCAAGCTTCCTTGGATAGTCTTTCTTCAAATATTGTGTTTTTCAGTTGTTTCTTTGTGGGCTTAGAAGCATCAAAAACATCTGAACTATAATTTCAACAAGAGTCGGTGGAGAAAATAAGTTTTCTTCACCGACTTCAGCAAGTAATAACTAAAGAAAACTTGACCCAAGAATTGTTGTCAAAAACTACCAATCTACACTGCTTTTCTTTTCACGATAAGGTTCACCGTTAAAGGGTTGTACGCCTGTAGCAGGATACGCATCGTCAGTCGGCCCAAAAATTCTAGCTGCTGCTTCAGAAATATACTGAACAATGCTGTCAAACAGTCGGTAAATACCCATGAAACTGTACTCCTGATAAGTTGAGTGACAAGCTGAATTAAGACGGGATTAATGAAAATGTTTGTCTATTTCAAGTATGAGTAAGTTTAGGGATTTTGAGGTAATTTGCAACATTTGTTTGATTATGTTTGCAATACTTTTCTCATAATCCCGTCAACAGCAAAGTTTTTTTCTAAAGTTCTAAACTATTTTAAACTTCTTTATATTCAATAAAGATTTTCAGGTTTGAACGATGACTGTTGACTGCTAACAGCAAAGTGTATACCGGTTTCTCCTTAACAATTATCAACAGTTAACAGTCAAAGGTCTTCACGATAATCGGCAGTTTCAAGGCATGTTAGCTTACTACAGGTCATATAAAGTGGCCTTTCCAGCGGATTTGAGATCAGTTCTACTATCCTGACCTTGATCCAGATATTTTTAGGTGAAAATACTATTAAGTAATGTATTAAATTTGTAAAGCCTGTAAAAATGTCCAAAGTTGACTCAATCTCTCTTATTTAGTTTTAAGTCAACTAAAACCATTTAATAATGGTGTTTAATGACCAATATCAGGTATAAATAACTCTCAACTCATTCTGAGCAAGGCCACTATTATTGGTAGTTTTTACTATAATTAAGTCAATCAACCCTGCTCCTTAACTAGCAATAGGAACTGTTTGGATCAGGACGATCTTCCTGGAACTATGAAACTTGAAGACCAAGAACTGACCGTAAGCGTTGAGGATTACAGCATCTTGACCGACCTTTATCAGCTGACGATGGCAGCTTGCTATACGGGAGAAGGTCTCTGTGAACAACCAGCCTCCTTTGAGCTGTTTGTGCGGTATTTACCTAATGGCTTTGGCTACCTAATTGCCATGGGGTTGGCACAGGCGTTGGACTACCTAGAAAAGTTTCGCTTCACTCAAAGTCAGTTAGACGCTTTGCAAGAGACGGGAATTTTTCAGAATGCACCCGCGCAATTTTGGTCACTCTTGGCCCAGGGACGCTTTACTGGGGATGTCTGGGCGGTGCCAGAGGGAACGGCAATTTTTGCCAATCAGCCGTTGTTGCGGATAGATGCACCACTATGGCAGGCGCAGTTGGTAGAAACTTACCTGTTAGCTACTATTAACTATCAGACGATGGTGGCTACAAGGGCAGCACGACTACGAGATATGGCAGGGTCACAAGCAAAGATACTGGAGTTTGGCACGAGGCGGGCGTTTAGTCCTCAAGCGGCCTTATGGGCAGCGAGGGCGGCTTTAGCAGCAGGGTTGGATTCAACATCAAATGTGCTGGCAGCATTGAAGTTAGGGCGTCAGCCTAGTGGGACAATGGCTCATGCTTTGGTAATGGCGATCGCCGCTGTATCTGGCAGTGAGCAGGATGCTTTTACTGCTTATTATCGCTATTTTCCGAATTCGGTTTTATTGATTGATACTTACGATACTCTCAATGCAGCCCAGCATTTGGCCCAACGGGAAAAAGCTGGGGAAATAGAGGTGGCTGGAGTGCGTTTGGACTCTGGGGATTTGGTGGCATTGTCTCAGAAAGTGCGATCGCTTCTGCCCAATGCCACCATCTTTGCTAGTGGTGATTTGGATGAGTATGAAATTGCCAGACTCAAAAGCGCAGGTGCTTGCATCGACGGCTACGGAGTGGGAACACGCTTAGTTACGGGAACACCTGTAAACGGGGTTTATAAACTTGTCGAAATTGATGGTATTGCCACCATGAAGCAGGCGAGTAATAAATCTACTTATCCAGGACGCAAGCAAATCTATCGTCAAATAGTTGGAGGAAAAGTTATCAAAGATCGACTAGCCCTAGCCTCTGAACTTCCTCTCGAAAACGAGCATCCCTTACTGCAACAGGTGATGAAACAAGGTCAACGAGTACACTCACCAGAATTGTTAGATAAAATCCAAAAGCGCACAGCTGACTCTGTTGCTAGTCTTGCCCCTTCAACACGCCAACTCAATAACCCAACCCCACTACCCATAGAAATCTCCGATGCCCTACAGCAGTTAACCCTAGCTACACAGCAAAGACAAAAAACCGAAACCTCCTAAACTTAGACCTGAGATTTGCTCGTTAGTTATTAACAAACAACAAATAACAAACAACAAATAACAAATGGTTAATATTGCTTTGTTCGGTACCAGTGCAGATCCACCAACTTCAGCGCATCAAGCCATTCTCAACTGGCTATCTCATCACTATGACCATGTGGCGGTATGGGCGTCGGATAACCCGTTTAAGTCTCACCAAACAACCCTAGAACATCGTTCAAAGATGCTACGGTTACTGATTGAGGAAATTGCTCGGCGAAACATTGGTTTATACCCATCTCTGAGTAGTCCCAGAACCTTGGAAACTGTTGAACAAGCTCGAAAGTACTGGGGAATGCAAGTAGACTTGACACTGGTGATTGGTTCTGACTTAATCAGCCAGATGCCGCGTTGGTATCAGATTGAAAAATTGTTAAGTCAAGTGCAATTGCTAGTAGTACCGCGTCTGGGCTATGAAGTAGATGAGGCGGGTTTAGAGGAGTTGAGGAAGTTAGGAGCACATATTGCGATCGCAGATCTTAAAGCACCAGCCGTTTCCTCTACAGCGTATCGTGAGAATGGAGATACACAAGCCATAACGCCTCCCGTTGAGGATTACATTAATCAAGAACAGTTGTACGCATGCCAGGACGCGGCACCAAACCGATAAACAAAAAAGCACTAGCCGACTTTAAAGTTGGGGTTGATAACGTTATTTTCTCCGTCGATACTCAGCAAAACCGTGTTCTGGTGCTGTTAGTAATGCGCCAGGATGAACCATTTTTAGGTCAGTGGAGTTTACCAGGGACATTGGTGCGTAACGGAGAATCCTTAGAAAATGCCGCTCATCGGATTCTGGCAGAGAAAATCCGGGTCAACAACTTGTACTTGGAGCAACTATACACCTTCGGAGGGCCAGGTCGTGACCCACGGGAATCACCTACCAGCTTTGGCGTTCGTTACCTATCTGTCAGTTACTTTGCGCTAGTACGGTTTGAAGAAGCCGAATTGATTGCTGATGGCGTCAGTGGAATTGCCTGGTATCCTGTCGCGCAGGTGCCGCAGTTGGCCTTCGACCATAATGAAGTTTTGGAGTATGGTTATCGACGTCTGCGTAATAAGTTAGAGTATAGTCCCGTTGCTTTTGATGTGTTGCCAGAAGTCTTTACTCTCAGTGACCTCTATCAGTTGTACACTACCGTTTTAGGAGAAAACTTCTCAGATTATTCTAATTTTCGCTCTCGTCTGTTGAAATTGGGTTTTCTGTCTGATACTGGTCTTAAGGTATCGCGAGGGGCAGGGCGTCCAGCGAGTTTGTATCGTTTTGATGCCGAGGCATTTGCACCTTTGAAGGATAAGCCACTTGTGTTTATTTAATGATTAGTCTGAGGGAAAGTGCCCTGTTTTAGGGGGGAGTAGGGAGTAGGGAGTAGGGAGTCAGGTTATATAATGTCCGCTTAAATGCTTAGGATATGGGTAGGTTGGGTCAAGGTACGAGACCCAACATCTGGCAAAAGAGGTGTCAACCTACAATTTATAACTAATCAACCGGACATGAT
>DALYIW010000318.1:0-9501 GCA_031970155.1 Coleofasciculaceae cyanobacterium CTOTU46601 | reverse complement strand
TAGAGCGATTAGAGCAAGAACGCCAACGGGCTGAACAAGAACGCCAACGGGCTGATAGATTGGCTCAATACTTGCGTTCTCAGGGGATTGACCCTGATGAGATCGATCAGTAAGTGAGTTGGGAGGGCGATCGCACGTTGGTGTCGTGGACTTCAATGTGGTAGGAGAGGCGATAAGCCTACCCTTCGGGAACGCTTTCGCGAACGGCATAGCAAGATGGCGATCGCTATTCTCCAGCCAACTGTAAGACCTCTGCGTACAACTGTTCACGAATCCAGAATCCTTGAGCAATCAAATCATCTAATACTGGTTGTACCAGTGGAATTAACCTCTGTCGTTTAGCTGCCAGCAGGATTCCCAATAATCCACTCACTTGAAGTCCAAGTTGAATTGCCTCATTTCTGCCTCGCCGTTCATCAATGATTAGTCGATCTGCATTCAATAAGGGCAGCGAGGGCAATTGCTTCAGCTTCACCTATATCTAGGTTATTTTGTAGAGTCTCAAGCAAAGTAAAATTTGTGACTGACTGAGTTTGAATCCAGTCTAGAGTTTGAACTGGCAGCGTTCCTGGATCTGTGGTACCAGCGTCGAGAAGTTCCTGATAAACAGCCGTAGGGATAATGACGTTGCCGTAGAGTTGCTGCAACAGACCCAGTTGCCCAATGGCAGCTAGATTGTTGATGGGTGATGTGTCACTCACTACAATCATCGCCAATCATTGGCTTCCAGGTTTTTCACATCCTCCCTAAGTTCCGCAATGTCGTAGTGGAGAGGAATTTGGCGACTGGCAAGTAACCGTTGAAACTGAAGTTGATTCATCAGGGCGAAGCGACTTGCCTGCCCTAGTGTAAATCGCTCTTGTTGAAACAGCATAACTGCGATTTCTTGAAGCAACTCAGCTTCAGACATCTGGACTGTCTGTAAGACTTCATCTGAGATGACAACGCTCATGGTTTTGCTGGCTTATCAATAGTTCTGAATTTAGGATAGGCGATCGCTCTTTCCAAAAGTCATCATTTCTGCATTGCACTGTGAAGGCGATCGCTTATTGGTGTCGTGGACTTCAATGTGGTAGGAAAGGCGATAAGCCTGCCCTTCGGGAACGCTTTCGCGAACGGCATAGCTTCGCTTACCGCACTGTACATAGCTTCAATTGCGATCGCATTTTCCAGACGCGCTTAATCCTGCCTCTACTCTACTTGTGAGTGCTAATGCCGTCGCTTCAGGTGGCGATCGCTCGTTCATTTCCCAGTACCAACTCCATCGCAGAGATGGCGATCGCTCTCACTAACCTTGGAGTTAGTCTTCAGATAATCACGCACATGCTTGCAACCTTCGAGCAATAAATTATCTAGAGCCAAGGTTTGCGGTTTTAAGTTGTTAAGATTCCAGAGTCTGACAGTTTTATCATTACCAGCCGAGGCAAGTTTTTTTCCATCCGGGCTGAAGTCTGCGCTGCATACCCAATCTTCATGCCCTGAAAACGTTTGGAGCAAAATACCGTCCTGATTCCAGAGTTTCACCGTTTTGTCAAAGCTGGCAGAGGCAATTGTTTTGCCGTTCGAGCTAAACTTAACACTCACAACCCGATCCTGATGACCTTTTAGAGTCTGATTGTCCTTGAGAAACCTCTCATAACTCTTAGCAGTGTTGCACGAGGTGTCATTCAGCTTCCAAAGCCCGATTGTGTAGTCATCACTAGCCGTAGCAATCATCTTGCCGTCTGGCCTAAAGCTGACACCATTGACTTCATCATCATGCCCTGTCAGGGTTGTACACAAAATGCCATCCATGTTCCAAAGTTTGGCCGTGCCGTCATCGCTAGCCGTAGCAATCATCTTGCCGTCTGGGCTGAAACTAGCATCCACAACCCTATCTCTGTGTCCCTTTAAGGTTTTGAGTTCCTTGCCATCTCGGTTCCAGAGTTTAGCCGTTTTGTCCGCGCTGGCAGTAACAATCATCTTGCCGTCCCGGCTGAAACTCACATAAAAGACATCATCACTATGCCCCTTGAGGGTTTTGAGTTCCTTGCCATCTCGGTTCCAGAGTTTGACCGTTTTGTCTGCACTGGCAGTGGCAATTATCTCGCCGTCGGGGCTGAAACTGACACCATAAATCCTACCCCCGTGATTGAGGGATTTGAGTAAAGTACCATCTAGATTCCAAAGTTTAGCGGTTTTATCCTCACTGGCGCTGGCTACGCTCTTGCCGTCAGGGCTAAAACTCACACTCCGAATCGCTTCAGTGTGTCCTTCAATGGGAAGCAAGCTATTGTTGTGCATCCAGAGTTTAACGGTATTGTCTGCACTGCCCGAAGCGATCGCGTTACCGTCAGGGCTAAAACTCACACTCCGAACCCCATCACTGTGGCCTTTCAGGGTTGTACGCAATGTACCATCCGGGTTCCAGAGTTTAACTGTTTTGTCCCTACCAGCGGTAGCAATTGTCTTACCATCGGGACTGAAACTGACATTCAAGACTCTATCACTATGTCCAGTCAGAGTTCTGAGCAATGTACCATCCCGGTTCCAGAGTAGGGCTGTTTTGTCCCAACTGGCGGTGGCAATCGTCTTGCTATCGGGGCTGAAACTGACGCTGGAAACTTTATCGGTATGACGGTTGAGAGTTTTAATCTCCTTGCCATCTAAACTCCAGAGTTTGACCGTTTTGTCATCACTGGCGGTAGCAATTATCTTGCCATCGGGGCTGAAACTAACACCATTAACCCGATCTTTGTGTTCTCCTATGATTGTGTACTTCTGGGTATCTAGGCTCCAGAGTTTGACCGTTTTGTCGGCGCTGGCAGTGGCAATTGTTGTGCCATCAGGGCTGAAACTCACGGCAAGAACGCTATTATTGTGCGTTAGAGGAGGTGTACGCAAAGAGCCATCCCGGTTCCAGAGTTTGACCGTTTTGTCTCCACTAGCAGTGGCAATTATTTGACCATCCGGGCTGAAACTGACGCCATACACCTTATCATCGTGCTTCAGGGGAGGTGTACGCAAAGAGCCATCCCGATTCCAGAGTTTGACCGTTTTGTCTGCACTGGCAGTCGCAATCATCTGACCATCCGGGCTGAAACTAACACCATAAACCCAATTATCATGCTCTTCTAAGCGGTTGCGCTCTCTCACCGTGTCAACGGCTACTTGTAACACCTCTTCAACTCGTTTACGTATATCAGCGCCTGCCCAAACTTCCTGCTTGAGTTTTTTCCCTGCCCTTAAAACATTGATCAATGCATCAAATCTTTTGTCTGAAATCAAAAGTTTTTGTGAGGAGACTATGAGGGTATCAATGTCATTTGTATAGGCTTGTTGTCTCTGAAGCTCTGCTTGCCACCATTGCCACCCAACTGCCATAGTCAGAATTAAGGCTCCTACCAAACCACCAATCAGCCCGATGATCGTGCCTTGTCGTTGGCGTTTTCGTTGCTGTTTCTCTCTATCCCGCAATACCACACTCGCCTGGATAAATTCTCGCTCCGCTTGGCTCAGTTGCTCTGGGCGCTTCTGCTGCCAATCTTCCGCCTCCGCCAGTGGTACACCTCGCAACAATCCGCCCTCATCCTTACCCGTAGCCGCCCATTGACCCCTGGTTCCCCGTAATCGTTCCTGCCAGGTACGGAAACTACGATCTGCTTCCAGCCATCCACGTAGGTTTTCCCATTCCCGGATTAGGGCTTCATGGACAATCTCCACCGTTTCTTCACCGACACCCTCATCTCGTCCAGTCACTACGAGACGGGCATTAGCTAAGCCTGTCACCAAATCCCAGTTATCTTCCCCCACCTCTGCACGAGTAGCCAGTCGTCGGGTGTCCTCTGTCCCTTCCCCCGGACGCACCAACTGGATAAACACGCGCTGCACCCGTTGCTGATCATCCTCACTCAGTAAACAATACACCTCCTCGGCGTAGCTAGCTAACGCCTTCTCAACACCGCCAATTTTCTCGTAAGTGTCATGAGTAAGCTGACTATTTCGCTGTTTTGCCCACAGCTGCGTTAGGGCAAACTCTAGTAAGGGCAGATTTCCTGGCGATTTCTCCACGGCTGCCAAAATACGTTCTGTCAAGCCCTCTTCTATTCGTACACTCAGCATCTGGGCAGGTTTTGCGATCGCATCTTCCAACTCCTGCCGATTCATCGGTCCAAGTTTCACATCAGCATTCTGCAACGCATCAGCAAAAGGGCGGTAAGAGAGGGCGTATCCCAGAAAGTCTGCCCGCAAAGTAAAGATAAGACGGAAATTCGGCGAGTTGTTCAGCCCTTCCAGAAATCGATCTAAAAATAGCTGGCACTCTAACCCATCCTTGCAGAGAGTGTACAGTTCCTCAAACTGATCTGCCACCAGCAACAGGCGGGTACTTGAGTGTTTCTCCAGAATACGCCTCACCACATCCTGTAACGTGATGTTTCCCTCTCCAAACGCCCTTGCTAGCTTGTTTATTTCAACCAGTTGGTCTGTTTCGCTCATCTGGGTTTCCAGCAGTGGAACCAGGGCAGCGGCTAGATTACGCAAAGGTCGCTCTCCGGGACGGAACGAGTTAATCAGCCAATCCCCTTGCTGCCGCAGTTGAGGCACAAGACCTGCAAACACTACCGAGGATTTACCACTGCCTGAAGGGCCAATCACCGCTACCAACGGCTGTCTTTCCACAGCACCCACCAGCTGCTTTGTGAACGCCTCCCGTCCAAAAAAGAACTTAGCATCCTGCTCTCGAAACGCAAATAAACCTCGATAAGGACAGGAGGAAATAGCTTGTTCGCTTAAAACAGACCAAGCGCTGATCAGGAGGCTTGTAGGAATAATAAACGCGGCTTTTACGTCTACTCGGTTCATTTCCGCCGCGACAGCCATTCCCGCTACACCCTGAAGTTCTTCATCCCACACAGGCGCACCACTAAAACCAGGTTCTAAGCGATAACCCGCTTGTTTCACATCCTCCAGCTGCACCCAACCGTTAGCGATACGTCCGCGCAACACCCCAGAAGCCGAAACCCCATTGGGTTGTCCTGCCGGAAACCCCAAAACGCGAAAAGGATGTCCCCACAAGTCTTCTGAAGTTACTAACTGTGCAGGTTGAGCCGTGTCTGGGAGAGCCGTTTCTAACTCTAATCCTGCAATATCTTCTAACTGCTGATTGGGGTTAACAGGTTGCCAGAAAATTACTTTAGCTGCGAATAACTGTTTAGCCGCTAAGAGGGGGAAGTCCAAATGGATAACTAGATCGGGCTGTTCTTGAGTAGCGCGGGAAATGCTTAGTGCATCAGTCACTACATGAGCACAAGTAAGAACGTGCTTGGAGGAAACTAAAAAGCCAGCACCAATCACTTTTCCCGATTTTGAGTAAATCCTAGCAACTGAGGACTCAAGCGGTGCCGCCATGGTTAGATTCTTGCTTCCACTTCAGGGTAATTTCGTAGTTGACCTCAGTAGTCCCTGAGGCTACAACAGCTCCAAGTTCAGCTGTCATTTTGATACCAAACTTAACCTCTACTTCATTAGCTGGCTCATTTAGGCTCCGCACCTTTTGAATAATGGTACTGGCTACTGGCTTGATGGTACTCAGAGCAGACTCAAAGGTCTTTTGGGCTTTTTCGGCGATTTCATCACCGAGACCGATGCGATCGCTTGGCTGATCCACTTCCACGAGAATAGAGTCGCCGCTTTCTAAAGGAAATTCAACGATGCGTTTCACACTTGACCTCTATTGAAAACTTTTCACAATATTTGCCCTCCATCTAGAAGACTAGGGCTACACAAACCAAACCTGTCTGTACAGGCTATTGTAAGAAGAATTTGGGCTAATGAGCACTCGCTTAAAATAGAGTCAACACCACTCTATGCTAACGCCATGCAAATCGTCCTCCCACCTGAAGTTGAAGCCCTTGTGCAGCGCCAACTCATCAGTGGCAAATACCATAGTGCGATCGAGGTCATCCTTGCGGGCGTCAAACTCCTTGAACGACAGCAAGATATCTACCAAGGACGACTACAAGAACTCCAACAGGACGCACTTGAGGAAGCTTACCGACAAGCATCACAAGAAGTTGACCCAACTTGGGATGTAACAACTGCGGATGGATTGACTAATGAAACGTGGTGAAATTTATTATGCTAATCTCAGTCCTGCGGTTGGCTCTGAGATGGATAAACGTCGTCCGGTGCTAATAGTCAGCAATGATATTAATAACCGCGCCGCCACCACAGTAACAATTTTGCCAATTACATCTAATATTAGCCGTGTCTATCCTTTTGAAGTTTTACTTAATCCAGATGATAGCGGTCTACCCAAACCTTCTAAGGTCTAGGCGCAGCAAGTAAGGACAATTTCTAAGCAGCGAATTGAGGGCGAACCCGTGGGAACTTTAAGTGAGGAACTGATGCAATTGGTGGATGCTGCACTTAAATTACATTTGGGGTTGAATTGAAAATAAATGTGCCAACGCTGGCAAAATTCAGCGATCGCAATCCCTCACCTGAGCACTTCCTCAGTCAGTTCCAATCACGATGGCAAAGATACCAATTTTCAGCCAGCTTCTTATAGATAACACCATCGCGTCCGCAAGCACTGGCATACGCTCTCACATCTACTGTCTGAGCATAAACAATTGGTCTGTAGAAGTCTTTTGGTGTGAACTCAACCACTGCGTTTCACACTTGACTCCTATTTAAGATTTTTTACCAGTCTGTCTTACCTAAAATCCCAACAGCAATGGTGCTCGCGTCTGTGGATTCTGATTCACACATTGGTAAGAGCGATTGATAGCAATGGTCTTGTGCGATCGCAGCGTTAAAATTAAGTAATTCAATTCTCAGAGAGTAAGGTCATGGTCGCAACACAGGATTATCCAGTCCAACCAATGGCAACGCTGAGTGTCACCTGGGAGAAGTTGCCTGACGACTTTCAATTAGAAGAACAACCTGTGGAAAATACTGGTCAACCACTGATTGCTGGAGCACTCAGAGAAGTTCTGGAATTGATGGGGTACATTAAACCAGAAATGCTGATAGCCTCCAACTTTGGACTGTGTGCAACAGTTAACAGTGAGTTGGTAATTAAAGCACCAGATTGGGTTTACGTTCCCTCTGTACTGCCCCTAGAACTAGTGAAAGACCGCAAAAGCTATACTCCTCAGCTAGAAGGAGATATCCCCAGCGTTGTCATGGAATTCCTCTCGGAAACTGACGGTGGAGAATATTCAGTCAAACGTACCTACCCTCCTGGGAAGTGGTTTTTTTACGAACAAATTCTGCAAGTCCCAACCTACGTTATATTTGACCCGGGCACTGGATTACTGGAGGTCTATCGGTTACAAGCAGGACGGTATGAATTGGAAATGCCCGACGCTGAAGGTCTCCACTGGATGGCAGACATGGGATTATTTTTGGGAGTTTGGCGGGGAGAGAAGGAAGAACGCACAGGTTATTGGTTGCGCTGGTGGGATGAGGAGGGTAATTTGCTGTTATGGGGTGTAGAGCGATTAGAGCAAGAACGCCAACGGGCTGAACAAGAACGCCAACGGGCTGAACAAGAACGCCAACGGGCTGAACAAGAACGCCAGCGAGCTGATAGATTGGCTCAATACTTGCGTTCTCAGGGGATTGACCCTGATGAGATCGATCAGTAAGTGAGTTGGGAGGGCGATCGCCAAACATAGAGTCAACACCACTGTGTGCTAACGCCATGCAAATCGTCCTCCCACCTGAAAGTGACTAACATCGTTTCTCGGTTCCATTAAAGGTAAGGTTTCCATCCCCTTTCGGGGAAGCGGTTTTGTAAAGTCTATACCATCGACAAGGATACCCGAGGACAAGTTCAGCTGTTTCCATCCCCTTTCGGGGAAGCGGTTTTGTAAAGTTCTGGGACCAATACCGCAACGACTGGTACCCAGAAGTTTCCATCCCCTTTCGGGGAAGCGGTTTTGTAAAGAGTTCGCTGTAGAAGCCTTACACAGAGAGGGTTTCAGACGGCAAATCGACGCATCTCAAAAAAGTCGCACAATTTTACCCAAAAATAGGTGAAAACAGGTACCTCAAACCCTTGCCCTGTAAGGCATCGACGCATCTCAACGAAAACAATAGGGTTTCAGCGATTTGCCGAGATGCGTCGATGAGATGATCAAAAAGCTTTTCTTATTTAGTTTTCAATGTTCGGTAAGTTTGTTTATCGATTTGCTTATTATACACCAAATAGCGATCGCTCATTCAATTCTAGGGGAAATGGAGAATTCCCACTCATATTGATTACTCGATCGCAAGCAGGCTCTATATCTAGCGAATGAAGCCGCTAGAAAGCATACTTCACCCAGTTGCAATCCGCTGTAACGGCCGGCTTACTTCCAAAATTTTGGCGATCGCTTTCCCACCCGCTTAATCATCGTTAATATAGAAAAAATTGTTAAAAAATCTTCACAAACGCAGTGACTACACTACAAGGACTATCGACAAACACTATTGAAAAGCACTTTTGGCACTGGCAAGGGCATCAGATTCAATACACCGTCATGGGTACTGGTAAGCCCTTAGTGCTGATTCATGGTTTTGGTGCGTCCATTGGGCATTGGCGCAAGAATATACCTGTTCTGGCTGAAGCTGGCTATCGAGTGTTTGCGATCGACCTTTTAGGATTCGGTGGTTCCGATAAACCAGCACTAGATTACACCCTAGAGTTGTGGCAGCAGCAGTTGAAGGACTTCTGGGACGCCCACATCACCGAACCTACAGTATTTGTCGGTAACTCCATCGGTGCCCTGCTGAGTTTGATGGTTGTGACCGAGTATCCTGAAATTGCTGCTGGTGGCGTCTTAATTAACTGTGCAGGTGGACTCAATCACCGTCCTGATGAACTGAATCCTCCTCTGCGCTTCGTGATGGGCGCTTTTACCAAACTGGTGAGCTCCAAGATTACTGGGCCATTGCTGTTTAACCTCATCCGCCAGAAACCTCGCATCCGCCGTACTCTTACCCAGGTCTACCGCGACCCAGAAGCGATTACAGAAGAACTGGTAGACTTACTCTACACGCCGTCTTGTGACCCCGGTGCTCAACAGGTATTTGCCTCGGTTCTGACTGCCCCTCCTGGCCCTTCTCCAACTGAACTGTTGCCCAAGGTAAAGCATCCCCTACTGGTAATTTGGGGAGAAGATGACCCTTGGACGCCAATTGCTGGTGCGGCAATCTACCAACAGCAGAGAGAGTCCGGACCAGATGTCGAGTTTGTTGCAATTCCCAATGCTGGTCATTGCCCTCATGATGAGAAACCAGATGCTGTAAATCAGCTGATTGGGGATTGGTTAAGTAAACATCACAATGTTGGTGACTCTAGCGGTTCTCAATTGGGTTCAACTGAGATGTTGCACCATTCTTAATGAACATAGGGAGTAGGGAGTGGGGAGTAGGGAGTAGAGGAAGAAAGGCGATTTTCATCAGAACTTATATCATGTCCACTTAAACGCTTACGATATGGGTAGGTTGGGTCAAGGTACGAGACCCAAC
>DALYIW010000317.1:2255-9557 GCA_031970155.1 Coleofasciculaceae cyanobacterium CTOTU46601 | reverse complement strand
GGGAGACTTATCTAAGAATGACAGATTCAGTCAATAATTCGGAAGAATACTGCTACATTCGAGTACCCAAGGCAAGAGCAAGCGAACCCCAGTTCCACTTCTTTGATCGCATCGGTACGCATTGGACAGATGACGAGGGGAATCACTACTACGACGTTGGTGAAATTATCGGCATCAAATATACCGCTAAAGGCGATCAGCCAGGACAGTGGACTTACCTGATGCGCTACCTCAAGTGCGATTTCGAGCAGTCCCTAAATGGTTCAGAGGATGACTATTTCTTAACAGAATCTTGCTTAGTGGCTGACTCTACAGTGATTGAGGACAACAAATAACAAGTAACACCATTTCTCTCTAAAGATGCACAAACTAAGCCTGTCTGCATAGGATGAGTTTGTGTAGCCCCAGTCTTCTAGACTGAGGGCAAATAAAGTACAAGACCACAGAGAATTGGTATAAGTAGCGTGGGTTACGGCTACGCCTAACCCACCAACACAAAGAATTGATTTGTGACAACCATTTACCCAAATCGCATGAATGCGGTTAAGTGAGTGAAATTAATGACTATGACAACGGTAGTTTTGAGTTTAGAGAATGTCGATCTGACAGACGAACAATTTTACCGTCTCTGTCAGGTAAATCAAGATTGGCAATTGGAACGTACTGCTAAAGGAGAACTTGTTATTATGCCACCGGTAGGAGGACAAAGTGGCAATCGAGAGGCAGATTTAATTACTGATTTGACTCTCTGGAATCGTCAAACTCAACTGGGAAAAGTATTTAGTTCTTCAACCATTTTTCGCCTTCCTAAGGGTGGAGACCGTTCTCCTGATGCAGCGTGGGTTCAATTAGAGCGATGGGAGGCTTTAACAAAAAAAGAACAAGAAGGATTTCCACCCATTTGTCCTGATTTTGTTATTGAACTGCGATCGCACACAGATACCCTTAAGCCACTACAAAACAAAATGCAAGAATATCTCAAAAGTGGCTTACGCTTAGGTTGGCTGATTAATCCTCAAAATCAACAGGTAGAAATCTATCGTTCAAATCAGAATGTAGAGATTGTTCAGTTTCCTGTAAGTTTGTCTGGAGAAGATGTCTTGCCTGGATTTGTTTTGGATTTGTCTTCTTTGTAGAAGTATCTGGCTCAAGAAAGCTGGGATTGTGATATTGCACTCAAACTGATAGAATGCGTCACCCTCGCTAAATAAGTTTCTCTATCCCCAGATGGATGACAGCGATCGCATAACCGAACCTACACGCAACCTCTACATATAGAGTGAACACTGCCCACCCTACTAGCTGTAGTTTTTGGCTGCGATATTTGCGTAAGTCCTCAATTGAATTCACTTTAATGGTCTAGAAGGTACCTAAACCTGGTAAATTTACCGAGTATCGGCACGCGAGATTTATTGAGCAATTTATGAAAGTCCTGGTTATTGGCGGCGATGGATATTGCGGCTGGGCAACCGCACTCCATCTTTCCAACAAGGGGTACGAAGTCGGCATTCTAGATAGCCTGGTGCGCCGTCACTGGGATATGGAATTGGGTGTTGACACTCTCACTCCCATTGCCCCCATTCAGCGACGCCTCCAGCGCTGGCATGACCTTACCGGAAAATCGATTGACTTGTTCATCGGCGATATCACAAATTACGATTTCCTCTTCAAGACACTAAAGCAATTCGAGCCAGAGGCAATAGTTCACTTTGGCGAACAGCGGTCAGCTCCCTTTTCAATGATTGACCGTGAACATGCTGTTTTGACCCAAGTTAATAATGTCGTAGGAACGCTAAATTTGCTGTATGCCATGCAACAAGATTTCCCAGATTGCCATTTGGTGAAGCTGGGAACAATGGGCGAGTACGGCACACCCAATATTGATATTGAAGAAGGCTACATCACCATTGAACACAATGGGCGTAAGGATACCTTGCCCTATCCCAAACAGCCTGGGAGCATGTATCACCTGAGCAAAGTCCACGACAGCCACAACATCCACTTTGCTTGCAAGGTTTGGGGGTTACGGGCAACTGACTTGAATCAAGGGGTTGTGTATGGTGTCCTGACCGAAGAAACTGGCATGGATGAGCTACTGATTAACCGCTTAGACTATGACGGTATCTTTGGTACCGCCCTAAATCGATTCTGTATTCAGGCGGCTATTGGTTTTCCATTGACAGTTTATGGGAAAGGCGGCCAGACTCGCGGTTTCTTGGATATTCGGGATACAGTGCGCTGTGTGGAACTTGCGATCGCAACTCCAGCAGAACCCGGTCAATTCCGCGTCTTCAACCAGTTCACTGAACTTTTCAGTGTAGGCGACTTAGCTGTAATGGTGAAGAATGCGGCTACAACTATCGGACTTGATGTGGCAATCAATCATCTCGATAACCCCAGAGTCGAAAAAGAAGAGCATTATTTCTACGCCAAAAACACAAATCTTTTGAGCCTCGGCTTAGAACCTCACTATCTCTCCGATTCACTGCTAGATTCGTTGCTTAACTTTGCTAGTAAGTACCAGAATCGAGTCGATAAGAATCAGATTCTGCCTAAAGTATCCTGGCGTCGATAGGTTAGAACGTCGAGACACAAGCACTAAATTATGCGAATAGCTCTATTTACCGAAACTTTTTTGCCGAAAGTGGATGGCATTGTCACGCGCCTACGCCACACTGTTGAACATTTGCAGCGCAGCGGTGACCAAGTGCTAGTTGTCTCGCCAGATGGCGGACTTACAGAATACAAGGGAGCCAGAATCTACGGAGTCTCTGGCTTCCCATTACCCCTGTATCCAGAGTTGAAGCTGGCACTACCACGTCCATCTATTGGTGTGGCATTAGAGGAGTTTAAGCCAGACTTGATTCATGTGGTCAACCCTGCTGTATTGGGCTTAGCGGGTCTGTATTACGCCAAAATGATGCAAGTTCCCTTAGTGGCGTCGTACCACACTCATTTGCCTCAGTATCTCCACCACTACGGACTGGGGATGCTAGAGGGAGTGATGTGGGAGCTAATTAAAGCAAGTCACAATCAAGCTCAGCTGAATTTGTGCACCTCGACGGCGATGGTGGATCAATTGAGAGAGCATGGTATTGAACGCTTAGACTTGTGGCAGCGAGGCGTTGATACAGAGACATTTCATCCAGACTTGGCCTCACAGGAAATGCGATCGCACCTCTCCCAAGGACACCCAGAAAGTCCTCTCCTCCTCTACGTCGGGCGACTCGGTGCTGAAAAAGAAATTGAGCGCATCAAGCCAGTATTAGAAGCGATCCCCGATGCTCGCCTTGCTTTAGTCGGTGATGGCCCGAATCGCAGTGTCTTAGAAAAACACTTTGCTGGGACGCCTACCCATTTCGTTGGCTACCTTACTGGAAAAGAACTCGGTGCGGCGTTTGCTTGTTCTGATGCCTTTGTCTTTCCCTCGCGCACAGAAACACTGGGATTAGTACTGCTAGAAGCGATGGCAGCGGGATGTCCAGTTGTTGCCGCACGCTCTGGAGGAATTCCTGATATTGTTACTGATGGCGTTAATGGATACCTGTTTGACCCAGCAGATGAACAAGGTGCGATCGCCGCAACTCAACGTCTCCTAAACCAGCAACAAGAACGAGAAACCCTACGCCAAAACGCCAGGGTAGAAGCTGAAAGATGGAGTTGGGCGGCAGCTACACGCCAACTGCAAAATTACTACAGAGCCGTGGTTCTATCCCAGTCTCTGTCATCGGCGGCCTGAGAAAACCAGCTCTAGCAGCCTTCCATTATATCTTGAATTGATTTTGCACAGGGGCGCAAGACTTTGCGCCCTTACGAAGCTTTACATTTAAGACCGTCACATCAAGATTACATCAAGAGTTAATACTCCCTGTGACCCTCTAGCTATACTGATTGATTCACAGGACAATTCAAGATCTTGGAGCAATTTCCTACTCCCGACTCCCAACTCCCAACTCCCAACTCCCGACTCCCAACTCCCGAGCGTCAGTCCTGACAGCTAATCGTGTACTACATTCAACTAAGAATCCCTCAAAATTACCCTTGTCTTACTCAAGAGGAGTGGATACATTCGTAGGTAGATCTATCTTTTTCTAGCCAATCAATTCATTGCTCTATTGTTATCTAGTTTTTTATCGTTGTATTCTTTTTTGATTGTTGGCGTGCATCTTACCGTCTCTCATCACCTGACCTTCGTTTACTAAAACCAATTCCATATACTAGGACGAGAACTATGCTGTATTACGGCAAGTTATCTCACTCTAATGCTTGTGATGAGATGACGCCATCAAGACCATGGCTTTTAGACCAGGTACTCGCAAAAAGCAAGCTATGACTCTTGAATTCTAAGGTTTTGTAGGCTTTCTCTCTTGCAACAATAATCGGCAAGTTTATTCACTCTCATCGGAGTCTACCTACCGGATTACACGACAGCTATTGAACAGTAATTACTATGACACTCTCTAACACGGGCAGCGTTCTAGCTACATTAACACAATTAACTCAATTTAATCGGACAAGCGTTCTGACATCGCGAGTCAAAGATCTATCCGTTCCCGAATTCATCTGTTTGTTGGACTTCATCACGGCTGAATTTCAGCAATTTCTCCGGGCAATCGAGATGATCAACCACGAAGCCCTGGAAACCATGTTAGAGCAGGTGATGGATGCCTTCACCTTGAAAATTGGTCAAATCCTGCAAGCCGATCGCACTACCATCTTTTTAGTAGACGCCGATAAAAATCAGCTCTGGGCAAAAATTCCCCAAATCGATACCAACAAAGCGATCGAACTACGAATTCCGCTTAATATCGGTATCGCGGGTCATGTCGCCACAACGGGTGAATCTCTCAATATCCCAGATGCCTACAATCACCCACTCTTTAACAAAGAAGTTGACGAACGTCCCGGCTATCGTACCCATACACTGCTGTGTATGCCGATTCTTAGTAGCAGCAACAAGGTAGTGGCTGTAGTACAGCTGTTGAATAAAGCTGGAGATGTACCGTTTGATAGCGAAGACGAACAGCGATTCCGTGACTTTGCTGCCTCAATTGGGATCATCCTCGAAACTTGCCAATCCTTCTACATGGCTGCTCGCAACCAACGGGGAGCGGCTGCCCTGCTTAAAGCAACGGCATCTTTAGGCCAAAGCTTAGACTTAGAAGCCACCCTACGTTTAGTAATGGAACAAGCTCGCGAGTTGATGCAAGCCGATCGCAGTACCCTCTTTATGCTCAGCAAAGAGACTGGAGAGCTTTGGAGCAAGGTAGCTACAGCGGATGGGGAAACCCTAATGGAAATTCGCATCCCGGCTAATCGAGGAATTGCTGGTTATGTTGCCTCAACCGGTCAACCTCTGAATATCCCTGATGCCTATAAAGATCCCCGCTTTGATCCCAGCACAGATAAAAAAACAGGCTATGTAACCCGCAACATCCTCTGTATGCCCGTGTTTAACTCAGGCGGCGATTTGATTGGCGTTACTCAGCTCATCAACAAGAATCCAGGTAGCTTCAGCAGTTCTGATGAAGAGTTTATGCGGGCGTTTAATATCCAAGCAGGGATTGCTCTGGAAAATGCCAAGCTCTTTGAAAACGTCCTGATTGAAAAGCAATATCAGAAAGATATTCTGCAAAGTCTCTCAGACGCTGTAATCTCCACAGATATGCAGGGTCGAATTGTCACAATTAATGATGCGGCTTTAGCGTTGTTAGGTTGTCCACTACAGCATCTTGATAGCAAAAATCGGCAATTATGGGAGTACAAACTTACCGGCCGTTATGTCTGGGAGGTCGTCCCCATTGACAATATCCAGGGGCGTCTACAGGATAGCCTGACAACAGCTACGAAGCATTATGTGCCAGAGCAAAGCTTGACAGTCGGTTTGTTTGAAAGTCGTCAAGAGTTACAGATTAAAGAAGACTGGAAGCTCAGCAGGCTAAACGTTGAAAAAGAAGGTTCTAATGTCGTAAATGGTAATGCTCCTGAGTGTACTAACGCTTCCCTTACCCTAACTCGCTCAGAAGATAGCCTGCTCTCTGGAAATGGCGACGGCGAACAACTCTCCAAAACTCGATTAAATGAGCAAAGTGGTATCTACATCCTGGCAATTCCCAAAAGTGATAACCCGGAAGTTTATATTCCTTGGAACGAGACACCTTGGGATTCCCACTCTTCAACCTATCTGACAAAGGAGCAAGTTCAGCAAATTGAACGCAGTATTAACTTGACAGTCAATCCCCTGACTAACCCAGAGGGTAATGTGCGGGGTGGTCTGGTAGTCTTGGAAGATATTAGCCGCGAGAAGCGGATGAAGACCACGATGTATCGCTACCTGACTCCAGGCGTTGCTGAGCAAGTAATGGCGCTGGGTGAAGATAGCCTCATGGTGAGTGAGCGCAAGGAAGTAACAATTCTATTTTCTGATATTCGGGGCTATACGACGCTGACAGAAAACCTAGGAGCGGCAGAAGTTGTATCGCTGCTGAACAAGTATTTTGAAACGATGGTGGAGGCAGTCTTCAACCACGAAGGCACTTTAGACAAGTTTATGGGGGATGCCCTCATGGCTGTGTTTGGTGCTCCGTTACCGTTAAAAGAGAATCATGCTTGGATGGCTGTTCAGTCAGCACTAGATATGCGTTTGCGCTTGGCAGAGTTTAATCGATCGCGTATTTTAGGTAACCATCCCTTAATCCGCATCGGTATCGGGATTAGTTCAGGGGAGGTGGTTTCTGGCAATATTGGCTCACACAAACGCATGGATTACACCGTAATCGGCGATGGAGTGAATCTGAGTGCTCGCCTGGAAAGTGCCACAAAAGAGTATGGCTGCGATATTATCTTGAGCGAGTATACCTATAACCTGTGCCGCGATCGCATTTTGGTGCGCGAGTTAGACAAAATCCGCGTCAAGGGCAAAAACCAAGCGGTTAGTATTTACGAGTTAATTGGCGAAGCCAATATGATCCTCAACGACACAACAAAAAGGTTTTTGGATTTCCACACAGCAGCGCGTCAAGCTTATATCAACAGGGACTTCCAAAAAGCACTCAGCTACTTTCATGAAGCCTATTACCTAAAGCCAACCGACCAAACTGTCATCACTCATATAGAACGTTCTAGAAACTATCTTGATAATCCACCTCCAGATTGCTGGGATGGTGTTCATACAATGACAACGAAGTAAGTTGTTTGTTGTTTGTTGTTTGTTGTTTGTTGTTTGTTGTTTGTTTTTCTGATTCCCACTTTATCCCCTAGACCGTGTTTTCTCGTCCCAGAATTGGCTTAAATTGTAGTAGC